>JBPCLK010000053.1:0-10161 GCA_051003355.1 Chthoniobacterales bacterium | reverse complement strand
CCGCTTCCTTGATCCCGCCAGCACCGCGGATGGCGTTGATCGCGCGCATGTGATTCTGCGTGCCATGATCGGTGAGGGCGCCGTGCTCGAGGTCCACTCCGAGAGAAGTGCCGAAAAGCGCATTCTCGATGTCGTGAGCGGCGAGCGCGTTGCCCGCGAAAAGGAGCTGAACGTATCCCCAGTCAATCAATTTTTCGAAATGCTCGGCCGCGCCGGTATGCACGATGGCCGGTCCGCCCACGACAAGGATTTTGCCGTTCTCTTCCCGAGAGCGCTGGAATTCCCGGGCCATCCCGCGAATGACCGCGCTCTTGGGTTTTTCGATCGAGACGTTGCTGGCCATGAACTCGAAAACGTCTCTCCGGGTGGAGGAGCGCTGCAGCGGAACGACGCGCAAGCCCTGGTGGCCGACCACAACCTCCATACCTTTTTTCACACCATAAAACTTCGTCGCGGTGGCGGTTTTCGCCGCTTTGTCCACCACAATGGCGCTATCCATCAAGGCTGGAGTGACTTCGAATTCTCCCTCCTCGAGCTGCACGAAGGTCTGCTGGTTGGTCGTGACGTAGAAGCCCTGCGGGAAGACACCGTCGGCCGGTGCCGCCGCCAGTTGCGCATTCTTTTTCGCGGTGACCTCAGCGCCGTGCTGTCGCAGGTGGAGGACCAACTCGTCGAGCTCGTCGCCAGTTGGTGCGGTCACCTCGATGCGGGCGAAACTCTGGTCGGCCCGCTGCTCTCCGATGCGGATTTCACCGATTTTAAACGTGCTGCCGCGGGCGATGATTTCATCGAGCACTTTGGGCAAAATAAGGGAATCGATGATGTGACCGCGCAGCTGGATCGTCTCGGAAGGCATCGGCGGAACTTAGCCAAGGAATGCCGCCGCGCCAGTTGAAGCAAAGCTAATGAACTGAGCGGTGCTCGTTTAACCAAAGCCGCCGCGCGAACTTCCGCTTTCGGCTTGTTCCCTTTAGGCTCTCAGGTTAATTCAGCCACGGGGCTGGCCTATCGCTTGAAAGATTCTCAATCATCTCCAGTTACAGAGGTACCCGGTGGTGCGGGCTTCCGGATTTCTGACGAGCCGGTCGTGGGTATGAGTCCAGTCGATGACGGAAATGGAGAGAATTCTGTCGTTTCGCCGAAGTCTGATGTTCCGGATTCTCTTTATGTGGTCGCCCGGGATCCGCGCTCACTGTTTATTTATTGGGATGTTAGCTGGCCCCGACTTTTCGAGAGGGCCGGCCTCGATGCTCCCCGTCCGGTGCAGGTCCGGGTAGTGCGCGGCGATGAATCGGTCGAGGCCACGCGAGAGATCAATCCTTTTGCCGGGCATACCTACATTGATGTCGAGGCGCCCAGGACGGATTACCGCTGCGAGCTAGGGTATCTCGACGAGAACGAATGGAAGAGCCTGTTGCGGTCCGGAAAGACGGTCACGCCCGGCTCCGATCTGTCGGACGATCTCTCGGCTCAATTCGCCACGCTCCCGATGCATTTAACCTTCCAGCGACTCTTGGCGGTGACCAACACTGCGCCGAATGATCGAGGCGAACTGGTCCGCTCCGTTACCGATATGCAGGCCAGCAAGCGAGCGACGCCCGATTTGTCCAAGCCGCAAAAATTCTCGAAGCTCCTGTCGGCGATCGCAGCGCAGAACCGATCTGGCGACGCTGGCTCCTCCGACCTTGCCGAACTTCTCCAGGCGCCAGGGAAGTGTCTTCCACTCGTGCCCGAACAGCTCACTCGCTGGCAGCAAATTGGTGAATCCTTCGGCGGAGCTAGCTGGACTGGAAACTGCCCGTCGTCCTGACCCTTAAACCGGGTAACGGCCACGAATTCACTCAGAGGCGAGAATGTCGTTGCCACCGCGTGTCGATTGCCGGTAAAGAGTGGGGCCAAGGAAACTCCCGCCTTCCGAAATCCGTAACGACTGACGCCTCTTCAGGAAAAATCCGTTTATGAGCACAGAAAAGAAACCAATGGAATGGGGTACGCGGGTCGGAGTGATCCTGGCTGTTTCCGGATCGGCAGTGGGACTGGGGAACTTCCTGCGTTTCCCGGGCCAGGCAGCGGCGCATGGCGGCGGTGCTTTCATGATCCCTTACATTTGTGCGCTGCTTTTGCTCGCCCTGCCGATTGGCTGGGCAGAATGGGCCATGGCGCGTCACGGCGGCGAGCGTGGCTTGCATAGCGGCCCGGCGATTCTCGGGCTGGTCGGCCGCGGGAGGGTTGCGCGTTACTTCGGCATCATTGCGGTCCTCGTGCCGATGGTCGTCTACATGTATTACGTCTACATCGAGGCTTGGTGTCTGCGTTACGCCTGGGAATATCTTATCGGTGGCATTCAACTGACCGGCCCGATCGATCAGCAGGTGCAGAGTGCGGCGGTTTTCTTCGGGCACGCCACGGGCACGAATAGCGACGGCGTCCTTAACATGAGCGCTGTTTTTTGGGTCATTGTAGTGACCATCAACATCGTCCTGGTCTTCCGTGGCCTGAGCGGCGGTATTGAGAAATTCTGCCAGATCGCGCTTCCGGCCATGGCCATCCTTGCGGTCGTTGTGCTGATAAGAGTCCTCACTCTCGGCACGCCGCACCCCGATCACCCGGATCAGAACGTCCTAAACGGGCTCGGGTTTTTATGGAATCCGGACTTCTCAAAGTTGGGCGATTTTGAAACTTGGCTGGCGGCGGCGGGACAGGTTTTCTTCAGTCTTTCGGTCGGGTTCGGCGTGATTTTGAACTACGCCTCTTACTTGAAAAAGAAGGACGACATCGCGCTCTCCGGTTTTACGGCCAGCGCGACGAACGAGCTCTTCGAAGTCGGTTTTGGCGGCCTGATCACGATCACCGCAGCGTTTGTCTTTCTCGGAGCGAGCGGCGTCGGAGGCGGCTTCGGTCTTGGCTTTCAGACGCTGCCGGTCGTCTTCGCTCAAATGGGCGGAATCGGACGCTGGGTTGGTTTTGCGTGGTTCTTCCTCCTCTTCCTCGCCGCCATCACCAGCTCGATCTCGATGCTGCAGCCGGTGAAGACTTTCTTCGAGGAAGCACTCGACATCAGCTCTGGCAAAGCGATCGCCATGGTTTCCATTGTCTGCGGCCTCGGCTCCTTTTGGGTCATGTGGTTCAGCAAAGACATGGTCGCTCTCAACACCATGGACTTCTGGGTTGGCACCTTCTGCATTTTCCTCCTCGCCACGGTGCAGATCATCTGCTTCGGCTGGGTCTGGGGCATCGAAAATGGCGCGGCCGAGCTCGATCAGGGTGCACTGATGAAGATCCCGCGGCCGTTTTTCTTCATTATGAAATATGTCGCGCCGGCTTACCTGCTCGTCGTCCTTGTGGGCTTCATTCTTTCTAATGGCAGGTCTGAAGCCGCAGCGCTAATCGGTAATCCGGTCGCGCTTGGGACGGTGGCGGTGATCGGCGTGGTCATCGTCTTGCTCATTGTGATGGTGGCGATCGGTGAAAAGAGATGGCGCGCGATCGAGTTGCGGCTCGACACGCCAGGCGAAGGAAGGGAAATTAAGAGATCATGACTACGGGTGGTTGGATATTCATGTTGTCGTCGCTCGCCTTGGTGTGGGGGACGACGATCTGGGCCTATTTCCGATTATTGAGCGCACCGCGCTCTAGCCCGGGCGACGACGAATAGGCGCCGGCGCAGCACCTGGTTGAGAAACTCCCGTCCTCGTCTCATCCCGAGACCGGGATTAGTTTTCTGTGATGATCGCCACTTATCTCGCCGCCATGCCTGATGTGCCGCTCCTTTTTGGAATTCCGATCGATTTTATCCTGTTCGGATTGACCCTCCTGGGCGTCGCGATCTTTCACCGCCATACGCTTCGAGTCGCACTGGCCGGCTTGTGCACAATCGCGCTCTACAAGATTTTCTTTACCGGCTTCAAGACAGGGCTCGGAGCGAGCGGCTTCCTCTTCCATCTTGGGCACGAGTGGGTCATCTTGCTCAACTTATTTTGCCTGCTAACCGGGTTCGCGGTTTTGTCGCGCCATTTTGAGAAGAGCCATGTCCCAGTGGTGCTGCCAAAATACATGCCGAATGATTGGAAAGGCGCTTTCCTTCTTCTGGCCATAGTCTGGGTGCTCTCCGGTTTTCTCGATAACATCGCGGCGGCCATGATCGGTGGGGCCATGGCGCATCAGCTTTTCCGCGCCAAGGTGCATATCGGCTACCTTGCCGCCATCGTAGCGGCCTCCAATGCCGGCGGGGCTTGGAGCGTGGTCGGCGACACCACCACGACCATGATGTGGATCGATGGAATTTCACCTCTGGTCGTTTTCGAGGCGATCATCGCAGCCTCGGTTGCACTTTTCATTTTCGGAATCCCGGCCGCCATTATCCAACAAAAGTATTCCCCGATTCTACGTGGCTCTCACGAGCACACTCAGATTGACTGGACCCGGGTGGGCATCGTGCTCCTCATTTTGTTCCTCGCGATCGGGACGAACGTGACCGTGAACCTGAACTTCCCGCGTTACGCCGATCATTTTCCCTTCATTGGCGTGGCCGTCTGGGTGGCCATCCTTGTGTCCGTCGGCCTGCGCCGACCGGATTGGGAAGTGCTGCCGGAGACAATCAAAGGCTCCGTTTTCCTTCTCTCGCTGGTGCTCTGCGCCTCGATGATGCCGGTGGAAAAACTACCCGCCGCCTCGTGGCATTCGGCCCTCGGGCTAGGCTTCCTTTCCTCAGTTTTCGACAATATCCCCCTCACGGCCCTCGCTCTTAAGCAAGGAGGCTACGACTGGGGATTTCTGGCTTATACGGTCGGCTTCGGGGGCTCGATGGTCTGGTTTGGCTCCTCCTCTGGCGTGGCCTTGACCAATCTGTTTCCCGAAGCGCGCTCGGTCGGGCTCTGGCTTCGGCACGGTTGGTTTATCATTGTCGCCTACGTAGTCGCGTTCTTCGTGATGTTTCTAGTTTGGGATTGGCATCCCGACGAGCCGCACCGGGAACGACCGGGCGCTGCAGCAAATGCGGCGCATTGATGCGTCGCGGTCAAGTTTCCCCCGGCTGCGAACGTGCTACTCTGCCCGCGTGAAGACCTCTGCGCAGAGCCGCATTTTCGGAAAACTGCCGGCTTTCCTCATCGCCGGCCTCTTCCTGGGTGATGCCTCGCTCTTTGGCGCGGAGAAAAAGCGGCCACAGCCCGCGCTGGATAATCCGCAATTCCAAGCCTTGCCCTTGGAACGTTCCAGCCAAAATCACCTCCTGATCCGGGCGGAGATCAACGGAAAGCCCGCTCTGCTCGGCGTAGATACCGGCGCGCCGGTGAGCGCGATCGCGTCCTCGCGCCGGAAGCATTTCGGCATGACCGGACTCCCCGGCACCTCCAAGCTACCTCCCCGCCTTCGGATCAACGGCGGGTTCAATCGGGTGACCATCGCCAAACGGCTCCGACTCGGCGCCCTGACCTTGGTGGACGAGCCGATGGTGGCCATCGACTTGCGCGCCCCGGCCGGATCTTCCCGCGAGTTCCAGGAACAGGAGCTCGACGGAATTCTTGGCGCGGACATTCTCTTTCCCACCGAGGCCGTAGTCGATTGCAAACAACAGATCCTCTTCATGAAAGTGGACCCGGATGCCAAAGGCACTGTGCCCGGAGTCGATCACCGTGGATGGAAAACCATGCCCATCCGCGTGACCAAAGGCTGGAACCTCTACGTCGACGGCAAGCTCAACGGCAAGCCGGCCCAGCTCATGATCGACACCGGAGCTTTCACCACCCTGATTCATCGACCTTTCGTAAAGGAAATGCGGCTCAAAACTCGCGACACACGATACACCTCGGGCGCCGTAAATTTGGATGAACGCGGCCTGCAACTGGCCGTCATCCGCCGGTTCGCGGTCGGTCCGCTCATGGTCAAGGGCAAGGAAGTTGGCGTCATGAACCTGGAGGGCTTGATTCACGGCGAGCTGCTCAAAGGTGAGCCCCCCGTGGCCGGGCTCCTGGGCTCAGAATTTCTCCGGCGCAATAACGCCATCATCGATTTCGGCACCCGCACCCTCTATCTGAAGCTCTAGGTCATCGCGATCGCGGAAAAATCGAGTGCAGCACGGAGTGATCCATGTCACAGGTTTGGAATGAAATTCACTTTGCTCTGCGGCCTGCTCGTCTGCTCGCTCGGCTTGGCGAATGTTTATGGGCAGGACGCCAATAAACCCGAAGCCAAAAAAGCTTCGGATCAGAAAGAAGCGGCGGTGCTGAAGACCAACGAGGGCACCATGGTGGTGGAATTCTGGCCCGAGGATGCGCCCCTGACCGTGGCGAATTTCAAGAAACTCGCACGCGAAGGCCTCTACGACGGCACGCTTTTTCACCGCATTATTTCCGGGTTTATGGTGCAGGGAGGCGATCCCCTGACCAAAGATCCATCCAAGGAAGCTCTCTGGGGTCAGGGCGGCCCGGCTACGACTGTGCCGGACGAATTTAACGAACACCCGCATGTCCGCGGCGTGATTTCGATGGCGCACACTAACAGGCCAAACTCCGCCGCCAGTCAGTTCTTCATCTGTCTGGGCGACGCGAACCAGCTCGATCACAAATTCACCGCCTTCGGCAAAGTGATCAAAGGCCTCGATGTGCTCGACAAGCTCGGTCAGACACCCGTGACCCGCGGTCCCGATGGACAATTAAGTAAACCGAAAACGCGAGTTGCGCTCGAGAGCGTGAAAATCGTTCCGGCGGACTCCGTCAAGTAAACCACTCCCCGGGCAGTCGCGCGGGCAGATAACTAAAACTCATTTTATGGATACAAATCAAAACGAAGTTGCCGTGTTGAAAACCAGTGCCGGCGAAATGGTGGTGGAATTCTGGCCCGACGTCGCCCCCAAGACGGTCGAGAATTTCAAGAAGCTGGTGAAGGATGGTTTCTATGACGGCACTGCTTTCCATCGCATCATCAAGGGATTCATGATTCAGGGCGGGGATCCGAACACGAAAGATTTGACCAAGGAGAGCAGCTACGGCACGGGCGGCCCGGGCTACAAAGTTCAGGCGGAGTTTAACGATCGCCCGCATGTTCGCGGCGTGATCTCCATGGCGCGCTCGGCCGATCCGAATTCCGCCGGCAGCCAGTTTTTCATCTGTCTCGGCACCGCCAGCTCGCTCGATCGCCAATACACCGCCTTCGGCAAGCTCATCAAAGGCCTTGATGTCCTCGATACCATCGGCGCGACTCCCGTGAGCCGAAGCTCCGGCGGTGAAGCGAGCAAACCAACAGGCCGCGTCTCCCTCGAGAGCGCGAAGATTGCTCCAGCCGATTCCGTATCCTAACGAATTCGTTTACTCACGGTCCGAGACCGCCGAAACCCGCGTCGCTCCATGACAGAATCAACCAGCGCTTCTCGTCCCTCGCGGGCGGGCGCGACGACCAGAGTCGCCGCCATCCAGATGCAGTGCGGCCCGGAGCCGGAGGCCAACCTCGAGAAAGCAGTCGCACGCGTCCGCGAAGCCGCAGAGCTGGGCGGGCAGATCATTTGTTTGCCGGAGCTGTTTCGGTCGCAGTATTTCTGCCAGTCTGAGGATCACGCCAATTTCGAACTGGCCGAGACCGTTCCCGGCCCGTCAACCGAGGTGTTAGGCAAAGTAGCCCAGGAAACCGGCGCCGTCGTGGTGGCGTCCCTTTTCGAAAAGCGGACCGCCGGCCTTTACCACAACACCGCCGCCATCATCGGCACAGACGGACAGCTCCTGGGGAAATATCGCAAGATGCACATTCCGGATGACCCGTTGTATTACGAGAAATTCTACTTTACCCCGGGCGATCTCGGTTTCCGCAACTGGCCTACCCCGCACGGTAACATCGGAGTCTGCGTCTGCTGGGACCAATGGTATCCGGAAGCCGCTCGCCTAACGACTTTACGCGGAGCGGAGATTCTTTTTTATCCGACCGCGATCGGTTGGCATCCATCGGAGAAAGAGAAATACGGCTACGCCCAGCATTCCGCCTGGGAAACGATGCAGCGCAGCCACGCCATCGCCAACGGCTGCTTCGTCGCGGCCGTCAACCGCGTCGGCCACGAGACGCCCATCGGCGGCGACGGGATCGAATTCTGGGGCCAAAGCTTCATCGTCGCCCCGAGCGGCGAGATTCTCGCCAAAGCCAGCGTAGACCGCGAAGAAATCCTCTTCGCCGACGTGAAGTGGAAAAGGGTCGCCGAGCACCGCACCCACTGGCCCTTTCTGCGCGACCGTCGCATCGACGCTTACGCCGGGCTCGAGCAGCGCCTGCTCGACTAACGGCCCAGCGTGATAACCGCCTTAGTGCGGCGACCGCGCGATGAGAGCCACCTCCGCTTTCGATTCTTCCCCATCCGCGGTAAATTCATCCATGAAAAAGAATCCCTTAATTCCTTTCTCTTTGGGTCTGCTCGTCGCGGGCTCATTCGCATTCAGCGCCACCGCAGCCGAGCCGACCAAGGCCGTCGCCGTTCTCCACCCAACCAAAGGCAGTAAAGTCGAAGGCACCGTCACCTTCACCAAATCGGGCGACGAAACCAAAGTCGTCGCCGACCTGACCGGACTCACTCCCGGCAAACACGGTTTTCACATTCACGAATTTGGCGATTGCTCCTCGCCCGACGGCAAATCAGCCGGCAGCCATTTCAATCCGACTAACAATCCCCACGCCGGCCACGACGCCGAGAAACGCCACGAAGGCGACCTCGGTAATATCGAACCCGACCGTAACGGCAAAGCGCACCTGGAATTGACCGACAAGATCATCTCGATGAGCGGCGAAACGTCCATCATCGGCCGTGGCCTCATCGTCCACGAAAAAGCCGACGACTTGAAAACGCAGCCGACCGGCGACGCGGGTGGTCGCGTCGCTTGCGGCGTCATTGGCGTCGCCAAGCCCTGAGCGATTTCTTCCGATTCCGCTTGCAGCGGTAAAACTCGGTCGTACGCTTTTTTCAGTTCTTTGTTATTGCTGAGTGATCGGGCGAGTGGCCCGGTCAGCGGGGGAACCGAATTTTCCGTGCAAGCGGATCGGGGCGTATGGCGCTGCGGCGCCAGGGACACTTGGTGGTCTCAGCCCGACAGCTAACCTCGTAAGCGCAAACACCGAGGACAAGGATTGTCGCAAGAGCGTCCCGACACTCGTCAGGAAAAGGCATCTCCGTCCGCAGAGGAGAGCCGTGGGCCGAAGAAGCCCTTTAGAAAGTTAGTGTTATGAGCACCGTTAGAAAATTAATGGTGTTTGGGTTGGTGTTAGTGGTGGCAGCAGCGTTCGAAACCGTCTGGTGGAGTGCGCTGGAACCGCGTTTGGCCACGGCCTTGGCCGTAGACCAGATCAACGGCGGGAACGACGCCTTCCTGCGTTTGCGCCTCTTCGAGGCCGCTCGCTGGGGCGTGCAGGTAAAAGTCATCGCGATTCTGATCGCGACGGCGCTTTGGCTCGTTTGGCCGCGACTCCGCCAGATTCGTCGCCTGCCAAAATTGAGCCTCGTTCTGCTCCTCACGCTTGGCGCTTCGCTAGGCGGGTGCGTGCGTCCCTACGACACGCCGGAGTATGCCGAGATCGATACCTCGGAAACCGGCTTCCTCATTCCCTTGGAAGGCGACTCGGGCAGCCAGGCCAAGTTCCAATCGGAACAGTATTTGCGCGACCTGAAAGTGGCGGCGAAACGGGTCCAAATCACCCATCGCTGGTCGCAGGAAGGACGTATCGTCTGGAGCGGTCGCTGGATTCCGATGGTCCGCCTGATCAAGGTGAACCGCTCGCCCGTGACCCGCGAATGGACGGCCGAGAACAACAGCGGCACTACGAACAAGAACGAAGCCATTTGGATCGAAAGCGCCGACAGCGTTGGGTTCAGCATGGGCTTTACCTGCACCGCCTTCATCGCCGAGGAGGACGCCGCAAAGTTCCTCTATTGGTATCCGAGCGGCTCCCTCGATCACGTCATGGACAGCGAAGTGCGCGGCCGCATTCAGCAGATCAGCGCTGAAGTCGCCGCTCGTTATCCGCTCGATGCCTTGCGCGAGAAGAAGCAGGAAATCTCCGATGCGGTCAAGAAGGACGTCACCCAATTCTTCGTTAATCGCGGCGTCACCGTGACCACACTGGGAATGTTTGGGGGCCTGACCTACGAGAACGGCGAAATCCACAAAGCGATCGACAACACGATCATCGCAC
>JBPCLK010000052.1:0-5859 GCA_051003355.1 Chthoniobacterales bacterium | reverse complement strand
ATACGGAGACAGCGCGGGTGCGCGGAGCGGCCGCCGTGACATCGCCGAGGTCGTTGGTCTGGTAGGCAACCGTCAGGTCGCTGGCAGAGACCGCTTTGGCGCGACGGACCTCGCGACTCTTGGCTTCGACGGGGCCGCCCTGCAGAAGGGCCAGCCCGATCGCCGCCGGTAAAATTAAGCGCGCAGCAACTCCGCGGACCATAACGCCCATAGTAGAAGCAAAAGGCGGGCCCGCGCAAGCCTAACGATCGTCGCCGCGCTGGATCAGCTCGACTTCGTAGCCTTCCGGCGCGTCGATAAAGGCAATGGCGCCGCCCTTGCCGTTCGGGTGCGGGCCGTCCGAAAGCGGATAACCCTTGGCCGCCGTCTGCCTGGCAAATTCCTCGATATTATCGACTTCGAAGGCCAGGTGAGTGAGATCGGGGCCAACCGAAACCGGGCCGCTCTCATCAAATTTGCAGAGCTCGATTTCCTCCTCGCTCCCCGGCGCTTTCAGGAAAACCAGCTGGGAGCCGCGCCCAGAAGTATGGCGACGCACTTCTTCCAGACCGAGCACGTCCCGGTAAAATGACACCGTTTTTTCCAAATCCGTCACGCGATAGCGTGTGTGCAGAAGCTTTTTAATCATTGCTATCTTATTGCGTCCAACGGCACATAAATTCAAACTCGGAGGAATCCGAATCTCGTCCGTCTGGAATCTATCATCATGCTTTGCCTTGGAATCGACAGCGGAACAAAAAGCACCAAAAGCCTCGTCCTCGACGTGGAATCTGGCGAGGTGCTCGCGCTGGCCCAGCGTACCATCGAGACGATCGCAGACCTGCCGCCGGGTCATGTGGAACAGGATCCAAAAACGTGGATCGATGCCGCCTCCGAAACGGTCGCAGAGTGCCTGGAGAAAGTCGGGGACCGCCGGAGCGAGATCAAAGCGATCGGCGTGAGCGGGCAGCAACATGGCTTGGTGGCACTCGATGAAGCGAACGAGCCGTTGCGGCCGGCCAAGCTCTGGTGCGACGTCTCCACGGAGGAGCAGTGCGAGCAGTTTAACAAGGAATTCGGCGGCCTCGAAGGAATGCTCAAGTGCATCGGAAACCCGATGCTGCCTGGTTACACCGCGCCGAAGCTTCTGTGGTTAAAGCAAAACGAACCCGCTAATTTCGCTCGCCTAACGAGCGTCCTCCTGCCGCACGATTACCTGAATCTTTGGCTGACCGGCGAGCGCCAGATGGAGTACGGCGATGCTTCCGGCACTGGCTTGCTCGATATCCGCACGCGCGCGTGGTGCCAGCCGATCCTCAAATTCATCGATCCCAAAGTCGCGTCGGTCCTGCCGCCACTGCGCTCCTCGAAGCGCCCAACCGGCTTGTTGCGCAGCGTTCTCCGGGAAGAATGGGGCGTGGCGGATGATGCCCTGGTCAGCGCTGGAAGCGGCGACAACATGATGAGTGCGATCGGCACAGGTAACATCCGCGAAGGAGTCGTCACCGTAAGCCTGGGCACGTCGGGAACCATTTGCGCTTTCTCCAAGGAGCCCATCGTCGATCCAAAAGGCGAGGTGGCGGCTTTCTGTGACGCGACCGACCATTGGCTGCCGCTCATCTGCACGATGAATGTCGCCGTCGCGACAGAACAGGTGCGCGAATTATTTGGCTGGGATATCCCGACTCTGGAAGCACAAGTCAAAGCCGTCCCGCCCGGCGCGGGCGGATTGATCTTTCTTCCGTATCTCCAAGGGGAACGAACGCCCAATCTGCCCAAATCCTCCGGCGTTTTCCACGGCCTTACGGTGCAGAACATGAAGCCGGATTATATGGCGCGCGCCGTCGTGGAAGGTGTCACTCTCGGCCTCGCTTACGGCCTGCGGCGCTTCAAGGAATTGGGCATTGTCCCGACCGAAATTCGACTGACCGGTGGCGGCAGCAAGAGCGCCGTCTGGCGGCAAATCGCCGCGGACGCGCTGGGCTTCCCTGCGGTTTCCCTGGCCGTCACGGAAGGTGCGGCCTTAGGCGCGGCCATCCAGGCCGCGTGGACTTATTGCCGAGTGAAAGGCAAACCGATTCCCCTGCGAGAGTTGGTCGACGATCTCGTGGTGGTGGAGAAGAAGACCCGCGCCGAGCCAGATAAGGAAACGCACGAGATCTATCGACAGCTTCTTCTCCGGCAGATCGACCTCACGAAAAAACTTAAGGGCAGCGGATACCTCTAAGGTCCGGTGAGTCGCCGAAATCTCGGGCCTAGAGTGCGCCCGCGATCTGTGGTTCTATAAGCGCGAAATGAAACTCGTCATCGCCGCGACCGGAGCCAGCGGCACGATCTACCTGCAACGTATCCTCGATCTAATCGACGCCTCGGCGAACGAAGTGCACCTCGTCCTGAGCAGGCACGCCCAACAGGTCGCCGCGCAGGAAGTCGAGAAACTTATCGTGCCAGAAAACGTAGCCCAGCACGCGGAGAATGATCTTAATGTTCCCTTCGTCAGCGGCTCAGCTCGCTTTGATGCGATGGTCATCGTCCCTTGCTCGATGGCGACGTTAGGCCGGATCGCGTCCGGCACGAGCGATAGCGCGCTCTTGCGCGCCGCGGATGTTTTCTTGAAGGAACGTCGCAAACTGATTCTCGTCCCGCGCGAGACACCCTGGAGTTTGATCCATGCTCGTAACGTCGTGACCCTCCTCGAAGCGGGCGCCATCATTCTGCCGGCCATCCCTTCTTTTTACAACCGCCCGGCCACGGTCGCCGAAGTGGTCGACACCGTCGTCTGGCGCATTCTCGACCAGATCGGCCTGCCCAACCCACGCGCTTACCGTTGGAAAGAGGAGAGCGCCGGGGATTCGAAGTCTTGAAGATCGACGGTTGGCGCGCGCGGTGGCTGGTTGGCTTTGGTCATCTGCTCCTGCAGCTCTGGGCGCGTACTCTGCGTTTCCAAATCGATGATCAAGCCCAGGTCGTCGGCACTCCGCCTAACGAACGTTACATCGGCGCGCTCTGGCATAATCGTCTTCTTCTTCTTCCTTTTGTCATTAAACGCTATCTGCCAAAACGGCGGGGCGCGGCGCTGATCAGCACGAGCCGGGACGGCGCGATTCTGGCCGACCTGGTCGAACGCTTCGGTTTCGAGGTAGTGCGCGGTTCCAGTTCCAAAAAAGGAGCCAGCGCCATGCGCAAACTCGCGGAGATCATCGCGGGTGGGCAGGATGTGGTCATCACGCCGGATGGTCCGCGGGGTCCAGCCTACGAGTTGGGCCAGGGAATTGTCTTCCTCGCCCAACAGTCCGGCGCGCAGGTCGTCCCGATCAATCTGGAATACTCGAGCTGTTGGCGAGTGAAAAGCTGGGATCGCTTCATCCTGCCGAAACCGTTTTCCAAGGTACGCGTGATCTTTGGACGACCACACCGGGTCGAACCAACCTCTGGCGACCAGGCATTCGAAGGGGAACGGCGACGTTTGCAGGAAGCCATGATGCAGTTAGTGGAGAGGCGATGAAATTGATCGACGGGCGTCTCACGGCCGAGAAAGTTTATCGTGAATTACGCGGCCAAATCGATGCGCTCAAGGCGCAGGGAACGACACCTGGTCTGGCGGTGGTGCTGATAGGCGACGATCCGGCTTCGCGCGCTTACGTGCGTTCGAAGGATAAAATGTGTCGGGAGCTTGGCCTGCACTCGGTCAAACTCGAGCTCCCGGCCGACACGACCCAGGCGGATCTGCTCGCGCAAGTAGACGCACTCAATCGTGACCCGGCGATCCATGGCATCCTCGTGCAGTCGCCGCCGCCCACACAGATCGATGAAGCGGCCATCATTCGCGCGCTGGATCCGGCCAAGGACGTGGATGGTTTTCATCCGATGAATATCGCGAAACTCGTCCTGGGCGACCCGGGCGGTTTTGTGCCGTGCACGCCGTTAGGCTGCCTGCGTCTGCTGCGCGAGAGCGGAGTCGAGCTAAGCGGCGCCCATGTCGTGGTTCTCGGACGCAGTATGATTGTGGGAAAACCGATGGCGCTTTTGCTCATGCAAAAAGGGGTCGACGCGACGGTCACCGTCGTGCATTCCCGCACGCACCATCTGCCTGAGATCACACGCTCGGCCGATATCGTGGTGGCCGCGATCGGACGCCCTGGATTCGTTAGGGCGGAACACGTCAAGGAAGGCGCGGTCGTGATCGATGTGGGCATCAACCGAGTCGAGGATGCAGCGGCAAAACGCGGCTACCGGCTGGTCGGCGACGTGGCCTTTGACGAAGTAGCGCCTAAGACCTCCGCGATCACGCCAGTGCCGGGCGGCGTGGGCCCGATGACCATCGCGATGTTGATGTCGAACACGGTCAAGGCCTGCGGGCAAAGGCCGCGCCCGTGACCGCGGCGGTTCCGTCCGCCAGATCTTCGCGCCTGAACGGCTCATTCATCTTCATCGCCGCCTGTGCGGTCTTGTTTCTCCTCTGTGTCGCTTTTCGGCTGAATGGATCGTCGTCCGTCTGCTGGGCGGAGGATCTGCAAACCAAGGAACCTACCGGACTCCTCCTGGCACAGCCACGCCTGACGCGTTCGGATGAGTGGCTGGTGTGGACGCCCGCGGCTTTGTCGCAACTGCGACACGTACCGCCGATGCCGCGCGAAAATCATTCGTTAGGCGCGGGCCTCGCGCCGCTCCTCATGAGCGTGCCGGTGCGTCATTACACGATGTTTTTCCGGCCGCAGTTTGGGGCTTCTTCATCTTCGACGCGGAGGGCGGCTTCGCCTGGTTCTGGTTTGCGAAGCTTTTCGGGCTGCTCGTTTCCTTTTTTTTGCTCTTTCGCACCATGCTGGGCGGGCGGGTTCTGCTCTCCATCTGCGGTAGCCTGGCGGTGACTTACTCGAGCATGGTGCAATGGTTTTTCTCCAGTCCGACCATGCTGCCGGAGATGCTCGCTTCGTGGGCGGTCATGCTGCTCACGGGGAAATTTTCTTCGGGCCAGCGCCGTTTTGGAAGAAAACCTTTGCGGCCGTCGTGTTCGTCAGCAGCGCCGCGAACTTCACACTTTGCTGCTATCCGCCTTTCGCCATCCCATTGCTCTATCTCGCGCTCGCGTTGGGCGCGGGTTACCTCTGGAAAATACGAGATCGCCCTTTCCGCGGAGGCCTGCCCTGGCTGGCAACGTGCGCACTTCTCATTCTGCTGGCCCTGGGGCCATGGTTCCTGGAATGCCGATCCACCTTGGAAACGATCGCGCAGACAAGCTATCCCGGCGCACGACGCGGGCACGGCGGGACGATGTCCACGGCGCAGCTCCTCTCGGGTCTGGCCAATTTTTTCGAGAGTGATCGGGGCGGCTCGACGCTTTTCCCTAACACAAGCGAGGCTTCGAATTTCTTCCCGATCTGGATCCCGGCCATGGCCAGCCTTGCCTTCGTCTGGTGGAAAAGGCGCCGGCTTGATCCGCTTTCCGGCAGCCTGGCCGCCTTTATCGTCCTCGCTGCGATCTACGTACTTTTCGGTCTGCCGGGATGGCTTTGCCGTCTGACCGCGCTCCAATTTGTCACTCCGCCGCGGGCCTTGCTCGCGCTCGGCCTCGCTGGATTTCTCCTCGCCTTTTCGTCCCTCCGAAGTGACTGCCGTCCGCTACTCACTGGACGCGCCACCGTCCTCGGCGGCATCGCTGTGACGATCGGAGCCCTCGGATATTTTCTCTGGTTGCGGTCGCAGGAAGTCGCCCAGCTGAACTGGACGTCTCTGGCGTTGCTCGTCGCGATCACTTCGATCCTCGGATCGTTCTACCTTTGCGCGAAGCCCATCCTGTTCGGCCTCCTCTTCGCCGGCGCGCTGATGTTCAACAACTTCCTGGTCAATCCCATCGCTCAGGAACTTCCCATTTTGCTGGAG
>JBPCLK010000051.1:0-7210 GCA_051003355.1 Chthoniobacterales bacterium | reverse complement strand
GCGCCCGGCAAGGGCGGAGCCGCGGTCTCGGGCAACGGCGCAGGCGCGGGCGCTTCGGCCTTGCCTAACGAAGTCGTGCGCAGGACGATATCCACACCTCGTTTGCCCTCTGTGGAGGGATCGCTGGCCACCGCCTGTTGACGAAGGAAATCTATCGCCTCCCGGATGCTGGCGTCGCGAAACTCAATCTTGGGAATAATGATGCTGTTGAGCTTGTTGGTGATGCGCGCAGTCCCACCCGCGTCCCGCGCGAAGGCGTCGCTGATTGGACCGACGTTTTGTCCGTACTGCCGGACCGGTTCTTCCCAACCCTTCTGCACTTCCCAGAGTGAACGAGAGCGTGTCTCGTTATAGGCCTGCTCGCCGTAACGAGCCTCGGTATTATCGATGCGCTCTTCTCCGCGCCTCGCAGCGACGTTGTGGGGATCGAGATTGAGCACCTGCTCATACTTTTTGAAGGCGAGGTCGTAGCGACCCGAGCTGTAATAGCTCTCCGCATCGCCCAGGAGCTTTTTCACTTCCTCGACCTTGGCGATGAACTTCGGACCCATCGTCTTGTTGAAATAGCCGGGCTCAGATAGGTGAGCGAGAAGGTTCAGCGCCTCGCGGCGATTTGGATCGTAACGATCGCTCACGACTTCGCGCACGATCTGCTCCGCCTCGGCATATTTCCCTTCGGCGATCCGCTGCTCGGCCAGTTTCACCCCGCTGTCGCAAAAACCATCCACCGCCGCCGCATGTTGATCAGAGGCGACCAATGCATCGGGAAGAAAAGTCACCGCGAGACGAAATTCGTCGTGGGCCCGGGCAAAATCATGAGCACCCAGCGCGATCTTCCCGCGTTCCAAGGCGGCCTGCCCCTGCGGCACCTCAGCCTGTCGCCGGGCGATCTCGCGCTCGGCGATGTTTCGCACATTCTGCGCGCTCACCTGCCAGCCCGGGGCCGCGAAAACCAAGTTCACCAGACAGAAGAAAACGCAGCACGATCGGGGATTCATGGGAGTTGGGACGTTGTAGCGAGGCCTTTTCGACCCGGCAAGAAAATAAAGGAATCGATTATTTCGCGGGCGTGTCAGGGGTGCACTCAGGGTTGGGCCAAACCGATCTCGGTTTTTTCGTTAGGCCGACGCGTGTCGATGATGACGGCTTTGTCGATCTGCACGTCGAGAAGCTTGTATTTGGTTTCCTCTTCGGGTTTGAGGGAAAACTCCTGATCCTTTTTCACGGAAAAGGTCTGCTCCGCGCCATCCCATGAGTAAACGAAGTTCGCTACTGACTCCGGCGACGCCGCCCGCCTCTCCTTGACCAGGATCACCTGGTCGTGAGTCTCGACCTGCTCGATCGTAAGCTCCGAGACGTCGATCGTGGTTCCGTACTTATCGGTGGCAGATTTCCCATGATAATCAGCCAGTTTGTATTTGGTCCCTGCGACCATCTCGCCGACATGCAGAAACTGAGTCGGCTTACTCGGATCGACGTTATTGATCGCGTAGGCATCATTGACCGAGGAGGAGAAAATGAGCGGGAACGCTTCCTTGACCAAGGAACGTAAGCGCAGCTTGAAAGGATAAGGCGGATGGAGCGATCGTTCGGTGGGACTGGTCTTCCCCTGCCACTCATCCAGGTTGGTGAAGCCATCCCCGTCAGGATCCTGACTGAGGACGTCAGCATCCGTGATCGGCAACCCGGCTTCCTCCAGCCAATCGTTAGGCACGGGCGGATGCAGGAGCGTGCTTTGGAGAGTGGCGGGTTGGCCGTCCGCGCCGATGAAATGTTTCTCCGGGACCAGCAATCCCGAACGGCCGCTCGCCGTCCACTGCGGCGGCTTCTGTAATTGCATGCGGGCCGCGACGATTTCCGAGACTTCACCGGCCGGGATCTTGTTTTTGGGCGGCGGGACATTTTGCAGCGTAACGAAGCGCTGATCGACAGTTGAAGCCTGCCGATAAATGAAGAGCGCGCAGAAGACGAGAAAAAGGGCGGCCGCCACGACTGCCGCCCGATCGTAATGCAACCGAAGCCAGGCCATGCCTAACGAGCCTCCTGTGTGGTGAAGTGGAAGCGCAGGATCTCGATCTTCAGAATCACGCTCACATGCTCCGCTCCTACGATAAAAGTCACCCCGGCGGGATGGGGCGCTCCCTCCGCGGGAGACAATGACGAAACAAGCACTGGTTCAGCGGCCAGACCACGCTTCGGTCCCTTGTCCGCCGGATTGCGTTCCTGAAGGGTGCGGATCACGTAAAACTGGCCGGGCGCATTCGTGACCTGGTTCAGGACACGGCGGACCGACGCGGGGCTGCCCGTGAAACCAAGCTGGATGGAGCTCGCATCGATCATCTTGCTCCCCGCGGGCTTCGTGCTCCTGCTCCCTCGTGCTTGCGGCGAGGCGGGAGTTGACTCCGACGACGACGCCGTTTCTTCCGGCAGAGGCGTGCGCGCGAGGTTCTCCAGTGAATCGACGTGCGCATCTACCAGCGTGTTGGCCATCCACTCGATGGCGCGCAATTGACCGCCCAGGCGCGGCGCCGCCTCTGGATTCGGCAGGGAAGTCGCGTATTCATCAAAGCCGAGCTTGAAGTTCTCGGGGAGACGCACCTTGGCCGCCCGGGCGCGTTCGCTGACCGAATTACTAACCTGTCGCAGGAGGGCCTGGAATTCGTTAGGCTGGAGGGTCGGCTCCGGAAACATGCGGCGGCGCAGGTCATCCTCCAACGCGCGCAGGGAAACGCGATAGCTTTCCGTTTGCGCCTTCATCTTGCTGAGATTCTGCGCGTCGGGGAACGGTGTGCTGCCGCGAAGGCGATTGAGCTCAGTGATGGCCGCGTCGAGTCGCACCTGCTCGGTTTCGGCTGCGCTCTTGGCGTGCCAGAGGAAAAACAGGCTCAGAAGCGTCGCGATGGAGACCGTCACGAGAAAGCCGCCCATGAATTTGTTTTGCCGAAACCAGTTCATGGGAGAGCGAAAGGCTGGCGCAATCTCAGACGCAGCTCGTAGGGATAAGCCCACTCCGTAGCGGTCGGTGTGCTCGGTTTGATCACCTCCGATTGCTTATTTGGATCCACCTCGAAAACCGTGGATTGGAGAAGATTGCGAAAATAATCGACCACGATCTCCTGCTGTTTTGGATTGGAAAGATAAAGCCCCCTAACGAAAACGCCGTCGATCTCGGGAGCGCCCGGGGCTCCTGCTGCGGTACGAATTGGAACCGGTTTTGGGTTGGGCGCAGTCTCGGGTGTCAGCTCGCCGATGATCTGGCCGCCTGAGGTCGGCGCCAACTCGGTGATCCAGATATTTTCCGCCGGGAGATGCGCGCTGAGATCATTGAGAATGCGGACCCAGGCGCCGCGCTCGGTGATCGCCTGCCGCAGCGGCGCCGCCTCCGCATCCAGCACGCTCATCTCCTTGCGCAGGCTCGCCGCGCGGCTTTCCACCGTGCGCATTCGATCAACGTCGAACTCCAGTTTATCAGCTGCCTGCGCCTCGATCCGCGCGACGCGCTGGAAATAAAAACCCCACCCGAGGAGACCGAGGATAAAACAAGCCGCGGCCACAACGAGAAACGGGCGACGCTGGGACAGCCGCTGGCGGCGCACGACATTGGCCGGCCGCAGGTTCAACTCCATCGGACAGGTCAAGGTGCTGCGCAGAGCCAGCCCGACTAGTTCGCCCAGCAAATGCGCCGAGTGCGCCACGTTTTCCACCGGAACGGCCGGCGCGATGGTGACGTTGCGCAGCGGATTGAAAAACTCGATCGGCCACCGCAATTTCTCCTGGAAAAACTCGCGCAGGTACGGGGTGCTCACCGCGCCTCCACAGAGAAACACCCGTTCGGGCAAACTGCCCTGCTGCTGGGTGCGATAAAAACTGAGCGAGCGGGTCACCTCCGAGTGCAACCGCGTCATGGTATTGCGCACCAGCTGGGAGACGCGGGCCACTTTCGGGTCATCCGGCTCGGCATAGGCGCCTCCGAGGCCGACGAATCCATCCTGCTTTTTCCGCAACTCCGCCGCGGCGAATGGTTCATTAAATTCCTTCGCGATCGCCGCGGTCACGGAACTGCCGCCGATCGGAATGCTGCGGGTGAAGACCTTGCCGGGCTCGACGAAGAGAAGGTTTGTGGTTCTCGCGCCGATGTCGATGAGCAGCGAGCAACCGGTCAGTTCGCTATAGTTATAACGAAAAGCGTTGTAGAGCGTCATCGTCGCCAAGTCCACCCGCGCGGTCGCCAAGCCGGTCGCCTCGACCGCTTCGTTGATGCCTTCGAGCAGATCTTCCTTGATCGCCACCAGGACGACTTCGATTTTCTCCGCGTCACCGTTGCCGACGAGCTGGTAATCCCAAACCACATCCTCGATCGGAAAAGGCACGTTTTGCTGCGCCTCGAAAGTAACGATGCGCTCGATCTTTTCCTGCTCGACGGCCGGGAGCTTCACAAAACGGGCGAAAACCGATTGCCCGGAGACCGCGTAATCGACCGGCCCACCCTTGAGCGAAAGTGCCTGCATCATCTCGGAAACCGCTTGCGTGATTTGGCGGTTCCGCTCGCTTTCCGTGGTCGGTTCGGCCGCCAGTTCCCGAAGCTGATAGCCTGCCAGGATGAGACCGCCGTTGGTCTCAGCATAAAACTCCGCCAGCCCGAGCGTCTGCGAGCCGAGGTTGAGACTAACGATGCGGGGAACAGCCGGCATGGATCGCCTCTAGCCGTCGGCCGGTTTGATCTGCTCGTAGTGATCCCAGTAGAGAGGCGCAAAAGGCGTTTGGTTTTTATTCAAGACGAGACCCGCCACCGGGGACAACGCGGCATACCATTGCGAACGTGAGCGCGCCGCACTCAGCTCACTCTGCACGTTCCCATCGACCAATACCTGAACTGCCACATTCTCGACCGCACTGGCAGTCAACGGCCGATTCTTTATCACGTGCGCGAGCGCTTTGGGCGGCACATACATGACCGAACGCCGATCGCGGCCGCCCAGGATATTCACATGCGTGACTTCACCCGTGAGCAGTTTGCCGTTGATGAGAATGAAATACTTGAAGGTCGCAGCCTCGGTAAATTCCGCCACCGCCGTGAATTCCACTTCCACCGCCAGCCAGCGATCGCGCGTGTTGACGCGAAAAGTCTCCGCGCCGCTGTAGTTGAATTCCGGCGTTGAAATCAGGTTGCGCGTAATCTTCGTGAGCTGAAACGCCGGCCCGCGTTCCTGCGCCAAAGCGGCTGTGGCCCAGATAAAAACGACGATGGTCAGGCCAATTTTCTGGGGCATACCGGAATATTTGATGCGAAGCCGGCTCGGAAAGCCAGAATTTTGCAAAGGCCACTGCGTAAAACCTTCACCTCGCTGATGGGTCTAATCCCGGCCAGCGATCGGATACGCCAGCGAAAAGCATGTTTCATTCAAGTCCCTGAGCGCAGAGATCAGCTTTGGACAGACCTGGAAAGCGACCTACGCTCAATGCGTGCACCCACCACAACCCCAAAGCACGAGGGTTTGGTCTATTTGTTGCTAGGCCTAATGCGCGCCTTCCCATCTGTGCCAGCCGCAACCGCTACCGGGTTGTTCGCTACGCCGGTTCTCATTCTTGGCTGGTCGTTCATCGAGTAGCGGGCGCAAAACCAGTGGCTTCTCTTGCAGTGGGCGATTGCGGCCTTCTTCTTGCCGATCTACTTTCGACCGTGGATCGCGAGTTCATGGCAAGGCGCGGGCGCTTCGGCCTTGCCTAACGAAGTCGTGCGCAGGACGATATCCACACCTCGTTTGTTCTCCGCGGAGGGATCGCTGGCCACCGCCTGTTGACGAAGGAAATCGATCGCCTCCCGGATGCTGGCGTCGCGAAACTCAATCTTGGGAATAATGATACCGCCACCACGCCCGCTTTGATTAGCTCTCACTCCTCGCTTCCCCTTCGGGCTGCCGTTTATGACAGGGCATTCCCGTCCCCTCCATCGATGAACTCGCGCGACTCGTTCAGCCTCCAGCCTACGGTCAATGTGGCGGCTTGCCAGTCCGTTCCATTCGCCAGCGGTGGCTTATCTTGTTATCGTTAGGAGTCACGAGGAGCTACACCAATGGGTATTAGCTTTTGGATAAAGCGCTTTTTCACTGTTCTCGTTGGAGCTTTCGTCGTCATCTGTGCCGGACAATTCTTCAAAGGCTATGATTTTCGTTACTCTGCCGCCCAAGGAGCAATCTGGGGAGTCATCACAGCAACCGTCTTCACGATCGCAAGAGTGCTTCAATCTCGCAGGGGCCAACATTGTGCGATTTGTAAGGACACACCAGAAATGCGGCAGACTAGCGACGACGATGAAGCGAAACACAACCAGTAAGCTGGACGGCGAAAAGCTAACCACTGGCTTGCGAACGCCCAAGTTTTCCATGGCTCAACCTCACATCCCGCCACCATGCGCGTCCTCCCCACGGGCTAATCTTGTTCTCGTTACGCAAATTAGAATGCATCGAGGCAAACTCATGATCACCACGCAGATTCCACAGTTCCTCGTTGATCTTGAGGAGCGCTTCAATGCGGCGATGATATCGAATGACGTTGAACGTCTCGCTGAGTGCATCACAGACGATTGGCTGTTGGTTACTCCAGAGGCGGGACCTATTCCTCGTGCCCGCATACTTGAGGTTGTGGGTTCGGGTCGTCTGACTCATTCCTCAATGACAAAAGTGGCAACAGATGCAGCCGTAGTGGGTGACATGGCTTGGGTCACGGGTCGAGGCGAGAATAACGGCACCTTCAATGGAGCGCCGATTTAGGCGGACGAATACATTACAGACGCCTATCGCCGGGTAAGTCAAACCTGACTCTGCATGCTCACACATCTCACGTCAGTGCAGCACAGTAATGTAGCGTAGCAGTGGAGCGCCGACACCTGCCCGATCAGATGACACTCGATCAAATCCGTCAGTTTGCCGCGTCACTGCCAGAGACTACGGAAGAGCCTCATTTCCAATACACATCGTTTCGAGTCCGCGGAAAGATTTTTGCCACCGCCCCGCCTGACGGCGAATATCTGCACGTTTTCGTGAGTGATGAGCAGCGCGAGCGCGCGCTCGTCGAGCAGCCCGACTTTCTGGAAGCGCTGCACTGGGGTCGCCAGATCAGAGGCGTACGCGTGCTGCTATCCGCGGCGAAGACGCAAGTGGTCGAGACTCTCCTTGGCCAGGCTTGGTCGCGCAAGGCTCCTCAGCGACTC
>JBPCLK010000050.1:0-68184 GCA_051003355.1 Chthoniobacterales bacterium | reverse complement strand
TTGCCGTCGCTGCTCGCGCGGGGCGAGTGGCTTATCGGCAAATTGTTGTGTGTGAGAGTTACTTCTTGTCTTCGTCAACGACTTCGAATTCTGCATCGACCACGTCGCCTTGATCCTTGCGCGGACCATCGGTCTGCGGTTCGGCTTGTGGACCGGGGCCTCCACCGGCTTCGGAGCCAGGGGTAGCACCGGCACTGGCTGCGGCTTGTTTATAAAGGTCGGCGCTGATTTCCTGAAACTTGTTCTGCAGGTCCTCATAAGTGCGCTTCATCGCGTCGGTGTCATTGGACTCGATTGCGCCGCGCACGGCCTTAATGGCTTCCTCGACTTGCTTGCGCTTGTCTTCGGGCACCTTGTCGCCCAGATCCTTCAACTGCTTCTCACTCTGGTAAGCCAGGGTGTCGGCGTTGTTCTTGATCTCGATAGCTTCCTTGGCCTTCTTGTCTTCCTCGGCGTGAGCCTCGGCGTCGCGCTGCATCTTCTCAACCTCTTCCTTGCTCAAGCCTGAGCTACCGGTAATGGAGATTTTCTGCTCCTTGCCGGAGCCAAGGTCTTTCGCGGAGACATGGAGGATGCCATTCGCGTCGATGTCGAAAGTCACTTCGATCTGCGGAACCCCACGCGGGGCCGGCGGAATACCGTCGAGGTGGAAGGTGCCGAGATTCTTATTATCACGAGACAACGGACGCTCGCCCTGCAGGACTTTGATTTCCACGCCGGGTTGATTGTCGCTGTAAGTCGAGAAGATCTGCGACTTACGGGTCGGGATGGTAGTGTTACGCGGGATCATGGGGGTCGCCACGCCACCAGCCGTCTCGATCGCGAGAGTCAGCGGAGTCACGTCGAGCAGGAGAACGTCTTTGACGTCACCCTTGAGCACGCCGCCCTGGATAGCTGCGCCGACCGCTACGACTTCGTCGGGGTTCACACCCTTGTGAGGTTCTTTGCCGATCAGTTCGCGCGCCGTCTCGATGACTTTGGGCATACGAGTCATACCGCCGACAAGGACGAGTTCATTAATGTCCTTCTCTGAGAGCTTCGCATCGGCCAGACAGTCTTTGACTGGCTTGATCGTACGCTGGAAGAGCGAATCAGTCAGCTGCTCGAGTTTCGAGCGGGTGAGCTTCTTTTGAATGTGCTTTGGACCGCTCGCGTCTGCCGTGATAAAGGGCAGGTTGATTTCGTATTCCTGCGACGAGGAGAGAGCGATTTTGGCTTTCTCGGCCTCTTCCTTGATGCGCTGGATCGCATCCGGCTGCTTCGAGAGATCGATGCCGGAGTCCTTCTTAAACTCATCGACGATCCAATCGACGAGGACATTATCCCAATCGTCGCCGCCCAGGTGCGTGTCGCCGTTGGTCGCCTTCACTTCGAAGACGCCATCGCCGATTTCGAGCACCGAAATGTCGAACGTGCCGCCACCCAAGTCGTAGACCGCGATCTTTTCGTCGCTCTTCTTATCCAAACCGTAAGCGAGCGATGCCGCGGTCGGTTCGTTGATAATGCGGAGCACTTCGAGACCGGCGATTTTGCCCGCATCCTTGGTTGCGTTGCGCTGCGAATCGTTGAAGTAGGCCGGGACGGTGATGACCGCCTGGGTGATCTTTTCGCCGAGCTTCGCTTCAGCGTCAGATTTGAGTTTCGCGAGAATCATCGCGGAGACTTCCGGCGGCGAGAAGGCCTTCTTCTCTCCGTTCACTTCCACCTGGACGTGAGCGTCGCCGTTGGCGGCCTTCACGATCTTGTAGGGAACGCGATGTTCCTCCTCGCGCACCTCGTCGAATTTGCGCCCCATAAAGCGTTTGATGGAGAAAACCGTGTTCGCGGGGTTCGTCACGGCCTGGCGTTTTGCCGCCTGGCCGACCAGTCGCTCGCCGTTCTTGGCAAATGCAACGATGGAGGGCGTCGTGCGGGCGCCCTCGCTATTTTCCAAAACTACAGGGTCGCCGCCCTCCATGACAGACATGCAGGAGTTGGTGGTGCCCAGATCAATACCTAAAACTTTAGCCATTTATATATAGAAATCCTTTCGCCAACTCTTTAGCAGGCGCTGTTCCATGACACGTCTTGAAACATAAATACCTTTCGCTTAATAGTTAACATATATTACCCTCCGGGAGAGGCTATCTTCTATCGCGTCAATGTGTCGCTATCTTGAGTGTCCGACGGTCGTATTGGCGACACCATGTCTCAAAAGGTGGTATGGCGGTTGCTAGAATGGATGCTAGGCATGCAATCTCCCATCGGTAACTCACATTCCCAGGAGAGCGCGGACGACATCGTATTCGATTGTGAGAGTTGCCGGATTCCGTTGGTCGTAGATGCTGCTGCTGCGGGAATGACGCTAAAATGTGAGCGCTGCGGAACGCCCATCCGAGTTCCTTCACCGTCTTCGACGAATGATCTAGGAAATGGAGCGCTGGCAGGCGAGAAGCGCGCGGAATTACAGCGACACCTCAAGGAGAACGAATCCCAGCGGACGGAGATCAGCGGATATATAAACCAGCTGGGGATCCAATTGCACCGCTGGCAGCTGCGGCTGCAGACCCTTAACGAGCGCAACAAGCAGCTGCAAGACGAGATGGCCGGTCCTTCGGCGACCACCGAGGCTCCGACGCAGAGCTGAACTTGTGCGCCTTTCCGGCGGAGTTATTCTTCGCCATGACCGAACAGCTCGTCGCGGCAGGAATGAAACGCGATGCCTTGCGTGAGCTTCTGCGGAAAAGCGCGCCGCTGGTCATCGCTTATTCCGGAGGAGTAGACAGCGCTTTCCTGCTGGCTGTGGCGGTCGAGACACTTGGCCGGAATTGCCTAGGGGTCATCGCGGACAGCCCGAGTTTGCCGCGACAGGCTCTGGCCGATGCCTCGGGGCTGGCCGAAGAGCTGGGCGCCCAGATCGAGATTGTCGAGACGACCGAAATGCAGGATCCGCACTACACCAGTAATCCGGTAAACCGCTGCTATTATTGCAAGGCCGAGCTTTTTACCAAGCTCGAGACACTCGCGCGGGAGCGCGGGTATCGCGCCATCGCCTATGGGGAGAACGCCGACGACGCGCTCCAGGTTCGGCCCGGCCGGCAAGCGGCCGTGGAGTTCGCGGTGCTCGCCCCTTTGAAAGAAGTCGGCCTAACGAAAAGCGAGATTCGCTCTCTTTCCCGCGCCATGCGGTTGCCCACGGCAGATGCTCCCGCTCAGCCATGTCTGAGTTCGCGTATTCCGCACGGCACTCCGGTGACGGCGGCGGTTCTGAACATGATCGAGCGCGCAGAAGCAGCGGTGCGGCAGTTGGGCTTCCGCGTCTTTCGTGTGCGGCACGTGGCAGAGGGAATTCGGACGCGGGCACGGGTCGAGATTGCGCCTAACGAAATGCCAGTCGCCCCGCTGCGTGTGCACGCGCTGCAGGAGGCTCTGCGGGGAGTCGGCTACGATGAGGTATTCATCGATCCCCAGGGATATCGAAGTGCGGTTGCGTAGGGCGTCCAATTTCACGCAACTGTTACTTTACCGTCATACGTTTGTAACAATTGCTCTCTAGCCTTGCCCGCATCCGGAGAAATCCGGACCGCAGACGGTGAGAAATCGTCTGCGCCTAAACCAACCACCCGCGGCTTTGGCCGCAAAAAAACGGAGAGACAATTCATGTTCAAGAAAACGATGTTAGTCGTGGCGGCCGGCAGCCTCTTGCTTGGCAGTGCCGCGGCGCGAGCCCAGGACAATGGCGCCCTGCTCGATTTACTGGTCAAGAAAGGCCTTATTAACGATCAGGAAGCCGAAGAAGTACGAGCCGACCTCACTCGGGAAAGCGCCTCGACCTCAGCCGGAAAGATAAAACTATCCACTCCGCTGACGGAGATCGAGATTTACGGCGACGCACGGATGCGTTACGAGATTCGGACCGCTGAAGCTGGCGCCCCCGATACGATTTCAACTCCGGGAGATAACACCCAGCGCAACCGTTTTCGCTATCGGCTGCGCCTCGGTCTCCGCGGCACGTTGGTCGACGATTGGTTTTTTGGTCTGCGGCTTGAGACGAGCACCAATCCTCGCTCTACCAACATCACCTTCGGTGATGACAGCGGGGTCAACGGTCCCTTCTCGAAGGACAGCGACCGGATCAGCGTAGGGCAGGCCTATTTTGGTTACAAAGGCGTGCGTGACCTCACTTTGACCGTTGGCAAAATGCAAAATCCCTTCATCACTACGTCGATGACCTGGGATGGCGACATCAACCCAGAGGGTTTGGCGGAACAATGGAAACACACCTTCTCCTTCGGCGGCGGTCATTCTTCGGCCGGAGTGGAGTCCTACGGCAAGGATGGGAAGCCGGTGGTGTCCACCTCGCAGAGCACTCCCTCCGACCCGATGACGGTCGATATCTTCGCGAACTTCGGTCAATTCGTTTACGACGACAGCAACCCGGAAAACCCAGTCGGTCCTGCCCCCAGCAACGTACCGAATCGGGACGCCTTCCTCCTCGGCTGGCAGATCGGCGCAAAGATTAACTTCACCAAGAGCATTTATCTCCAACTCGCTCCGACTCTCTATAATTATACTGGTACTGGCGACACATTCGCCACTCACTTCGTGGGTGATCCCACATTCCAGGTAATTGATCCAGTCACCGGCGCTGTCACGACCGTCACGACTAACCAAACTGGCGTGAACAGCTTGCTTGTCTTTGATATGCCGGTCGAATTCGGCTGGAAGTTTGGTGAACTCCCGATGCGGGTCTTTGGTGACTTTGCGGTTAACTTTGACGGCGACGAACGCGCCGCCGCGGCTGGGCACCCAGATAAAGGAAATCAGCGTTATGCTTATCAAATCGGAATTGGTGCCGGCAAACTCAAGGCCAAGCGTGATTGGCAGCTCTCCGCCTTCTACCAGCACGTTGATCAGTTTGCGCTGGATCCCAACCTGGTCGACTCCGATATTTTCGATAGCCGGGTCAACATGGAGGGCTTCGTGGCCCAGGCCGGCTATGCCTTGAACGATGCCGTCTTCTTTAACCTAACCTACGGTTATGGACGACAGGCTGATCGCAGCCTCGGGACCGGCGGCGTGGGCGACGCATTCAGCCTTAATCCATTACGCAAATACAGCATCTTCCAAACGGACTTAAGTGTGAAGTTTTAAGGTGCAATTAACCTAACAACCATTCTATGAAAACCAGAATCCTACTTATCACTCTAGGCCTCGCGGTCATCACTTCGGCGGCACACGCCGATCGGTTAGTTATCAAAGGCTCCGATACCCTTGGAGCCAAATTAGTGCCTCAGTTGGCCGAATCATTCAAAGCTAAGAATCCAGGCACCACCTTTGACATCGCGGCGGAAGGCTCCACCACCGGCATCGCTGCCATTATCGACGGCACGGCGCAGATTGGTATGGCCAGCCGGCGCGCCAAGCCATCCGAAATCGGCGCGGCTTCCGGTGAAGGAGTGAACATGAGCCCGACCATTGTCGCCCATGACGGCATCGCGGTCATTGTCAATTCCGCTAACCCGATCAAAGGACTGACCAAGAAGCAGGTGGAGCAGATCTTCACCGGCGATGTGACTGACTGGAGCGCAGTGGGCGGAAATCCTGGCCCTATCTCGCTCTATACGCGTAACACCTCTTCAGGCACCTATTCCGAGTTCAAGGAATTGGCCATGAAGAAGCGTGACTATGCGCCGAGCGGTCAGAAGATGGCGGGTAACGAGCAGATCGCCTCGGAAGTCGGTAAGAATCCAAATGGAGTCGGTTATGTCGGTCTCGCCTACACCAAAGCGGGCGGAATCAAGATCGCGTCGATCGACGGTGCGCTTCCCTCGGTGAAAAGCGTGCAGGCCAAGAGCTATCCGTATGCTCGGCCGACATTTTATTACACAAATGGTGAGGCAACCGGCGTAGCGAAGCAATTTGTCGACTTCACACTCAGCCCTGCTGGACAAAAGATTGTCCTCCAAGTGGGCTTTGTGCCCGTAAAGTAACTTCAAGTAGTTAGGTTTGAGCAGCCCGTCAGGAGAAATCCTGACGGGCCGTTTGTTTATTGCCGTGGCTCTCAGCCCTCGCTTCGGACGCCTGTTTCCGTCCGGGATTTGATTTCACAGAATTGTCACCGGCTCTCCACCCCTGCGTCACAAACGGGCTCCATGATTCCTGCAAAGCGGCATTCCCGCCGCGATTAAACCAAAAGAACCAGACAATCAAAAAGAAAATCCTCAACGTATGATTAATGTAGCCTTCTTCAGTTTTCCCAGAAAAGCAGCACTTGCGGCTGTAGTGGCTGGCGCCGCGCTGGCCACGCCGGTGTGGGCCGGTCCTATCACGGTCCTTGGACACCCAGTGACAGGCGTGCCGGATGCAAATCCGGTTGTTGTGACGGATACCATCATTTCACCCGGCTTCTCTCTCGACCTGCAAGAGCAGGGTCTCGATCTGCTGGAGAATCCGGCCGATCCAATCCTCCGTTTCGGTTACCTCGCTGACGGGGTGACCCGCACGGAGCCAGACGAGAACACCTATCTGGTGCTCGATCACAATCCTGGCGGCCCGACCGAAGGTTATGATTATGGGCGCCACTTCCTCTTCCAAGGCCATGAGAACAGCAGTGACCTGGCCTATGTCACTCGCATCAATCTGGATGTCTCAAATCCCGATCATCGCGTGACTCTGCTCACTCCTCCTGGTGAGGACGGTTTGACCCATTTCAACAGCATCGATGGATCGTGCTGGGATCCTTTTTCGAAAACGCTGCTTTTCACCCAAGAGCGAGGTACTACCGGTGGCGTGATCGAGCTTTCGGGCGATTATGATGAAGCGACCAACAGCGGGCTGCGCCTCCTTTACGGGAGCATGGGTCAAGGTGGCTACGAAGGGATTCACCCCGACAATCAAGGTAATCTCCTCATTGTAGAAGATGCGGGCGGCGCGTTGTTTGGCTTTGCTAAGAATCCTAACTCGTTTGTGTATCGCTTTGTGCCGGCCAACCAGGCGGACCTGACCCAAGGCAAGCTGCAGGCGTTACAAGTCAGGATCGGCGGAGAGCCGGTCATCTTCCACCCGGAAGGTGATACGCTTTCCACTAACCAGTTGAGGCTACACACGGTCGGAACCACCTACCCAGTGAGCTGGGTGACTGTGCATGACACCGCCGTCGATGGCACTGAGGCATTTGACGCCAATGCCGCGGCCAAAGCCGCCGGCGCGACTCCGTTCAAGCGGCCTGAGAATGCGCAATTCCAACCTGGCTCCGGTTTCCGCACGTTCTACTTCGATATCACTGGCGACACCGATGCTAACGCTGGAAATGACCCTGAGCTCGCCGCGCGCGGCGCTTGGGGCGGTATCTTCCGAGTGAGCTTTAACGGCAGTGGAGAAAGCGGCCGCATTGGTATCATCGTTCTTTGCGACGCGGATCATTCGAGTTTCGATAACCTGACCTTTGCCAGCGGCACGACGCTGCTTGCTGCCGAAGACCGCGGCGATACCTTGCATGACCAGCTCGACAAGCTCGATTCCATTTGGGCGTATGACGTGAACAACGCGAGTCATCCCGAGCGCTTCGTGGCTCTGGGGCAGGATCGGATGGCGACCGATGAGGATAACGAGCCGACCGGGCTACATTTCTCGGACGGTGACAGCAGCGAGGCCGGCCTGGTCGGCACGCGCCTGCCGAATCCGCGGACCGGCCATCTGTTTTTCACCGAGCAGCATGGTGAAAATAACCTCTACGAGGTTATGACCCAGCGGTCCGGCAAAAAAAACAACGCGCAATAGTTTCAGCGGTCACATTGGTGATGGTGCAGCGACGCCCCAGGTCTGGCGAGAACTGGGGCGTTCGCTTTTCCGACGGAGACTAGGTAGCGGAAGGGATTCGCCCTCGACCGTCTGGATATACAGACACGTGGCGGCGGGTAGCTCGTGTCAGATCCGCGAGGCATAATCTCATCGCACCGGCTAAGGTGTGCGTCGTCCAGATGACGGTCTGGACCACGCAAGTGCCGCGACGGGGAAAAGCAGGGCAGGAATCATGCCCGGTCATCCAACCTAGAAGACGACCTGGAGGCGGAGAATAATCTCGTCGAATTGATCATCACCAAATTCGGGGTGGGCTTCCCGAAAATCGGACCAGGTGTGGATATAGTCGGCCATGACTTTGACGTTATCGCCGTGGATGTAGTAGTTAAGGCCGCCAATGATGGACTGAATGCCGTCATTGGCAATCTGCCCGGGGCTAAGGTGCTCAAACTTGATGACTGCCTGCAGTTTCTTGGGGATGACGAAGTAGCTTCCTTGGAGATACCAGCCGGTAGCAATGAAGTCAGGTATGGCTGCGATGTCGCCCACGGCGCGGCCGTTAACGTGCTCCTCAAAGTATTCGCCGATGAGCTCAAAAGGTCCGACCTTCAGCGCGGCGTCGAAGCTAAAGGCATCGCGCTCGTCGGCACTGGTGAGAGTGAAAGAACTGAGGGACCCGTCGGAATTGACCTTCAGGTTCAAGGCCGGTGAAATGTTGGTCCCAGCCTCATCGCGCGCGTGGAAATAGTCGGCCCCAAGTCTCAACTGTGATTCGACGCCCATGAGATGGCCCTTAAAGGGGAGCAACTCAAGGCGACCGACATACATAAACTCGTTATTGTTATTGTTATTGACGTTTCGGCCGTTGCCGTTAAAGACGCCGCCGTAATAAGTCACAAACTCCTTCGCTTCCGGAGCGACGTTGGTGAGCGGCTTGCCCCAGATCATGACGCCGACCTGCCGCTCGGGTGAGATCGCCCCGGTCGGCAGACTACGCTCGATCGTATAGATGAGACTGTCCGGTGTCAGTGTCTCAAGACTGAAGGGCGCTTTGTATTGACCGACCTTGATATTGGCTTCTGGGATTCCGTGCCAGTTAATGAAGATGTCTGTTCCCGAGAACTCGACTCGGCTGGAGTTACTCACGGTCGTAGTGGCTCCCGTCGTGGGGTTGATTGACTTCAACGCAGTGATCGCGCCGTCGCTCTGCTCGAAGTCGCCCTCGACCTTAAAATCAAATTGCTCCGCAAAGTCTCCCGTCAGGCTGATCCGAGCGCGGCGAAGGCGGAAGCGGTCCTTCAACGCGGTGGCGCCGAAACGTCCTTCGAAAGCGGAGACATCGCCGCCCTCAAAGTTAGCCTGGATGTACCCTCCAAGAGTCAACTTGTACTCGGAGCCTCCGGGGTGGACGTTGATCGGCGGCGGAGTCGGCGCGGAAAATACCGCTTTGTTATCATTGCCGGGCGTAACGTTTTTTTGTTTTGAGGGAAGGGTTTGGGCGAAAGGATCGCGCTGCTTGAGCTGCCGCACTTCGCCTTCCAGTTCTTGATTGCGCTCCTCGAGCTGACGCACCGCTCTCTCCAGTTTCTCCAATCTTGCGGCTGCAGATTCGGTTGAATCTGCGCTCAAGAACGAGGCGCTGAGGGAAAAAATGAAGAGACCGCAGAGTGCCCAACGAACAGTTTGGAATCGCGACATGGCCCGGGTCATAGGGAAGCTGCCCTTGACCGTCAACTCTATTAAAGGATCGCGACGGGAAATCTAATTTTTCACTATTTTCGGCGGGAAAAGCCAGAGCAGTTTTCCCTTGCGGCCGGCCAGTTCGAATAGGGCGACGCCAGCCTTGGCAAACTTCAGCTCGCCACCCGTGAGGGCCGCGGCCACCGCCGAGAAATCAGGCTCATGGCCTACTAGCATAAGGACTTGCTGAGGATATTTGCGCCGGATGGTGGCCAAATTCGCGAAGCTGAAGCCGGGCGCAAGCAAGCTTTCCTCGTGCACTCGCACCTTAAGATGCTCGGCTGCGATGTCGGCGGTCTGGCAGGCGCGCGGGAGCGGGCTGGTCAGGACGACATCGATTTTGGTTTTGAGTCGGGCGAGTAATTCGCCCACTTGGCGCATCTCTTTGCGACCGGACTTCGTGAGAGGACGATCGTCGTCGTCACCCTCCCATTCCGGCCAATCGGCCTCACCATGTCGCAAGAAATAAAGGCGCATGCGCCACGATCGGCGCTCTGTGCTTAAAAGGCGAGCGCGGCGCGAGCCAGGATGTAGCCGATGAGACCGGTCGCGGGCAGGGTGAAGACCCACGCCCAGACGATCCGCTTCACAACGGTCCACTTGACGCCGCTGAAGCGTTTGACCGCGCCCACGCCCATGATCGAGGTGGAGATGACGTGGGTGGTGGAAAGCGGAATGCCCCAGGAGCTGGCGACCTGGATGATAATGGCGGCGCTGGTCTCGGCCGCAAAACCGTGGACCGGCTGAAGTTTCACCATCTTGTGGCCTAACGTGCGAATAATGCGCCAGCCCCCGGCAGCGGTCCCGGCCGCCATGGTGGTCGCGCAGAGGACGACCACCCAGGTGCTGACTTTGAATTCCGGGGTATGAAGGAAACTCAGGAAGGGTGGCAGATTCGCGAATTTGCCGTTGGTCGTGCCGGTGTAGAGTGCCAGCGCGATGATGCCCATGGTCTTCTGGGCGTCGTTCGTGCCATGGCTGTGGGCCATCCACGCGGCGCTCCCGAGCTGCAATTTGCCAAAGATGGATTGAACCAGATGTGGCGTGTAGGAGCGCAGGGTGATGAGCAGGAGGACCATGAGCAGGCCGCCGAGCAGGAAGCCGATCACGGGCGAAGTGAGCATCGGCACGACGACTTTTGGCATGAGGCCGGTCTGCCATTTCAGAACGGACCAATCTCCCTTGGCCGAGGCGATGGCCGCACCACAGAGGCCGCCAATCAAGGCGTGACTCGAGCTTGAAGGCAGGCCGAGCATCCAGGTAATCAGGTTCCAGACGATCGCGCCGATCAATGCGCACAGGATCGTAGGCATGGTGACGACATGGAGATCGACGATCCCTTTCCCGATCGTGGAAGCGACCGCCGTGCCGGTGAGAGCGCCAGTGAGGTTAAAGAAAGCGGCCATCGCGATCGCTTGGCGCGGCGTCATCACCTTGGTTGAGACAACGGTGGCGATAGCGTTGGCCGCGTCGTGAAAACCGTTGATGTACTCAAAGGCGATCGCCGCGATGACGACGAGGATAAACAGAATCATGCGAGCCGGCGCCAGGCGCCTTTCAGGAATACTTGAGGACGATCTGGAGAATGATGTTGCCCGCGTCGCGACAGCGATCGATGACCTTTTCCAAAAGCTCGTAGAGGTCGCGCAGGAAGATAATCTGCCGGGCCTCGTAGCTGCCGTGGTAGAGATCGCGCAGGAGGTCGAGCTCCAGCTTGTCCGCTTTGCCTTCGATCGATTGCAGGCGGTCGTTTTTCTCACGCGCGGTGGCGGAGTCGGTGCCGTGGCGCAGCTCTTTCACCATTGCGACAACGGCTTCGGCGGCTTGGTCGAGCAATTCGAGATGAATTGCGAAATTGTGGCCGTGCAGATCGTCCGGGCAGATCAGAATGCGTTCGCCAATCTTTGCCACCGTCTTTGGAATCTTATAGAGCGCTGTAGCGAGCGACTGGATGTCTTCGCGCTCGAACGGAGTGATGAAGGTCGTGCAGAGCTGCTCGGTCAGCTCCTGGGTGATTTCTTTATCCTTGCGCCGACTGGAGACAAATTCCTCGAGGCTTTCGGGAGATTCCTTTCGCTCGAGCTTGGCCAGGAGCGCGACGAGATGGTGCACGCTCTGGTCGGCCTGTTCTGCGCTGGATTCCAGCAGGTTGAAAAATTTCTCGTCGTGGCCAAGCAGTTTTTTGATCGAAAACATGGGCAGCAATCCGGCAAAAGGTGATGCGATTGCCGTACCGCAATTCCCACCCCTCGCCAAGCCCAAAGAATCCGGATGCGCTTTTACCTAACGATCGGTCACGGCAAAATGCTGGTGTCGGATGTCCTCGGCCGCCGCCGCATAGACGGCGTCCTCCGCGATATTGGTCGCATGATCCCCCACCCGCTCGAGATGTCGCGCGATGAACATGAGATTGAGATAACCACGCAACTGCTCGGGATCCTGCGCCATCCGTTCGATGAAACGCCGGCTAGCGTTGGAATTCATCTCATCAAGCGCCTTATCGCGTGCCTTCAGTCCTCGTGCCAGCTCGACATTTTCGTGCACGAAGGCATCCACGCTGTCCCTGAACATTTTCATCGCATGCTCGCGCATGGGGCCGATCAAATCGAGTTCGGGTAAAGCCGGGTGGCGGTTGAGCTTGCGCGCTTTCCGCGCGATGTTGACGGCCTGGTCGGCCATACGCTCGAGGTTAGAACAAAGTTTCATCGCCGAAACAACGCGACGCAGATCGGACGCGACCGGCTGAAAGCGGAGCAGCAAATCGATGCCGTCCTTGTCGACCTGCTTCTCTAATTGATCGATCTCCTCATCATCCGCGATGGAAGTCGCGCAGAGATCGTCGTCGCGTTGCATGAGACCATTGAGCGCGCTGTCGAGGCTGCGCTCGGTCAGGCTGGCCATCATCAGAACGTTATTGCGCAACGTGCTGAGCGCTTCATCGAAGGTGCCGAGAATATGTTTTGAGATCATTATTAATCATTCTCAACCGAACCGGCCTGTGATGTAATCTTCCGTCTGCCGTTGGGTTGGCTGTGAAAATATTTTCGGGGTGGCGCCAAACTCAATCAGTTTTCCGAGGTAAAAGAAGGCGGTGAAATCGGAGCACCGGCCGGCCTGCTGCATGTTGTGGTTCACGATCACGATCGTGTATTTGGTTTTCAGCAGGCGGATTAGCTCTTCGACTTTCGCCGTGGCGATCGGGTCGAGCGCCGAGCAGGGCTCATCCATGAGGATGATTTCCGGTTCCACGGCGAGAGCGCGCGCAATGCAGAGGCGCTGCTGCTGGCCGCCGGAAAGACCGAGGGCGTTTTTATCGAGCCGATCTTTCACTTCGTCCCAGAGCGCGGAGGCGCGCAGACTCTTCTCGACCGCTTCGTTGATCTCGGATTTCTGCTTCACGCCCGCGATGCGCAGTCCATAGGCGATATTTTCGTAAATCGATTTTGGAAACGGATTCGATTTCTGGAAGACCATCCCGATGCGCCGGCGCAGATCGACTACATCGACAAATGGCGCATTGATGTCGCGGCCTGCGATCACGATTGAGCCCCTCATGATACGCGAACCATCGACCAGGTCGTTCATCCGGTTAAAACAACGCAGCAGTGTTGTCTTGCCGCAGCCGGACGGACCAATAAAGGCCGTAACCGCGCGGGCTGGGATTTGCAGGCTGACGTCGTGCAGCACCTCATGATTGCCGTAGGCAAAAGTGACGTCGCGCACGTCGATCATCGGTTTCTCTTCGGTAGGCGAAGGTGCGGCCGGTTCGCTGCGACTGGCGGCGGAAGTAGAGGTGGCTTCGGGCATATCAATCGTGTCTACCATGAGAGGCGGTTCCGGCTGCGCTCGCGCAGGATGACTGAGGTTAAAGCAATGAGCATGACGAGGACGAGAAAAACAAAGGCCGCGCCATACTGCACACGCTCGGTGTATTCGTTCTGCGGAATTTTCGAGCTGACGACGTAGATGTGATAAGGCAACGCCATCACGCCTTGGAAAAAGAAATCGGTCCAGTGTTGCACCTGCCACGGCATTTCATCGCGCAGTGCATACGCAGCTGTGAACATGATCGGCGCTGTCTCACCGGCGACCCGCGCGATGCCGAGGATGGAAGCGGTCAGGATGCCCGGCAGCGCGTAAGGCAGCACGTTTTTACGAATGGTTTGCCACTTCGTGGCTCCGAGGGCGAGCGAGCCTTCCCGCAAACCCTGCGGGACCGCACGCAAGGCCTCTTCGCTCGCCGTGATGATCGCCGGCAAAACCATCAGCCCGAGGGTAAACCAGCCGGCCAGGAGCGACACATTCCAATGGAAAAAAATCACGAAGAGCCCAAACCCGAAAAGCCCGAACACAATCGATGGCACTCCCGCCAGATTGAGGATGGCGATGCGGATGATCCCGATGAGACGACTGTTGCGGCTGTATTCGCTCAGGTAAATCGCGCTGCTGATCCCGATGACCAGCGCGACCACCATCGAGCCAATGACGAGCAACGCCGTGCCCACGATGCAGGGCCAGATGCCGCCTGCCGAATACGCCACGGTCGAGGGCTGCACGTCAGCGCCGGGATGCTTCGCTTTCCAAGCGCGAAAATTGTGATCGCCCAGCGTCATTTTCTTCCCCTCGAAATCGAAGAAGTAAAGCGTCTCCGGCTTCTCCGTCAGGAAAGGCACGTTCACAAATGGCGGAGTCGTAGTGAAGACGGTCCGCGCTCCTTTGATGCCGATATCGAGAAAGATGTAACTCGTCGCCGCGATGATGCAGTAGGTCGCGATGCGGAAAAGCCAGAAGGCGATCTTTTCCGTCCAACGCGAGTGCATACGACGAGCGGACGGCCCGCCGCGGTTGTCTAGCTTCGCAGCCAGACTAAAGCCGGAAGCAGCCAGGGTGGCTTCGTCCATGCTCGTCGAATCGGAATTGTTCATTAGCCGATGCTCATCCGGTAGCGCTGCACGATTTTTTGCGCGGCATAGTTGATCACGAGCGTGATGGTGAAAAGCACGAGGCCCACCATGAAAAGTGCGCGGTAATGAATGCTCCCGCGCACCACCTCGCCCATTTCCTGCGCGATGATGCCGGTCATGGTGTGGACGGGTTGGAAGAACGCGCCAAGACCCTGGCTGAAATCTGGAATCTCGATCCGGTTACCCGCGCAAAGCAGGACGACCATCGTCTCGCCGATCACTCGCCCGAAACCGAGCAGAATGGCGGAGATGATTCCAGAAAGTGAAGCCGGCACGAGGACGCGCCCGATAGTCTGGAGTCGATTTGCACCTAGTGCGTAGGAGGCTTCTTTGAAGCCGCGCGGCACGTTCCGCAGCGCGTCTTCAGAGAGCGTAAAAATGGTAGGGATCGCCATGAGCGCGAGCAAGAGCCCAGCAGTAAAAACGTTGAGTCGTTCACTGATCGGGAAAAAAGAGACCCAGCTCAGCCAATGCCAGTGCGAAGCCGCACGAATCGCCTCGCCCACCACCGCGATGCCGAAAAATCCAAGCACGACTGAAGGAATGGCCGAGATAAATTCGATGTAGGGCTTGATCAGGCGCTTCTCGCTGCGCGAAGCGATTTCGCTTACATAGATTGCGGCGGCGACGCCGAACGGCACCGCGAAAAAAAGAGCGACGGCCGAGACCATGATCGACCCGACCAGCAAGGGCCGGATGCCGTACCAATCCTGCCAGAAGCTGGCGGTTATCCAGTCGTGCCCGAAGAGGAAGGCGGCGATGCCGCGATACCACGGAACCGGGCGAGCGGGATCCCAATTCGCCAGTTCCTGGGAGGCGTTGGGCAAAGTAGCAACGAAGTCGCGCACCTGCTCTTTCCATTGGTTGAAAAGTCTCTTCGCCGCCGAGTTGGTCGGAGCAGGAGGAGAATTGAGTAAACCGGAAAGGTTTATCGCCAGGGTCGAACTCGTCTGCCGGAAAGTCGGTGCGCTCGCTCGCAGTCGCGTCACTGTCGCGCTCGGATCAACGACCGGAATGACGATCTTCGCCGCCGCGGCCGCGTCACCGGCGCGGGTGAGCCGGTCCCGCTCGGCGATCGCTTCTTCGCGCCGGGCAAGCGCTTCTTTTAAACCCATCGCATCGTCATTCAAATCCGACACGAGGCCGTTGAGCTCCTCGCCCGCATCGCTGAAGGCAGACGCGAAGCGGTCGAAGGGCGCGAGCGCCGCCTGGGCTTGGTTGTTAGAACGTCCCCGCGCCAACTGCCCGCTGAATTCCTTCAACCGAATTTGATTGAGAGACCGGGTGAGCGTCGAGTGCTGCCCGGCTTGGGAACGAATGATATCGACATATTCCAAGCCCGCGCTGCGGTAGAGGCGGAGGTTGCGCAAATTTTCGCCGACAAATCCGATGCCTTCCCGGAAGAGAAAAATGGTGATGAGGGCGAGGACAACGACTGCGACGATAGCGTTCCCGCCAAAGAAATACCGAATGACCTGCTCGGTCAGGCGTCGGCTGCGGTGGCGTTGTTCCTCGGATTTCTTGAGATTCGAAATGGGCGTCGCAGCGATTTCCACATTTGGATAATCCTGATCTGGGCCGCGAGGATCAAAACATTTTATGTTACGTTTGCGTGGCTGCTATGGGCAGATGAACCCACACAATGGTCCTCCGGTCGGGCTCGCTTTCTGCCTCGACCGTGCCTCCGTGCAATTGCGCGATATGCTTGACGATGGAAAGGCCGAGACCGGTGCCGCCAAGCTCGCGATGACGCGCTTTATCCGCGCGATAAAAACGCTCAAAGACTCGCGATACGTCCCGTGCTGGAATGCCGGGTCCATTATCTGACACGCTGAAGGTAAGTCGGTCCGCATTCTTCGTCGCGCTCACCCTGACCTCGCCGCCTATCCGCGAATATTTCACCGCATTGTCGAGCAGGTTGTAGATCACCTCCTGCAAGCGCGCTTCATCAGCCCAGAATAATGGAAGGTCATCAGGCACATCGAGGCTGGTTTGCAGTTCCTTGGCCGAAAATTTCCTGTCCCAGTCGCGCATGATGCCGCGCAGGAAAACAGCGGGCTTAATGGTCGTGATATCGAGGGCGACTCCCGGACCTTCCAGGCGGGCCAGACTCAGGACATCATCGACTAGGAGATTGAGGCGATTGGAATGTCGTTCCATAACCTCGAAAATGCGGAGGAGCTCGGCCGGCGGTTGTTTTGGATTCTCGAGCAACGTCTCGAGATAGCCGCGCAGGATGGAAAGCGGCGTGCGTAGCTCGTGCGAGACGTTTGCCACAAAGTCGCGCCGCATGATTTCCGTCCGCCGCAGCTCCGTGATGTCCCGAAATAAAACGACCGCTCCACTCACCTTGCCCGGCGCATCCTTGATCGGCTCGGCCACGACTTCGAGATGGCGTTCGGTGTCGGCCGGGCGCTGCAGATTAATCATCGTGCGCTGCATCTCGCCACTCTGGAGCGCCCGGCCCAGCAAGCGTTCCACCGCAGCATCGCGCACGCTCTCAAGTAGAGTCCCATCGACTTCCCGCGCCCCCAGCTCGAACATTTCCCGGAAAGCATTATTCATCAGCCGAATACGTCGTTCGCTGTCGGCCACCACCAGTCCATCGGCCAACGCGCCGACGATCGCCTGGACCCCGAATTCTCCTTCCTGCACGCGGGCCCGCAGCGCTCCTTCGCGCGTAGCGAGTTGTTCGAGCGCGAGCGCGATTCCGCGGACGCCGCCGCCGATCAGAAAAGTGCGTGGGACGCGGGCTTCGTTAAGCTCGTTGACGAGAAATTCCAGTTCACGGCAAGGGGCAATCCAGTTGCGCCAAAACCACCACCAGCTGTAGGCCAGGGCGGCGATCGCGAGCCCGAAAGCGATCCAGGCCATCAGTCGCACTATTCGCGCAGGCGATAACCAAACCCGCGCACGGTTTCGATCGCGGTGGCGGCTTTGCCAAGTTTCTCGCGCAGTCTGCGGACGTGCGTGTCCACCGTGCGGGTATCGATTGCGCTTTCGTAGCCCCAGACTTCGTTCAGCAGCCGATCGCGCGCCTGCACCCGGCCGGGGCGTTGCATCAGCATGCTGAGGAGCTTGAATTCGACCGCGGTGAGAACGATCGGCTTGCCACCCACCAAGACGAGATGCCGCGCCGAGTCGATAGTGATCAGGCCGCGCGTTAATTTTTCTTCGGACGGTCCGCCGGGCCCGCGACGCAGAATAGCTCGAATCCGCAGGAGCATTTCGCGCGGGCTGAAAGGCTTGGTCACGTAGTCGTCGGCGCCGATTTCCAATCCGACGATCCGGTCGACCTCTTCGGCCTTGGCCGTAAGCATGATGATCGGGATGTGGGAAGTGAGCGAATCGGTCTTGAGTACCTTGCAAACTTCGAGTCCGGGCATCCGTGGCAGCATGAGATCCAGCACGATCAGAGCAGGCGCATCGGAACGCGCTTTCTTCAATCCTTCCGCCCCATCGCCCGCGATCAGGACCGTAAAACCGCCCGCTTTGCGCAATTGCAGGGCAATCAGATCGACCACGTCCGGTTCATCCTCGACGATCAAAATCTTTTTGTTGGGCGAATGGGTCATGCGCGGGAAATAGCAGCTTATGCCTAAAGAAAGGCGTGTGACAATTTGCGAATCGCTGCAAAAGCTAATCGCACGCTAATTTTACATTGCTGTAACGATTGGCCCCGGTTACTTCGTCGCCCAGCCAGTCTGGCGGTCGAAATGAATGGCAGGTCTCGACGTCGGGAAACTCCACTTCCGCCACAATCAGGCCGTCATTGGAACCGCTGTAGATGTCGATCTCGACGGTGAGTTTCTTCCACGGAACGTAGTAGCGAGTTTTCGTTAGGCGAGAGCCGGCCGTGGCGGGCCAGAGCACGGCAAATTGCGCCGCCGTGAGACGGATTTCGCGTTCTTCCCGCGCGCTCGCGGGGCCCCTTTTGAAGGTGAGCGTACAGGTGCGACCCGCCCGGCGCAGTCGCACGTGACCCTTTTCGCGCTCGACCACCAGGTAACCTTGCGCGATTTTCTTGTGCGGATAACGCTCGAGGGTCCGAGGCAATTTCTCGATCAGAAATTTCCGCTCGATCTCGAGGTGCTCTTTTTTCATGAAACGAGGTACCAGGGAGGGGACTTGAACCCCTACGGATTGCTCCACCAGATCCTAAGTCTGGCGCGTCTGCCAATTTCGCCACCCTGGCAGGTGCGCGTTCCGGAGAGCGCGGCGGCGCCGCTTTCCGGTTACGGGCGCAGTCTATCGCGCCCACTGCTTCCCGCAATCTCCGAGTCGCGAGCCTTGAGCGCTGACCGGTTCAGCGAACCTCTAGAATTCGGGCGCGTCGCCCGTCCCGGCAAATAGGCCGCTCCGTAGAACGCCGAAACGCCAACGGGCTCGTTAAGCAAACCGTCTTGCCTAACGAGCCCGGGATTGGCAGCCTTCCGATCAGTTCGAGATCGGCATGGCGCAGCAGGATTTCGGACCTGCGTCCAGGCTGGCCTGGGCTATCTTGGCGTCGTCCTTTCCGGGCACGACCTGGCCGCCGGCGACCTTCTTAACTTCGGTCTTGTCGATCCATTCGTCGCTCACGCCATCGAGATGGGCGAAAGCGCGTTTGGTGAGTTGATCGACGTTCGTGTTCGGGGCGAGCATGCCCGCAGCGATCATTTCCTTGGCGGCAGTCGCCACCGAGGTTTCCGCGCGCGAAACGCTTGGAATGTAGCCGAGCTTGGAGAGAGCAGCCGCGTTCATTTGTGGGTTCGAGGCGAGGTACTTTTTATCGATCGACATTTGCGCTGCAGCCATCGGATTGGCGTGGACATACTTGGCTCCTTTGAGCAGAGCGCGAGTGGCACCTGCGGCGGCCTTGGGATTGGCGGCCAGCCATTTTCCGTTGGCGATGACCTCGCAGCAGTACTCATCTTTGTAACCTTCATCCACGGCTTGGTCGGCCACATTCCGCACTTTACCGCTGGTCAGCAGCATGGTGCCGATCGGCTCGGAATCAGCTACGGCGTCGACTTCTCCTTTATCGATGGCGAGGCCGAGCTCGCCGACCGGAAATACTTTCCACTCAATCTCCTTGCTCCCGTCGATGCCATGGCGCTTGAGCACGCGGTTGGTATAGACAAACGGCGGCGTCCCCATGCCCGGCACGCCGATGCGTTTGCCGCGGAGTTGCTCGACGCTGGTGATGTTGCTCTTGGCCGCGGCCTGCACACGCAGGCAGCCCGTGTGGATGCCGCCCGTGAATTTCACGTCGAGGCCCTGTTCGATCGGCTTGAGGAAATACATCACGAGATGCTGAGTGATGTCGTAGCCACCGAGAGCGAGAGTATCATTGTAGATTTTCCAGTCGCACTTGACCAGCTCGACATCGAGGCCTTCCTCTTTGAAGTAGCCGTTCTCGACCGCGGCGAAGATGGAGGCTTCACAGGTAAGGCCGATGTAACCGACCCGGACTTTGGTGGATTCCTTCTTGGCGACGGTGGTGTCCTTTTTGCTACAGCCGGCGCATAGAAGGAGCGCGACCGCTCCGGCGGTGATCAGTTTATTCGCATTCATGATTTGGTTTTCCTATCGTTTTTTTGTTTTGGAACATCTGCAAATGAGTCGGCGAGCGGATACGTGATCGCCGGTCGTATGAAGAGCGCCCAACGTTTTATGGGCCCCGGTGGATTCGGAGGTGCAAACGTTCGCCAAAGGTAGTGACCGGCGACGAGCGTTTTTCATTAGGTCGTTTTCTAAGCCTTCCTAGAAGTAGAACTGCGTCTGGAAATAGAAGAAGTCGATATCCTGGTCCGGCCCGGTCTGTCTGATGAAGTCGCCGGGGAAGAAATGACTGTAACCGACTTCCATATCGAGGTGCTGGTTAAACTTATAGTTGGCCACAAAATCCGCTTCCGAACCAACCTGCTTGGAAGTGCCGGGAGCACCTTTTCGCACCACGGCGCCTCCTGCGTTATAGAGTGCATCGGCTGCTTCTGCGCGCCAGAAGAAATGGCCCTCCGCTTTCAACGTGAGCTTGTCGCCGGCGGCTTTGATCGAGGCCCCAGGATGCAGATCGACGATGTTCTGGCGGCCGATGAGATCGATGTAACCAAAGTAGGCGTGACCGAGCGGGAAGAGTTGGTTGAAGGTTCCCACATCGCCCCCGGGCGAATCATCGCCACTTGCGTAATCGAAGCCGAGCCACAGGCGTGGCACCAAGGGCACCGGCTTGAAGGTGTAGCCACCTTCGGAAGCAAGCATCCAGGCGCTCACGTCGCCCGCGCCCACCTGTCCAAATTGGTAGGCGCTTTCCACGTCGTAATCGAAGTCGTGCAGTTTGCCGAAAACCCTTCCGCCGATGGTATAGCGTTCCTCCTCACCAGTCGTGCCGTTGAAGGAGATAGGATCATTTCGATCCAGTCCGAGAAAGTAAATGTCCACACCGATCGGGTCGACCGGCTTGCCGTGAGTGACGTAGAGGCCGTAAAACTTGGTTTGCGCGTCCGGCTCGTCGAAATTGTATTTATCGACCGGAACGAACTGGGTCCCGAAGGCCTGGGCATTCCAGCCATGGGTATCGAGGATCGCCGAGAAACCGTCCCAGTGCCGATAGGCGTTGCCCCAGGGCAGCGGGCTGACCAGGCGTTGTTTACCAAAGGTCAGGCCCTGTCGGCCGCCGCGGAAAGTAAGAGACCCGCTATCAAACGGAATATTAATATCGAGAAAACCCTGATTGAGGTCGAATGCGTTTACATCCGAGTTGCGCAGGCCACCAGGCAGGTAACGGTTGGTGCTTTCCGCATCAATTCCTTCCACGAAAACACGCACAAACTGCGTAATGTGCAGATCGCCGTGCAGCAGGAAGTGGTAGAGGAAGTAGGATGCATCGAGTCCTCCTGCGAAAGAGAAATTCGAGAAATGTTCGAATCGTCCGCGGAGGCCGCCCCCAATGCTCAGCCAGATGGAGCCGTCGTTGTTGAGCGGGATGAATTTGATCGGATCGAATGGATCGCCGGTCAGATTGCGATCGCGACCGCGCAAGCCAGACCAATCTTCTTTCCACCGCGACACCGTATTGTAGATGGGACGCTTGAAGTCGGATTTTTTGGTCTCGGTTTGAACCGTTTCCTGCTTCTTAACGACAGTTTCACCGGCGAAAAGGGAGAAGGCCGGTGCGAGGAAAAACGCCGTCATCAAGATGAGGCGAGCAGAGATTTTCGAAGGTTTCATAGGATAGTTGGCAAGGTGATTTCTAGTAATACATCAATAAGAGAAACTTATGGAAGCAGTTTTTGTAATTATTTTGTCATGCGTTTGAGAGATAGGTCCGCGTATGGGTGGCCTCGCTTGTGATGCAAGAACCATATGAGATTCGCCAGTTACGCTATTTTCTTGAAGTTGCAGATGCTGGAAGCTTTAGCCGTGCCGCGAAGCGCCTCGGAATTTCGCAACCTGCTGTCTCTCAACAGATGCGTGACTTGGAGACGGCCTTGCGTGCCATGCTTTTTCAGCGTCACGGCAAGCGAATCTCCCTCACTTCAGCCGGCCTGATTTTCCAGGAACATTGCCGGACTATTCTGCGGCAGGTCGAAAAGTCGTTGCAGGAAATCGGCAATGAACCGGGCGAGTTGCATGGGACATTGCGGCTCGGCGTAATCCCCTATCTCAATATTGCCCTGATTCCACGTCTGCTTGGCAAGTTCGGACAGCTCCATCCTGGCATTGACGTGAGCGTCTTCGAGATCTCCTCCTCCGACATCGAGATGCAGCTGGAGGAAGGACGACTCGACGCAGGCTTAGGTTGGGTGACACGTCACTCGCCGAATTTGCGCTATGAACATCTGGGTGACGACCAGTTGCATGTAGTGGTCTTCGAGAAACACCCTTGGGCCAAACGGCGGACCATGGAGCTTTCGGAGCTTCACCGTCAGCGCATCGTTCAACTACCCGATTCCTACGTGATGCGCAGGACGATCGATGAAATCTGCCGAAATCACCGGATCCGTCCACGAACCGTGGCGGAGGTCAATTCCATCGAGGTCTTGCAGCGTGTCCTCGAGCCGTTGGAGGCGATTGCCCTGATGCCCAGGATATCATTGCCAGACAGGACCTATCTGAAGTTGAAAGCTATCCGGCTGGAAGACCGCGGCCTTGAACTGGAGATCGGAATCCTCCGTTTGATCGATTCACAAACAAACAGCGCCGTGGCAGCGTTTGGCAAGCTGGCCACGGCGATGGTGCCGAAAATGATCAGGGAAAGCCGGGCGTAGGTTCGCCCGGATTGCCTCGGACGAGGGTGCTCCTTAGGAAGTGGTCTCCGCGCTTTGAGATTTCTTTTCGATCAATTCGCCAAGACTGCGGAGGGTGGCAAAGTTTTCCGCCACCAGCTCCTCGTCTTCCACGCGGATCCCACAATCGCTTTCCATGAAGGCCACCAGGCGGATTAGTCCCAGTGAGTCAATCTGGAGCGATTCATCTGGGTCTGAGACTGGGGGAAGAGGAGCCCGATTTTCGTTGATATAGTCCTTTAGTTTTTGTGGTATTTCCATGTTGGCGTTTGCTTGTTGTAAATTTAATCTGCGGTCACTAATTCGGGGGCGACGGAATCACTCGCTTTCGCTTGATCCCCGTCCGCGCCTCTCTCCATCCATTCTTCGGTGGTCTCCACCGGCGAATCCGGCGCCCACAGGGCAGCGCGCTCCGGATGGTAGCGTGACCCGATGGGGATGGAATAATCATCCTCATGAGAGTAGTCGCGCTCTCTTTTCAGCAATTTGCGAAATTGCAGGATAGCCTTGGAAGGCTGGTGCTCCGTTTCGTAGACCCGGCCAGCGAAGGCGTCGGTCAGCTCGGGCCGGTAGCGCTGGTGGACGAAAGTGGCAAAAGCAAACGGTTGCTCCCAAAAAAGGTCCACCATGTCTTCCAGAACGTCGCTGCCTTGTTCGCAGAAACGCTGATGGCTTTCGAATGGATTCGCCTGGTCGCGCCGCTCGCCGTTGAGGTAAGAGACGACATGTGGGATGGCGAATTCCGCTTCCCGAATCGTGGCCGAGATGCCAAAGGAAAAAATGGGGTCAATAAAACGGTGGGCGTCGCCGATGCAGATGAACCCTTTGCCACAGTACTGGCGCACCTGAAATGAGTAGTTGGGAATGACATGCACCTTCTCGATGAACTCGGCGTCGGCCAAGCGGCTAGCGGCCTCGGGATGGATAGTCGGCAAATACGCCCGGAAAAACTCTTCCGGTGTCTGTTTGTGTGCCTGGAATTCTGCCGTCGGCACGACCACGCCCACGCTGTCCACTTCGCTGTCGATGGGGATCTGCCAGGACCAATGAAATTTCTTCTTATAAAAGATCAGTGTGTTATCTCGTGCCATCTCGCCGTCGGAATCCGGGTCGCGCACCGCGCCCTTCACATGAGTGAAGAAAGCGATTTGCTTGTCGTAGCTGCCGAGGTATTTCGGTCCCGTTACTTTTTGATTGGCCAGGAACGTGGCCATGCCCGAGCAATCAAGGACCACTTCCGCCTCAATTTTCTCCTCGCGGCCATCCGGATGCCGCATCATCACTCCACTGACCTTTCCGTCCTTCTCCTGGATTGCCTGAACTGCCTTTCCGCGGATCATCGTCGCCCCGCGCTTCTGGCACTCTTGCAGCATCATCTTATCGAAATCGCTTCGACGAACCTGCCAAGTGGAAGCCGGCTGCAAATCCCAGTTTTCGTCCCGGCGCGCGACCGGGATGAACCAGTGCCCACGACCACCAAAGACTCGGACGCCGTGTTTGATCGGGAATTTTTGCTCGACCATCATCTTTTCTAAACCGAGCCGACGCAGCACCGCCGCCGCCTCGCCAGTCATTGATTCGCCGATGTGAAATCGCGGAAACTCCTCCTGTTCGAGAATGATGGGATTGATCCCTTCCTTAATTAAAAACATCGCCGCGGAGCATCCTCCGGGACCGCCGCCAATAATGAGTACCTTGGTTTTCATCTATAAAAGTTTAGCTGTGGAAAAAGTGAGAGAACGTTCCTTCGTTCTCGGAAGCAGATAATGCACCAGCCCGGGCCTAAAGAAGGGGCCGGGGAGCTAACGGTGCGATGGTAGAGGATGGTTGCACTTGGTGTAAGTGACTCGTAATCCTGTAATTTTATTCAGGATTTGTAAAGTGATTTCACGGAAATGACTCCCAAAGATCGCGTGATTTAAGGTTTTTTCCTTAGGCAGGAATTCGACTTACCGCGGAGATGATCCAGCCCAATCGATGGTGCGCGATACAGGGTTCGAACCTGTGACCCCTACCGTGTCAAGGTAGTGCTCTACCACTGAGCTAACCGCGCGGAAGGCGAAGTGATAAGTGAATAGCGAAAGGTGATCCGTCAAGGAGGATCACCGCAGAAATGAAGCATCGCGGCGTGGCCAGAATCTGACCACTTCTGAACTCGCCGACCGTCGATCAGGCAGCGAGCTTCGAGGCCTCTTTGTGTCCCAGGATCCGCACAGTCTGCTTGAGCTGGTCGATCTTGAGGGGCTTTTTCAAAACCGTAATCGGACCCTTGAGGAGGATCCGGTTTAGCATGTCGCTGTTAGGATAGCCCGTGATGACCACGATCGGCAGATAGGGATCGATCTCCTTCGCTGCGTCATAGACATCGTCGGCCGGGCCGTCAGGCAATTTCAAGTCGAGAAAAAGCAGATCAAAATGCTGCTTTCCCAAGGCCGCGATGGCTTCCTTCACCGTGCCCACCACGACTCGACTAAAACCAATCTTTTTCAGGAAAACCTTAAAGAGGTTCTGCAAGCTCGTGTCGTCATCCACAACTAGGACCGTTGGTTGACCAGAACGGCCCTCTTTTAGGATATCTTTATCGAGCGAATCCTTCTTAATCCTCCAGCGACCGCCGATCTGGATGGCGGGCAGCTGGCCACGCTGGACCAGGTAATAGACAGTCGGCAGCGGAATTCGGAGGTATTTCGCAGTCTCCTTGACCGTCAATAAATTGTGCATGGAAGGCAGCGTCAGCAATTTTGTGGTCCTCTGGCAATACTTATTGCCGAGATCAGCATTATAAATTTTAGAAAAGGTGTCAACAACAGAGTTTATCTGCGTCTGCCACAATATTTCCTTTTGGCTGGTTCAATCCAGCGTCGTCCCGACGGGCATCCCCGGATTCTTTGACAAACGAAATCAGGGGAAGTGCGGTGCCATTTTCCCTGCAAGATCGTTGCTGGACAATGGGGAGCCCGGGGTTCACTGTTCGCAACTTCATGAGCGCATTGTTTTTTAAGCGGTTTCTGCAAAAGCCGTTTCAGATCGCTTCCATCATTCCCAGCTCCAAGGCGCTCGTGGATAAGGTCGCGGGAAAAATGGATTTTAGTCAGCCCCGGACCATTGCGGAGTACGGTCCCGGTGAAGGAGTGCATTCCCGGGAACTCGCGTCCCGCATGGATGCTAATTCGCAGCTTTTTCTATTTGAGTTGGATCCCGCTTTCTCGCGTGATCTCGAACGGCAATTCGCTGACGATCCACGCGTGCATGTCATTAACCGCGACGCGGCCAGCCTGGCGGAAGAATTGGCCCGCCGAGGGATTGCGCATTGTGATTACATTCTTTCCGGCATTCCGTTCAGCATTCTCGAGATCAAGAAAAAGCGGGCCTTGCTGCAGGATACCTACGACGCCCTGCAGGCGGGCGGCGCCTTTATCATTTATCAAGTGACCAACGAACTGCGGCAGCACGCGACCTTTTTCGACCGGGCCGAGTCGGAATATTGCCTGCAAAACATCCCACCCATGTTCATTACCGTTTTCCAGAAAGCGCAGACCCGGAACGGTCATGCTCGTCCCGCCACTGCCGGGATTTCCGCTCAGCGCACGGCATGAGCGCCTGCGAGACCCGCGTCGAGAAAGATTCGATGGGCGAGATGTCGGTCCCGGCATCGGCCCTTTACGGCGCTTCCACGCAGCGCGCCGTGCTCAACTTCCCCGTTAGCGGCTGGCGCTTCTCCCGACCCTTTATCCGCGCTCTCGGTTTGTTGAAATGGGCGGCGGCCCAGGCCAATCACGATCTAAGTCTGCTCGACGCCGAACGCAGCGCCCTCATCGTCCAGGCAGCTGAAGAGGTGGTGGAAGGGAAGCTCGATGAACATTTCCCGCTCGATATTTTCCAGACTGGCTCCGGCACCAGCACCAACACGAACGCCAACGAAGTGATCTCCAACCGGTGCTGCCAGCTTGCCGGCAAACCAATCGGCGCGCGCGAGCCGGTTCACCCTAACGATCACGTCAACATGAGCCAGTCGAGCAACGATGTCATCCCGTCCGCGATTCACATCAGCGCAGCCGAGCAGATCAAGCACGCTCTTCTCCCGGCCCTCGATAAACTGAGCGAGGCGCTCGCGTCCAAAGCTTCAGAGTTTGACGATGTGATCAAGATCGGCCGCACCCATCTGATGGATGCCACCCCGGTCCGGCTGGGGCAGGAGTTTGGCGGCTACGCGCAGCAGGTGCGTTTTGGAAAACGTCGCGCCGAGCAGGCCATGAGCGCTTTACGAGAGCTCGCGCTGGGCGGCACCGCGGTGGGAACAGGTTTGAACCGCCATCGGGATTTCCCAAGCAAAGTGATGCGTCATCTCGAGCAGCGAACCGGCATCGCATTTCGCGAAGCGGAAGACCACTTCGAGGCGCAGGGCGGAAAAGACGCCGTCGTGGAAGCGAGCGGTCATCTCAAAACCATAGCGGTCAGTCTCTTTAAAATTGCCAACGACCTTCGTTGGCTAAGTAGCGGTCCCCGCTGTGGCATTGGCGAGATTCAGCTCCCCGCCACCCAACCCGGCAGTTCGATCATGCCGGGCAAGGTCAACCCGGTCATCTGCGAATCGGTCATGATGGTTTGCTCGCAAGTGATGGGCGCCGACACCACCGTGACTTGGGCGGGCGCGAACGGGAACCTGGATCTGAACGTCATGATGCCCGTCATGGCCCATAACATTTTGGAAGCGATCCGCCTCCTGGGAAACGCAGCCGATATCTTCGCCGAAAAATGCGTCAGCGGGATCGAGGCCAATCGCGAAAGGTGCCAGGAGCTGGTCGAACTGTCCATGGCCATGGTGACCAGTCTCGCGCCCAAGATCGGTTACGATCGCGCGGCGGAAATCGCCAAGGAGAGCGCCAAAACGGGGCGCACGGTGCGGGAACTCTGTTTGGAGAAAAAAGTACTGCCGGAGGCGGAATTGAAGGCCGCCCTCGATCCAAAGTCGATGACGGAGCCGGGTGGCGAGGGTTCCGGTGGCGGCTAGGGAATCTGCCCCTGCGCCTAACGATAGGCTGCGCCAGGCGAAAGATCCCATTTCTTATGGTCGCGAACGTTAATAGCCCGAACTTTTCGGGCGGCGCGAATATCGCCATCAAATGTCCGTATCACACCTACGAGCAGACCATCGCCTTTTATCGCGATACCCTCGGCCTGCCGCTCATCGAGGAAGAAAAAGAAGGCTGTATTTTCCAGTTTGGACCCATCCGCCTTTGGATTGATCGCGTGCCTAACCTAAGTCATCCTGATATCTGGCTGGAGCTCGAGACTAACGACACCGAGAGCGCCGCCGCATACCTTAAAAATCACGGGGTGGCCCGGCGCGACGAGGTCGAGCAATTGCGCGACGATTTCGATGGCTTTTGGATTTCCGATCCCGCCGGGATTGTGCATCTCGTCGTGGGCGACGAAGACTAATCGTTAGGCAAGCTCGAAAAGAAGGTTGTCGAAAGTCGGCTGAAAGACGCCGTCGCGCGTCGCTCCGATCGCAAAACGCGGGCTGATCTCAGTTTGCGCGGCGCAAAAAATTTCCACGTCGCGCCGCCCGCACCTTTCCAGTTCGGCTCGCATGGCACCGGCAGCCAGCTCGGGCGAATTACAATCGCGACTCAGATGTCCGAGCACCACGCGCGCGATTTTCCCGGAGACGAGTTGCGTCACGACCGTGGCCGCGGCGGCATTGGAAAGGTGGCCGTGCCGCGATTGGATGCGCTGCTTTACTGGCCAGGGTCGATGCGGATCATTCTGCAAAAGCTTCTCGTCATGATTGGTCTCGATGACCAGCGTCTGCACCTGGCGCAAACGCTCGATAGTCAGGCGAGTGGCATGGCCGAGGTCAGTGATATAGCCCAGCGCGCTTTGGCCGGCGTGAAAAGTATAACCGACCGGCTCCACTGCATCGTGCGGCACAGGGAAGCTCTCCACTGTGATATCGCAGATGGAAAAGGAAGCGCCGGTGCGAAAGATGCGAAAGTTACGATGCTCGCCTAACGAGCCATAACGGATCGCCTCGGCCGTGAGGGCATTGCAGTAAATGGGCACCCGAAACTTGCGACAAAGCACTTCCAGCCCGCAAACATGGTCGCCGTGCTCATGAGTCAGGAGCACGCCATCAATTTCGTTAGGCGTCACCCCGCAGAGCGCCAGCCGCAGCACGAGCTGGCGGGCGCTGAGGCCGCCATCGACCAGCAATCGGCAATGGTCGGTGGCGATGAGCGCGCTATTTCCAGCGCTCCCGCTGCCGAGCATGGTCAGACTGAACATGCTCGATAATTAGCGAGCCCGGGGCGCCAACACAAACGGAAACGGTTTCGACAGTGTGCATCGGCTCGCCTACGGTGCCGCCGAGATGGATGCGATCGATCTGGCCGGCCTGAGACGCGAATATGAAACGCGCGGTCTGCGTCGCGCAGAGATGCATCACGATCCATTCGAGCAGTTCGCGACTTGGTTCTCTACGGCGGTGAACTCCGCTTTGCCGGACGCGAACGCAATTAGCCTGGCTACCGCTACCAGCGATGGTCGACCCTCGGTGCGCGTCGTTTTACTTAAAGGTTTCGATGAACGGGGTTTTGTTTTCTTTACCAATTACGACAGCGAGAAAGGCCGCGATCTGGCCGCGAACCCGCAAGCTGCCTTTGTCGTCTACTGGGTGCAGCTCGAGCGACAGATCCGGGTGACCGGTCGAGTCGAGAAAACGTCGCGCAAGGAGTCACGAGAGTATTTTCAGTCCCGTCCCCGCGGCAGCCAGCTTGGCGCCTGGGTCTCGCGCCAGAGCGAGGTTATCGAGGCTCGCCGTATTCTGGACGCACGCCTGGCCGAAATGACCGAACGCTTCGAGGAAAGAGAGGAAATCGAACTCCCTCCGCACTGGGGCGGTTATCGGATTGTTCCCGAGGCGATCGAGTTTTGGCAGGGCCGGACCAACCGGTTGCACGATCGCTTTCGCTACATGCGCGCCCAGGATCGTTCCTGGACGCTGGAACGGCTCGCGCCTTAATTCGTGAGACGCGAGCCGTTCAGCAAAGAGTCGAGCCTAACGATTGCGAGTAGAGGTGGGGACTTCGCCTTCGCTTTCGTTACCGCCACCAAAGGCGTAGGAAAAGACGGCAAAAACCTGCACATCCGGCGATTCTTTGGTCACACCAAAGAGCGGGGCGACATCGAAACGCATCCGGGAAGTCGGCTTAAAGGCGAAGCTGGGCCCGATGACAAAGCGGTGAATGGGTGAGCCGCGAGTATCTTTGACCGTGAAGTTGGTGTACTGCATTTCCAAGCCGGCTTTGAAGCGTTCGCGAGGCAGGAAAAGAGGCACCTGAATGCTTTGGGCAAAGCCCCATTCGCGTCCACGGTCACCGGTATTCTCCCTTTCAAAAAACGCGTTGAAAGCCCACTGGACGTTCTTAGCAATCTCCTCTGAAAGCAGGAGCCTGAACTCGTAGGCATCGGGTTTATCCGGAGGGCCACCCCCCGCGGCGGCTTCTTCTGGTGGTGGCGGCGGGCCTTCCTCATGCAGAATCTTGCCTGTGCCAAATTTGTATTCTGCGAAGAGCGTGGGGTTCAATGGAATCTTATCCCAGTCTGCCAGCGCCCAGCGACCTTCGATGCTGAAGCTTGAATTTTCAGTCTCACCGGTGAACCTCTCGATTGAATTTTCAACCGCCACCCCGAAACGGTAGGGTAAGCCGACTTCGATTTCTTGGGTGAAAACGTGGTCAGGTTTACCTTCACCAAAATCACCCTGATAAATCAACGCCGCAAAGACTTCGCCCGCGGGCAGCACATAGCCATTGGTAATGGGCGAGAATCGGCTGCGCGAAAAAGCGCCGGGTGCGCCGTAAGCGCCAGGCAATTCGTCGCCTTGGATGACAAGAGTTGGCTCTACCAGGGTGGCCGGCTCAGTCGTGTTGCTCGAGCGGACAGAACCGGTGCCTTCGGCGTTGTAAGGATGCCCAGCCGTTGCGGCGGTTTGCCGTGGGGAGGCGGTCGTCTGATTATTAGTGACAGCATCTTGTGCGAGCAGGGTGGACGCGCCGACGAGAGCGGTAATGAAGGAAACGCAAGAGGTGTTGCGGGCCTTTGCAAGGCCGCGTAACGGTGCGAAACGCGGCTGGTTAGCTTTTGACATGGCCGGTGTATTAGATGAGCCGAATCAAGATGACCAGAATATAATGATAATTTTGTCATGTTATTTTATCACTTCCGACTAACCGGCTCCGTTTACGAGGCTAGCCTGGGAAAGTGGAGGGTGATGGTGGTTCCTTCCCCGACTGTGCTGTTTGCGGAAATCGAGCCGCCGTGCAGGTCTGTGATCGACTTGACCAGCGCGAGGCCGAGACCAGTTCCCTCGCTGCTGCGTGACGGATCGACCCGGTAAAAGCGATCGAAGATGCGGGAGAGATGTTCCTCCGGGATGCCGCAGCCCGTGTCTGTGACTTCTATTTCCGCCCCCTCGCGATTGGTCTTGAGGGAGATCGTGATGCGACCGCCATCCGGAGTGAAGTGAACGGCGTTATCGACTAGGTTGCTCGACGCACGCCCGAAAAGGATCGGATCGGCGAAGACCTCGCCTTTACCGTCACATCGAATAGTGAGGTCTCGTTCTTCGGCGATCGCGTCATTATAGGAGACGATTTTTTCGAGCGCCGCCCGACCGTCGAAGGTGGACGGATGAATCTTGCTTTCTGCCGCCTCGGCGCGAGCGAGAAAGAGAAGGTTATCGATAATGCCGGAAAGCCGCTCGCATTCGATGACGCTGGATTCGATGACCGCCTGATACTCCTGCGGCGAACGCGGGCGGATGAGCGCGACCTCAGCTTCTCCTCGGATGTTGGCCAGTGGGGTGCGCAACTCGTGGGCGAGGTCGGCCGAAAACTGTGAGAGCCGGGTAAAAGAATCCTCCAGTCGGTCGAGCATATCGTCGAAAGCGACGGCGACGGGCTGGAGTTCCCGTGGCCATTCCGCTGGCGGCACGTGTTCGTGTAACCGATTCGGTCCCACCCGTCGCAGCGATCGCGTCATGGCATTGAGAGGTCGCAGACCTTTCTTCGCGACCGTGATCGCGATCACGGCCGCAGCAACAATTCCGCCCACGAGAACGACTGCGACGAGAAGTCCGAACTCCTTTTCAAACTGCTCATCCACGGAGCGATCCTGCGCGACATGGATTTGGTAGCTCTGCCCGTTTTCGTTTGCGCGGCTTGAGACTAACGAGAAGAGGCGGCCCTGGGTTTGATAAGTTTTCGTTTGTAGGTCCTGCAGGTCTGAGCTGCCTTGGGAGGAAAAGAGGGTTAAAGGAATCAGCTCGGCCATGCCCGGCGTCTCCGCGACGATCTGGCCCATCGAGTCGGTTACACGGACCCAGTAGGCAGACCGTTGGCCTGCCTGGATCGCCTTGAGTTCCTGGCGGAGAAGCGAAATTCCACCCGGAGAACGCAGATCGGTCTTTACCTCGAGCACCTTATCGGCCAGGACGGCGCGGTCTTCCGCAAAGGCGTGCCTAACGACGATCCAATAAAGCACGCCCAAGCCGCAGCAGAGGAGGACGGTCGCGGCTGGCGTGAAGAGAAAAACCAGCTGCGAGGTGATCGACCGCGGCTCAGTCGGTTTTGAGGACATAGCCGGCACCGCGCACGGTGTGGATGAGCTTTTTTGGGAAAGGATCGTCCACTTTTGCGCGCAGGCGTCGCACCATCACGTCGAGCACGTTCGTCCCGGTCTGGAAATCGATGCCCCAGACGTGACTCTCGATTTCTTTGCGCGAGACGATCTCGCCGGCTGAGCGCACCAGATGCGCGAGGAGGAGAAATTCCTTGGCCGTCAGGTGCAGTGGATGGCCGCCTCGAAGCGCGCGATTGCGATGGGTGTCGAGTTCCAGGTCGTCAACGCGCAACTGATCGCCTTGCTGCGGCGAACCCCGCCGCAGAAGCGAGCGCACCCGGGCCAGAAGCTCGGAGAAAGCGAAGGGCTTGACCAAATAATCGTCTGCGCCCAGCTCGAGACCTTTGACGCGGTCTGGGACGCTGTCGCGCGCCGTGAGGAACAGGATCGGCGTCAGAGTGCCTTGGCCTCGCAATTCCTGCACGACCGTCCAGCCATCCTTCTCGGGCAACATGACATCCACGAGGAGGAGATCGAAATGGTGGGCCATGGCGATGCGCAATCCCTCTTCTCCGTCGCGAGCTACTTCAATCGTGTAGCCTTCCTCTTCGAGACCCTTGGCAATAAATGCCGCGGTTTTCTTTTCGTCCTCGATGAGCAAGATACGCATTTCAGGGGAAGTTTATAAATGGTCGATCGACCGCCAGCAAGCACCGGCGCGTCGCATTCGCACTCGGCTCTCAAAAAAATCCGGCGCCGGGTGCTACTCGAAGAATTTTTCGCGGTGCGGGCGAAGATCCAGTTCCAGCGTCCACGCAGGTCGCTGTTGCGTGGCGAGATGCCAGTAAGCTTCCGCGATTTGGTTGGGATCCAGCTTCGGATCGTCTGCGCTGGCCGCTTGTCCAGCGGGTCCGATGATGCCGTCTATCAGAACGTGCGCGACATGAATGCCCTGGGGCCAAAGTTCCCGCGCGAGCGATTGGACCAGGCCGCGGAGAGCAAATTTCGCACTGCTGAAGGCCAGCCAGCCGCCTCCGCGCACGCTCGAAGTCGCCCCGGTGAAAATCATCGCCCCTCCGCCGGCCGTGAGCATGTCGCGGACAGTTTCCTGCGCGCAGAGGAAACCGCCTAACGACACCGTGCGCCAGGAACCTTCGAAATCATCCACGGTAGTGCCCAGGAGCCCATCACCGCCCGACGAACTCGCGTTGTGCAGCAGAAGGTTGATCGGGCCCAGCTCCGCGCGAACGCGCTCGACGGCCGATCTTACTCCCGGGGGTTTGCCCACATCCGCCGTTACCGCGATCGCTCTTCCGCCGTGGGTGGAGAGCTCGCGCGCCAAGTCATCGATATACTCGCTTCGCCGGGCTATCAGACCCACGGCAAACCCCTCACGGGCAAAACGCCGCGCCAGGGCTGCGCCTAGCCCGGAGCCGACTCCGGTGATCAGAGCGACGCGCGGCTCGCTCATGGTTTACCTCCGAAAGTGACGAAGTCATCGAGGTCGATCAGGTCCATCCACGTCTTAATGTCCTCGCGCGTCTTTGTGTAAGAGCCAACTCGTCGGAAGAAAAAGAGCAGGGTTTCTTCATCACTATCCGGCGTGCGTCGCAGCATATAGTCACTCCATTGCTCGATCTCCCAGGCGGTCGGTTTAGTTTTCGCCTGGGAAGCGAGCCATTCGAGTATCTCGGCGTCCCCTTTGCCCGCAGCGAGCTGTTCGAGCAAAGCAGCGGGATCGAAATCGAGAAATTTGATGACGTGCTGATCGAAAGGCGCGTCGTATTTAAATTCGCCATTCTGTTGGTTGAGAGTCGCGCGACCCTTGTCGAGCATGCGGGGTAGAATCGCGTAGCCTCCGAGGCGACAACGCGGACTGCGTGGAGGACGTTTCGTGAGGTCGGGACCAGCGATTTTTTTGGAGTCAGCCATGGGATTGAAGCGGGAGCTTAACACGCGCGCCGTGCTTTTCGCGAGCACCTGGCGGTCGCGCGGCGCTGGAAAGCGCGGTAGGAATCGTCATGTCACAGTTTTCTGTTTTAGGTCGGGGGTTAATTATCTTGTGTTCGTTCGCCCTGCTCGCCCCGGCCCTCGCCCAAGAGTCGGAGGTCGCTCAGCCGGTTTCCCCTCCGCCGGCCCTGGCCACGCCGTCCGTCTCCGCGTCGACCGCGCCGGCTTCACCGACGCCGGAATCTTCCGCGGCGCCGAGCCCTTCAGCCACGCCTGTCCAGGTAACGGATGTGCTTTTCAAAAGCCTGAAGGCCCGCGCGATCGGACCCGCGGTCATGGGAGGACGCGTCTCAGATATCGCGATCGATCCGCGTAATCCGGCCGTCTTTTATGTCGGGCTCGGCACAGGCGGTCTCTTCAAGACGTCGAATAACGGCGCGACTTTCGACCCGATCTTTGACCAGCAGGCGGTGATGTCCATCGGCTCGGTCGCGGTCGCGCCTTCGGATTCCGAGGTGATCTGGGTGGGCACGGGTGAAGCAAATGATCGCAACTCCTCGGAATGGGGTGACGGTGTTTATCGATCCACCGATGGCGGGAGCACTTGGACCAATGTCGGCCTGAAGACCAGCCGCTCGATCGCACGGGTGGTGGTGCATCCGACGAAACCGGAGGTCGCGTATGTGGCCGCCATGGGGAATCTCTGGACTGATGGTGGCGAGCGCGGCCTTTTCAAGACGACCGATGCCGGCAAGACTTGGAAACTCGTTCTGCGCGCTCCTGCGCCTAACGATGCCCGAACCGGTTGCGGCGACGTGGTTCTCGACCCGGCCAATCCCGAGATTGTTTACGCCGCGCTCTACGCGCGCCAGCGGACACCGTGGTCGTTTGCTTACGGTGGGACGGCGACCAACGGGCAGGATGTCGGCGGTATTTTTAAGAGCAGCGATGGCGGTGCCACTTGGAAAAAGTGCGCTGGTGGATTGCCTGGACAGACGGGCCGGATAGGCCTCGCCGTGTCTCCGAGCAAGCCGAAACTCGTTATGGCCATCGTGCAAAGTGATGCCGGCGGGGCCAGCGATCTTCGCGAGATTCACAGCAAGGCGGGCGGCGTCTTTCGCTCCGAGGATGCGGGCGAGAAGTGGACCCGGATGAGCGACATCGATCCACGCCCATTCTATTTCAGCCAAATCCGAATCGACCCGGCCAACGACCAACGCGTTTATGTCCTCGGCATGGCGGTGCTCGCTTCGGATGAAGGCGGCAAAAATTTCCGCGAGGATTTGTCAGACAAGGTGCATCCCGATTGTCACGCGCTGGCCATTCAACCCGGCACGACACCGGCGCCTAACGGCAAGCCGGAAGATAAAAGTAAAACGCCCAAGCCGCCCGTTTGCCAGCGTCTCTTGCTGGGAACCGACGGCGGCCTTTACCAAAGCTACGCGGCCGGCAAAGCTTGGGAACATCTCAACCGTTTCGCGGGCGGACAATTCTACCGCGTCACGTTTGACGACATGCAGCCCTTCTATCGCGTGGCGGGTGGGTTGCAGGATAACCTGAGTTTTGTGGGGCCAAGCCAGGTCGCGAGCAAGGAGGGTATCCGTAATTCGGACTGGACTTCGCTGGAAGGCGGCGACGGCTTCTATGTCGTCTTCGACCCGGTCAACCCGGATGTTCTCTATGCCGAAAGTCAGGAAGGCTTTATCCACCGCATCAACTTGCGCACCGGCCAAAAGCGCGATCTCCGTCCGGAAGCGGCTGAAGGGCAGGAGCGGTATCGGTTCCATTGGAATGCCCCGCTCATCGGGAGTGTGCACCAGCCCGGTGTGCTTTATCTCGCGGGAAATCGCATTTTTCGCCTGACTGACAAGGCCGAACATTACCAGGTTATCAGCCCGGATCTCACGCGTAACGAGCAGGGTAAAACCGAGACGGCGGGGAGCGGCGCGGAAAACTACGGCGTCGTTTATTCGCTGGCTGAATCGCCGGTGAAAGCTGGCTTGCTCTGGGCTGGCACGGACGACGGGCGGCTCTGGGTGACGCAAAACGATGGCGGCAACTGGAGCGAGCTGACGGAGAAACTGCCCGAGCCGGTCCGGGGTCAATGGGTCGTGCGCATCGAGCCCGGCGCGAAAGATGAAAAAGTGGCTTATGTCGTGACCAACGCTTACCGCAAGGGCGATGATCGACCGTTCATTCTGCGCACGGCCGATCTGGGGCAAACCTGGCAGAGCGTGACTGGTCAGGGCATTCCGCCTAACGACCCCGTGGAAGTCGTCAGAGAAGATCCGGTGAATTCGAATCTGCTCTACGCCGGCACGCACTTCGGGTTGTACGCGTCGCTGGACGCCGGGGCGCATTGGGTCAAGGCAGGCGGTTTGCCTAACGTTCGCGTGGACGACCTCAAGATTCATCCGCGCACGGCCGATCTGATCATCGCCACCCACGGTCGCAGTCTTTCGATTTTGGACGACACACGGCCTTTTCGGGAACTGACACCGGACGTGATGGCCAAGTCGGCGTATTTGTTTACCATCGCGCCGGCGCGCGGATTTTATCGCCTGGAAGGTTTCGCCGATTGGAACGGGAAAGGCGTCTTTCGCGGCGAGAATCCGCCGGAGGGAGCGCTCCTGAGTTTCTGGGTGAAAGACTTCACTGGTGATGAAGCGAAGATCGCCATCACAAATTCCGCCGGACAGCCGGTAGCGAACTTGAAAGCGCCGGGCGCTCCGGGCCTCGGCCGGGTCAACTGGGATCTCCGGCCGACTGAGGATGTGCGGATCAAGTATGGTGGCGACGATCCGAAGAAGTTCGTGCCGAGTGGCACCTACACCGCGGAGCTGAGCTACGGGAAGGAAAAAATGAAACAGACCTTCCAAGTGCAAATCGCCGATGGGATCATAACTCGTTAGGCCAGTGTCGCTTGGCCGGATCGCTGACTGGTGGCATTCTCTTCCGGCAGGAATCGAACTGGTCGCCCAATCCTCACGTTTTGTAGGTAGGTCTTGAACCTAGGTCTTAATACACTTCTCTTCCAATTGTGAGGTTGGCGCAGTCCGCCAAAGTTTCCATCAGCCGACGCGCAAGGCGTTGTCCTAAATTGGAAACTCCCATGGTTCAGCCTCTAATTGACCTTCCCGGTATGGCCGAAGCATCTGATGAGACGCTCATGCAGGCGATCACCGACCGGCATCAGGCCGCTTTGCGGGAGTTATATAAGCGCTACGGACAGACGCTCAAATCCGTCGTGACCCGGGTCGTGCACGAAGAGGCGGAGGCGGATGACGTCTTGCAGGAAATTTTTCTTCAGATCTGGAAAGAAGCCCGGAATTACTCTTCGAAAGCAGGCAGACCTTTGGGCTGGGTTGTGACCCTGGCGCGACGGAGGGCGATTGATCGCCTTCGTCGCCGCCAGGCCTACGGCCGGGCCAAGGATCGCTTTGAGCTGCAGCTCGAACAGCAGCGCGGAACGCGGGTCAAAAATGAAATCACCGATGAGCTGATTCTTTCAGACCTGCGCCGTTTTCTCAGGACGCAGATGGACAGTCTGCCTCCTTTCCAGCGTCGGGTGATCGAGCTTTCTTTTTTTGAGAACCGCAGCCATCGCGAGATTTCTTCTCTCACGAAGACGCCGTTAGGCACGGTCAAGACTCGACTCGAGCTGGGGTTGCGAAAATTGACCAACAGCGTGCGTCCGCTGCGGCGCAAGATCTAGCCCACCTTCTAATCCTCGGCGTCGTCCCCGGGGTCCTTGTCCTCTTCGATCTCCTCGTTCTCAAGAGAGAAACGACGCTTGCGCTTGTTGGCCGGGAGCGGGGAGAGCGTCATGGTGATGTTGCGGCCCGCGGCTTTCGGGTCCATCTCGACCTGCGCCATGGTGGCAAGGTCGTCGCGCACTTGATACAGGAGCTGCATTCCAAATCCCTGGTGCGCCATTTCGCGACCGCGGAATTGTAACTGCACTCTCACCTTGTTGCCCTTGTCGAGGAACTGTTCGCCGTGCCGGATCTTTGTCAGGTAATCGTGACCGTCGATATTGACCCGAAACTTAATCTCTTTCAGCTTCGTTCCCGACGCTTTCTTCTCCTTCTCCTTTTTCGAGATGTCGTAACGGAACTTTCCGAAATCGACAATTTTGCAAACTGGAGGGTTAGCTGTCGGGGCGACTTCCACCAGATCTAGTCCCATGCCCTGGGCCCTCTTGATGGCCTCGGAGAGTTTCATGACTCCCAGTTGCTCGCTGGTCGAGCCCATGATGACACGGACCTCGCGAGCGCGAATCCGGCCGTTTACACGAATTTGTTGTTGCAGGGTTATTTATCTCCGGGCCGGCGACAAGGAGTGAGATTGACGCCGTCTTTTCTTATTGTCGCAATCTCCCGTCGCGCCTTTTCCGAGGCACGCCGCACTCAAGAATCTTCGCGCCTGCGAAGAGCGCGCCGATCGGTTCGCGGCCAGCGCCCAAACCGAGGGGAAGTAGTATCCGACATTCTGAAACTGGCAAGACGTTTCCGCGGAAAACCGACGAGCGAAGCCCGGCCGATTTTCTCGGGAGCTAACTACGATTCGGATTTTTCGGAAGCGTCAGGCTGGCGGCTCTCCGAAATGCGCCGCGTGGGCGCGATAGCCCACCAGGTCATCCAGCATCGCCTCGATGGTTGCGACCATCGGGGCCGCCCTGGCGAATCCAGAGAAAACCGCTCGATCTCCAATTGGCGAATCGATCACGAAAGTCGGGCGCTGGGTCACTTGGAGGGCGTGGAAATCGGCCGTGCTGGCGCGCACGCGAGTTTCGATCTCGGGCGTTTGCGCTCGTTCCATAAGGGCCACCGCATCCAGCCCGCCCGCCTGCGCGGCAAGTTCTGCGGAGACTTTCCATTGCGCGATCTTTTTACCCTCGAGCAACTCTGCTTTAATCAAGGCCAGCCAAACGCGATCATCCTCAATGCCCAAGTCGCGGGCGGCTTCGGCGATGCAATTTGGGGCGAGGTATTCCGTCGCACCAGGCTGGACCCAGTCGGCATTCAGCATCACCGGCGAGCGCATGAGCATGCCGCTCCGGCGGTAATACCATTCGGTGTGTTCCTTGCTCGGCGGGAGGGCCGCTTTGTCCATCAAGGCAATCTTCCAGCGGAAGTCGACTTGCTCGGTAAAGCGCTCCTGGAGATTCTGCCATGCGGGAATCGCCCAGAAGCACCAGGAAGAGATGACGTCGAGGTAGTTGGTCACGGTCAGTCGCATGGCGCTACTATGACCGAAGGCGGCGACCCGCAAAAGGCTGGAACAAGAAGCACGGGATGGTTTGACAAACCCGGGAAACAACGGACCTGCAATATCGGAGAGCCAGCGGCGCGACTTTGATCGATCTCAATCACATTCTGCTCTTCCTCGCGGTGGTGTCCCCACTGATCTTGCTGGTGCGCATCGCGCGGTTGCGCGACTCACGCAATCACGGCTGGAGAGTGGCCGCCCTGGTGGTATTGGTGGGCTGCGGACTGGCGTGGCTGGTGGTTCCTGCGCTCGCAGGCTTCATCGGAGGCGCGCTTTGGTTCCTGCTGCTTCTCTTACCCTCGCTCGCGGAGAGAAAGATCGAGGAACTGCTGCTCTCCGGGCGTCTGCCAGAAGCTCGCCGCCTGGCGGTCGTTAGGCGAGCAGTGCATCCCTGGGAAGACTCTCCTTACCGACCTTCTCTGGTTGGCTGTCTCGAACAAGCCAGGAGCGGCCGGCTCGATCTGGCGCTCGATCAGCTGGCCAGGGAACGGACTGCTGCCACGCCCGCGGGCGCGTGGGCCACCGCGCTGACGTTCGCGCTGACCGAGAATTGGGCGGGCTTGGTGCAGTGGTGCCAGCGCGATCTCTCTCTGCTCAGAAATCCTGCGGTGCTTCCGCTCTATGGTCGTGCGCTGGGCGAAATCGGCGCGCAGCCTGCGCAAATCGCCTTGCTCGCGACGCAGGCGGAAGCAAGGGAGCCGCGCCTAACGAGTGATTTGCCTTGGGCCTTCAATCTGGCGCTGGGAGCCGCTTTCACCGGTCGCTCGGAGGATCTGGTCAGGCTTTGGCAGGGTGATCTGCGGCGGATGCCGGCTGATCAACAGCAATTTTGGCTGGCGACCGCGGAGTTGACTAGTGGTCAGCTCGCCGCGGCGAGCGAACGGTTGCAGCGGGTGCAGGCCACGACCTCCGACGCGGTCCTGCGACGTTCGATCGACCGGCGCCTGGCTCATCCTCCCGCACCATCCCAACTTTCTCCCAGCTCTGAGCGGCTCTCTGCGCGCCTGCTCAGCGAGATCTCTCCGAAACGTGGGCCTCACGCCAGACAGCCGGCCACCGGTGCTCCGGCGGTCTGGGCCCTTATCCTTCTCAACGTCGCGATGTTCGGCGTGGAAATCATGATGGGAGGTTCCAGCAACACCCTGACTTTGCAGAATCTTGGAGCGCTGGAGCCTGCGGCAGTCATCGCGGATCACGAATACTGGCGCCTGCTCACAGCTCTTTTCCTCCACTACGGGATCCTGCATCTCGGGGTCAATCTTCTCGGTCTCTACATACTGGGTCCATCTTTGGAACGGTTGATTGGCGCGACCAAGTTTATCCTCGGCTATCTCTTAAGCGGTCTTGGTTCCAGCGCAGGAGTTGTGATCCTGTGGTCGCTCGGACTGACGAAATCTGATCTACTGGTCGGCGCCTCGGGTTGCATTATGGGAGTCATCGGGATCTCAGCCGGTCTCCTCATTCGTCATCGCCAATCGCCGCTGGCGGGGCGTCAGCTAAAGAACTTCATTGCGATCGTGGCGATCCAGACCGCCTTCGATCTTTGGCGTCCTGAAGTCAGTCTTTCCGCTCACCTGAGTGGCTTTGCCAGCGGTCTTCTCCTTGGAGTGCTGGTTGCCTCAAACCAACGAATTCCGGAACACATGCCCCCAGCTCAGGCCGGATAATTTACCGCGCCCTGCGAAACGGAACGCTTGCTGCTAATGTTTTTGCTGCCACTATTCCGCCTCTCTTAAAGGGCGCGCTTTTTTCGCCATGCCGACTTTCCAGACCTATAACGTAATTCCTAATCTTCCGGCGCAGCTAGAACCGCTGCGTGAGATCGTCTTTAACCTCTGGTGGACTTGGGAACCGTCGGCCCGCCGACTTTTCCGGCATCTCGATCCGGAACTCTGGGATCGCACCAATCATAATCCTGTGCGGATGTTGCAACTGTCGCGCCAAGCCAGGCTGCTCGAAGTCGCCAAAGACGAAGTCTTTCTGCGCGATCTGGCGGATGTGCACGCCGCCTATAAGAAATATCTGGAGCGCAAAGATACCTACGGGAAGCAGGGTGCGGGTAAAGAGATAAGGAAACCGATTGCCTATTTCTCCGCCGAGTTTGGCTTTCATGAATCGATTCCGAATTACTCAGGTGGCCTCGGCATTCTCTCGGGCGACCATTGCAAGTCAGCCAGTGATCTGGATCTGAACTTTATCGCGGTCGGATTGCTCTACCGGCACGGCTACTTCAAGCAGCAGATCAATAAGGATGGATGGCAGGAAGCGATTAACCTGAACCAGAACTATCACCACCTCCCGATCCGCGAGGTGATGCGTAACGATCAAATCCTCCTGATTGGCGTTTCGTTACTGGGCCGCGAGGTCTATGCCAAGATTTGGGAGCTGCAGGTGGGGCGCATTCGCCTTTATCTCCTCGATACCGACATCGCCGAGAATTCGGCCGAAGATCGGCTCATCACCGCCGAGTTATATGGTGGTGACCTCGAGATGCGGATGCGACAGGAGATCGTTCTCGGCATCGGCGGGGTGAAGGCACTCAGCGCGCTCGGCCATGAGGCGGAAGTCTTTCACATGAACGAAGGTCACTCGGCCTTCCTCTCGCTCGAGCGCATCCGCCTGCACGTCACGCAGCATAATCTGGATTTTTACTCAGCCCTACAGGTGGTCGCGGCGGCGAATGTCTTTACCACTCATACGCCGGTGCCCGCCGGCAATGACGCTTTTCCGCGTGACATGATGGTGCGCTACTTCAGCGACTTTGCCACCCAGCTGCGCATTCCCTTCGACGACCTATTTCGCTTCGGCCAGACAACCACTGATCCGATCGCCAGTTTTAGCATGACCATTCTGGCCTTGCGCATGAGCCGGCATGCCAACGGCGTGAGCGTCTTGCATGGTCAGGTCAGCCAATCACTCTGGCAGGATGTGTGGGCAGGAGTGCCGACTCACGAAGTCCCCATCACCAGCATCACCAACGGGATTCATACCAAGACCTGGATGGCACCCGAGTTTTCGGCTCTTTACACCAAGTATCTCGGTTCCTGGGAAGAACATCTTACCGAGGCGGACTTCTGGCGTGGAGTGCTCGAGATTCCTGATGCGGAACTCTGGGAGACTCACCAGAAGCTGAAGCTCCGCCTGGTTCATTTTGTGCGCGACCGTGTCCGGGCCCGGCGCACTCGCATCGGCGAGTCGCCTGAGTCTTTGCGTTCGGTTAATTCGATTCTCGATCCGGAAATCCTCACGATTGGTTTCGCCAGGCGCTTTGCCACCTATAAGCGTGGCGCGCTTCTCTTCAGTGACCCGGATCGTCTCTTGCGCATGCTCAACGACCTGGTGCGACCGGTGCAATTTATTTTTGCCGGAAAATCGCATCCTCGTGATGAAGGCGGCAAGGCTCTCATTCAGGAAGTTTACAAGCTGACCAGGGAGACCGGTTTTCATAATCGCATCGTCTTTGTCGAAGACTACGACACCTACATCGCGCGCCGGCTCGTGCAGGGAGTCGATCTTTGGCTGAATAACCCGCTCCGTCCTCTGGAAGCCAGCGGCACCAGCGGAATGAAACTCCCGCCTAACGGCGGCCTGAATCTAAGCGTGCTCGATGGCTGGTGGTGCGAAGGTTATAATGCCAAGAATGGTTGGGCCATCGGAGCGGAGATTGAAGATGGTGACGGTGAATTCCAAAACGAGGTGGACGCTACGAGTCTCTACCAACTCTTGGAGAATCAGGTCATTCCGCTCTATTACGCGAAGCCAGACGGGAAACTTCCGCTCGCCTGGCTGCAGTTAATGCGCGAGTCGATCCGCAGCGTGACCCCAGTCTTTAACACGCACCGCATGGTCAAGGAATATACGGAACGCCTCTATGTTCCCTCTGCCAAGGCACACCAGGAGTTCTCCCGCGATGGCTGGCGCGCGGCGACGGACCTAAGCCAATGGAAAGCGCAGATGCGGAGGGATTGGCCACAAGTTGGGATCCTGGATGTGCAAATCGGTAACCAGGATCGGCAAAACATCCACGTGGGTGATTCGCTTAGGGTTGCGGCGCGCGTTCACCTAGGCGCAGTCGACCCACAACACGTCCGGGTGGAAGCTTATCACGGCGAGGCTGAAAATGATGTCTTACGCAATCCCAGCGTGACGGTCATGGCGCAAGCCCGCCGCCTTGATGCGGAGGGAGAGTACTTGTACGAAGGTTCCGTCCAGGCTTCAGAAAGCGGCACCTATGGCTTTAATGTGCGGGTCGTCCCCACCTATCCACATTTGCTACAGGCTCACGAGTTGAGGCTTATCACCTGGGCCTAACGGATCTCCGTAACTGGGTCATCTCGTAGGCCGCGTTAGTCTTTGGGCGAGCGTTGCCGACTTATGGAGTCTGGTTAGTCAGGCTAAAACATCACTTGCTGAATCTTCAGCATGGCTTATAACTCCGCCATGGACGTATCTCTTAAACAACTGGAAGATGCAGTAGATCTCAAAAGACAGATCAACGAACTGCAAAACCGACTCGATGGTATCCTGCGTGGATCAACTGCTCCCAGTGCCGCCCCGAGCACTGCCAGCGCACCTTCTTCGTCGAGTAGCAAAAAAGGCTCCCGGAAGCGCCGCGGCGGACTTTCCGCGGCAGGACGTGAACGTATCGCTGCGGCCGCGCGGGCTCGTTGGGCTCGGGCCAAAGCCGCCGGCGGTGGAAGCACAGCCAGCGCCAAGACATCGGCTCCTAAGGCTGCCAAGACGAAGAAGTCCGGGCGCAAGGGTGGCGGAATTTCAGCTGCTGGTCGTAAGAAGCTTTCTCAAATGATGAAGGCTCGTTGGGCGGCTCGCCGTAAAGGCTAACTTCTTGGGTTCGTCGGACGGCGTCGCTTAGACTGCTGCCACGGCCCGGATGAACTCTTGATAATCCGCGGCTTCGCGCGCTGCTTTGTTCAGCGCTGCGAGCCGCGGATTTTCATTTGGATGCAGTAGTTGAATCCGCTGAGTTGTAGTTTTGTGTGAAAAAACCATCTCGTCCCACTGGATGGATTTAATCTGCGAATCGAAGCGAGCCACCGACCGGCCTCTAAAGTAAGCTCTGGTGTCTTCAGGAGGCGCGAAAATGGCGTGCTTAATCTCTGCTTCGGTAACAAAGCGTCGCATCGCCCCCTGGCTGAGCAGTTCGTAGTAAAGTCCGGTTTCCGGCGCGATATTGTGATATTCGAGATCGATCGCTTGCAGCCACGGATCGCTCCAGGATAACTGCTCTTCGTCTCTGAGAGATTCGAGCAAATCCTTTTTCGCTACCCAGTCGACCCGGTCGCGACAGAGATGAAAATCCCGTTCCAAGTCGTTTAAAACCGTCTCCCATTCCCCAACGATCAAATCGAATTCGGTATCCGGTTCCAAGGCCGCTTTTTTCGCCGCTTCCAGATAGATCCTTTGGACATCAATGGCGGAAATTTTGCGACCGTCGCTGAGCTCGATAATCCAGTCGTAAGTCTGATCCCGGCTGATCGATTTGGTGGCGTTAATCGGCTGCGCGATTTCGATTTGTGGCGCCAGGCCGCGCTCGATCAGATCGAGCACCAGCGCCAGCGTTCCTATTTTCAGGGCCGTGGCCCACTCACTCATATTGGCGTCACCCAGAATAACGTGAAAACGCCGATAAAGACTTGGGTCGGCGTGTGGTTCATCCCGCGTGTTGACCAGTGGCCGGCGATTCATGGTGTCGATGCTTACCAGCACGGAAAAGAAGTCGGCGCGCTGGGAGATTTGATAAATCCCCGGCTGTCCGGCCGCCCCTTCGGCTTCAATGCCCATTTTGCCGGCGCCAGCGAAGATCTGACGGGTAATGAGAAAGGGCATGACCCCCGCTACGAGCTGATCCCAAGGGACGTCGCGCCGCATGAGGTAGTTATCGTGGCAACCGTAGCTGTGACCCGAAAAGTCAGTGTTGTTCTTGTAAAGGCGAACGGCCTGTTCGTTAGGTAACTTCAGGTTTCGGCGCCGTGCGCATTCCGCCAGGATACGCTCGCCCGCCTTGTCTTGCGCCACCAGGTCGCGCAGCGTCGCGCATTCCGGGGTCGAATACTCGGGATGCGCGTGGTCGTTGTAGAAGCGCGCCCCGTTACTCAGAACCAAGTCGCTCTTTATCTCTTCAAAACTCAGCGGGCGCTTGCGATCGATCTCGAAATAGGCCGATTCATCGGTGTCTTGAAGCAACTCCGCCGCGCGAAAGCCGCGCGCGTCGCGGTGCGGGTCTTCCAGGTCGTAATCCCATTTCATGTGGGCACCGTGTTCGGTGTAGCCGCGCACGAGCTCGATCGATTCCGTGACGACGTCGACCGATTCCGCGCCGTCGATCGTGATGCCGTACTCCGTTTCCAAACCAAAGACGCGTTTCATCAACGCAAACATACACCTTCACGGAAAAGGCTTCCTCTTCACGGCAACGAGAAACGCCGGGCGGGCTAGCAGATGCGCGGGAGCTGCTCGCCGGAAAGCATATCGACCACGCGGGTGCCACCAACTCGCGTCCTCATCGTGACGAATCCCGGGTGATCGGCTACCACCTCGCCTATCACCGCAGCATCCTTGCCTAACGAATGCTTGTGCAACGCTGCCAGCGCAGCCGCCGCTTCATTCGGTGGAACGATGGCGATGAGCTTTCCTTCATTGGCGACGTAGAGCGGGTCGAGGCCCAGAATCTCGCAGGCTCCCTTTACTTCTTCGCTGATGGGAATGGAGGACTCGTTCAGCATGATGCCGACCCCGGCGGACTGCGCGATTTCCGTCACCGCACTGGTGACCCCACCCCGGGTCGGGTCGCGCAAGACATGCACATCCGGGCAAGCGGCCAGGAGATCGTGCACCAGTCCGTTGAGCGACGCGGTGTCACTCGCGATTTCGGTCTCAAATTCGAGCCCTTCTCGCACCGACATGATGGCAATACCATGCACGGCAATCGGCCCGCTCAGGATGACCTTGTCACCCACCTGCGCGCGCGATGGATGAATTTGGACACCCTCCGGTACCACGCCCAGCCCGGCGGTGTTGATAAAAATTTTGTCTGCTTTGCCGCGATCGACCACCTTGGTGTCTCCGGTGACGAGTTGCACGCCGGCCTCGTCTGCCGCTGCTCGCATCGATTGCACCACGCGCCAGAACTCCTCCATGGGCAAACCCTCCTCGAGGATAAAACCAACCGAGAGATAGAGCGGTTTGGCGCCGCACATGGACAAGTCGTTCACCGTCCCGTGCACTGCCATTTTGCCGATGTCGCCACCCGGAAAAAAGATCGGACTAACGACGTAGGAATCGGTGCTAAAGGCCAGGCGCTTGTCGCCTAACGAAAAGACAGCGCCGTCATGCATGGGCGCGAGGAGATCGTTGGCAAATTGCGGGACGATGATCTTCGAGATGAGCTGGTGACTCAGCTTCCCGCCGCTTCCGTGTGCGAGGACGATCTCTCGGTAATCGGTAATCGGCAGCGGGCAACTGCCGCCGAGGAGGTCTGACGCCGTGGAGGCTTGCTCCGTCTCGCCTGTGGGTGACGGCTCGTCAGGTGACATCCTCTGCCCCTAACGCGATGTGGACCAAATCCCAAATGATATGCACCGCGGTGGCGTGTGCTTCCTGGATGCGATGAATACTGTAGGAAGGCACGATAAAGCAGTAATCCGACACCTGAGGAAAGCGGCCGCCGTCCTTCCCTGAAAAGGCCACGGTCAGCATCTTCTTGGCCCGCGCTTCTTCCAACGCGTAAATCAGATTGGGCGACTTGCCGCTTGAGCTGAAGACCATCGCGATGTCGTTAGGCGTGGCCTGCAGGCGGAGCTGGTTTACGTAGACCCGGGTGAAGTCCAAGTCGTTGCTAATCGCGGTCATGGTCGCGATATCGGTCATGAGCGGGATGGCAGGAAAGGCGACCCGCTTCTCTATAATCGGATGGTTGAATTCCACGGCGATGTGCAGTGCATCGCAAAGGCTGCCGCCGTTACCCATGACAAAGAGGCGGCCACCGCGCTCAAAGCGCCCCGCCAAAGCACGTGACATTTCGTCGAGCGAGTCCGCGTAGGCAGAGAAAAATTTCTCCTTTGTCTCCATACTTTCGCCGCATTTCCGCAGGACCTTTAGGCGGAAGGGTTCCGTCAGGCGATCGGCGATCGTCTGGGCTGTCGCGCTCATGGCTAATTCGCCCGAGTCAGTGCCGGCTCAGCTTTCGCAGCCGGCTTCTGCAGATGGCGTCCGTAAGCGTAGTAAGCGGCGCAGGCTCCTTCCGCCGAGACCATCGTCGCGCCTAACGGACGCTCCGGCGTGCAGAGTGTGCCGAAGGCCGGGCAATCATGCGGCTTCTTTACGCCCCGGAGAACCAGGCCGCTGATGCAGATTTCCGGCTCTTTGGTGTCGATCTCGCGCACCTCAAAGATTCGTTCCGCGTCGTGCGCGTGGAATTCGTAACGCAGCTTATAGCCGCTCTTGGGAATAGAGCCGACGCCGCGCCACTTGCGATCTCCGACTTCGAACACCTTGTTGACCAAGTCCTGCGCCCCCCGATTCCCGTCGCGATTCACGACGCGCGGATATTGGTTTTCCACTTCCGCTTTGCCGGCCTCGAGTTGCCGAATGGTCATGAGCGTTCCTTCTAAAATGTCGATCGGCTCAAAACCGGTGATGACGATCGGTACCTGGTAGCGAGCAGCGATGGGCTCATATTCGCGGTAGCCCATGACCGTGCAGACGTGGCCAGGCCCGAGAAAGCCCTGCACGCGATTGAGAGGTGATTGTAGGATCGACGCCATCGCGGGCGGGACGAGAACGTGGGAGACGAGCACGGAGAAATTCTTAATCCCTTGCTGGTGCGCCTGCCACACAGCCATCGCGTTGCCCGGCGCGGTTGTCTCAAATCCAATGGCGAAGAAGACGACTTTTTTGCTGGGATTGGCGCGCGCGATCTTGAGGCAATCGATCGGCGAATAGACCACGCGCACATCGGATCCGCGCGATTTCAGAATGAGCAGGTCGTCCTTCGAGCCCGGGACGCGCAGCATGTCGCCGAAGGAACAGAAGATCACGTCCGGCTCCTGCGCGATGGCGAGCGCCTTGTCGATCATTTCGAGCGAAGTCACGCAGACTGGGCAACCGGGGCCGTGGACCAGTTCGATATCGTTAGGCAAGAGTCGGTCGATCCCGTATTTGACGATCGAGTGGGTTTGCCCGCCGCAAACTTCCATCAGCACCCATGGCTTCGTGACTATGCGATAGATCTCTTCGACGATTTTTTTGGCGAGCGCTTCGTCGCGGTATTCGTCGAGATACTTCATGCGGCTTGAGATACCGTGTCCGGCGTGTCTGGGCCTTCGCTGCGCTGGCGGGCCGCTGCGTCGGCTAACTGTTCCTCCGCTTCCGGTGTGTCGGGGATGTCTAGTTCGCCCAATTGTTCCATCCGCTCCAGCGCCTGGTAGGTGCGAGCCGCTTCTGCTTCGTCCACCTTGCTCAGAGCAAACCCAACGTGCACCAGCACATAGTCACCGTTCTCAACCTCCGGCGTATATTCGAGGCAGACCTGTTTGACGATGCCGCCAAAGTTCGCTTTGCCCATGCGCACGCCATTGGCGTCGGTGCTGATCTCAATGAGTTTTCCGGGAATCGCCAGGCACATTTTATCTCTCCTCTTCGCTTGGGCCGGCGACCTTACTGATCGCCACACCGTCACAGAACACTACTCTATCACCTTGGACCGCATCCGTCAGGAGCCCGAGCGGTATTTTCTTGATTACTCTTTGGACGCGAACCTTGCCGAAAACGAGACCTTTTTCTGCGAAAACCTCGCCGATCTCTCCGTAAAGCAGGTTCATTGAACCTCGGTCATGCCATGCGCTGCCGACCAAATCTGACCGAGGGCAATGCCACCGTCGTTAGGTGGAACGCGTTCCTGCCAATAAGGCTGAAAGCCGGCCGCTCGCAGCTGATTGATAGCGCGCTCAGTGAGATAGCGATTTTGAAAACATCCACCGCTTAAGGCGACTTGTTGTTCTCCCACTTTTTGGGCAATCGAGACGATGGATTCCGACAGCATGTTGTGAAAACGCGCGGCGTTCTTTGGCGCACCGACTCCCTGTTGTCGATCGCCCAAGAGCTCTCGAATGGCTGGTTCCCAATCGAGGACGAGGGGATCTCCGTCGCGCAGCGCGACGGGATTGCTTCCAGCGTTTCCAGCTTCGGTGACGAACTCGAGATCCATCGCGGCTTGACCTTCGAAGGTGGAACGATTGCGTAACCCGGCGAGCGAGGCGACGGCGTCAAAGAGTCGGCCGGCGCTGGAGGTCACGGGCGAATTCACTGCGCGCGTCAGCATCGTGCGCAGTGCCCTCAGTTCGGTCGCGGTAAAATTCTCGAGCAAATCGGGCCGCTCCCACAGTTCGTCTCCGAAAATTTCGTGGAGAACTCCCAAGGCGCTGCGGCGCGGTTCCCTGATGGCCGCGTCTCCACCCGGGAGCCGGAAGGTGCGCAGATGCGCGACGCGTTTCCAGGAACGTTCCCGTACGAGGAAAAACTCGCCGCCCCAGATCGTCCCGTCGGGGCCGTACCCGGTTCCGTCCCAGGCAACGCCGAGCAGAGGCGGCTCGATTTCATTCTCGGCCATGCACGACGCGATATGCGCCCAATGATGCTGCACACCGACGTGCTCGCCCGGCTGTTGGAGGGCGTGCTTGGTCGAGAGATATTCCGGATGGAGATCGTGCGCGACTAGCGCAGGTTGCGCGTCGTAGAGGCGTGGGAGGTCAGCCACCGAGCGCGTGAAAGCGTCGTGCGCTTCCTTGGTCGAAAGATCTCCGATATGCTGACTAACGAAGACGTTTGTTCGGGCGCTGAGCGCGACGGCGCTCTTTAAGTGCGCGCCAACGGCCAGGATCGTCGCCTCTGCGGCCTTGATCGTGATCGGCAGCGGCGCATAACCGCGGGCTCGCCGCAGCATCATTTCGCGTCCGCCCAGCGCGCGGACGATCGAGTCGTCGACATGCCTAACGATCGGTCGATCGTGCACGAGGAGGCAGTCGGCCAGGCCGCTGAGGCGCGCGAGCGCTTCCCGTTCGTCGATGCAGATCGGCTCGTCGCTCAGATTCCCGCTGGTTGCGACGACTGGAAAACCAAGTTCGTGCAGCAGCAAATGGTGAAGCGGCGAGTAGGGCAGCATCACGCCGAGATTGGGATTGCCTGGAGCGACCTGGGCCGACAATTCCGAATCGTGTGACGTCCGCAACAGCACGATCGGTGCTTCCGGAGACTTGAGGAGCCGCTCTTCCAGCGGCGAAATCTCGCAGCAAGCAGCGACGGATCCGAAGGAGGGGAACATGACCGCGAGCGGTTTTTCTTCACGATGCTTGCGCTGGCGCAGGGCTTGCACGGCTTCGTCGTTCCGCGCGTCGACCAGCAGTTGAAAACCGCCGATTCCCTTGAGGGCAATCACCTGACCAGCGCGAATCGCCGTGGCCGTCCGCAGCAGGGCCGAGTCGTCTTGAGCAAGGGCGCTGCCTAACGAATCCCAAAATTGCAAGCGCGGACCGCAGCGCGGGCACGCAGTGGGTTCGGCGTGGAAGCGGCGATCGCCAGGATCGCGATACTCGCGTTCGCAATTCGCGCACATTGCGAATTTCTTCATCGAAGTGTTGGCCCGATCGTAGGGAAGCGCTTCGATGATGGAGAAGCGCGGCCCGCAATTCGTGCAATTCGTGAAGGGGTAGCGAAACCGCCGGTCGTGCGGATCAAAAATCTCCCTCAGACAATCCTCGCAGGTCGCCAGATCGGGCAGGATGAGCGCAGTCTTGCTGCCCCTGTCTTCGCTTTCCCGAATCTCGAAAATTTTGTAACCGACCGGATCGAGCTGGACGCTCTCGCAACTCTGGATGATCGCGCGAGGCGGTTTTTCGTTCGTTAGGCGAGAAAGAAAATCCTGTAGCTGGGATACCTCGCCTTCCACTTCGAGGAAAACGCCCTGCGACGAATTATTAACCCAGCCACGGAGTGAAAGCTCGTGGGCCAGCCGGTAAACGAAGGGCCGAAAACCAACGCCCTGCACGGCTCCGCGGACCTGGACGCGGGCTCGTTCTATTCCGGTGCGTTTCATCGGGAGGCTCTAAATTTCGCCGTTCGCCTGCGAAACGCGACTATTCGGCAGCCTTCAATCCCTCGTTCGTTTCTGCAATGAGATGATCGACGACCACCTTCAGGTCCTGTGATTTTTTCCAGACTGCCAACTGCCGATCCGCGCCCGTTCCCTCGCGCAAGATTTGTTCAACGTGCTTTAGCTCAGCCGAGGATCCGAGCTCGTCCGCGGCCGGCGCGACGAAATCGAGCAGCTCGCGAATCAGTTCTCGTTCCGGCCGCGCCGCTCGCTTTTCGAAATCAATGAGTTTCCCATCCAGGCCGAAACGCGCGGCGCGCCACCGGTTTTCCTGTAGTAAACGGCGCGCGTAAATCGGAAAGGATTTTCCTTCGGCGCGCAGATGCTGCAGGCGCGCTATGATTGCCTGCATCAGGGCCGCCAGCGCGATCGTGTCGTCAACGCGCGATTGCGCATCACAGATTCGGAATTCGATCGTGTTGAACTTCGGATGCAGCCGAATGTCCCACCAAAGTTTGGTTGCATCCTCGATGGAGTCGGTGCGAACGAGAAGATCAATGTAATTGTCGTATTCCGCGAGGCTGGCGAAAGCTTCCGGCAGACCCGTGTGCGGGAAGCGTTCGAAGATAACCTGCCGATAAGTCTTTAGGCCGGTGTCTTCGCCTTCCCAGAAAGGCGAGTTCGAGGAGAGCGCGAAAAGGTGCGGCAGAAAAGAACGCGCCTCGTTCATGATTTCCAGGCCGGTCGCGCGGTCCGGAATGCCGACATGCACGTGCAGACCAAAGATAATGTTGCTCCGCGCGATTTGCTGCATGTCCCGCAGAATCGTCCGGTAACGTTTCTTGTCGGTGATCGGCTGATCTTCCCATTTGGAAAAAGGATGCGTCCCCGCGGAGGCGATCTTCAACCCCTCGCCCGCCGCCAGCCGGGCCAGTTCTGACCGTAATGCGACCAGCTGCCGTCGCGCCGAACGGATGTCGGGGCAGATTTTTGTTCCCAACTCGATCATCGATTGATGGAGCTCGGAGATGATTTGGTCGCACAAGGTATCTTCGCCGTCTCGAATGATCTCTTTGCTCCGCGAACGCAGTTCACGCGTGGTGGGATCGATGATCTGAAATTCTTCCTCGATCCCGAGGGTATAGACGTGGCGGTTGCTCACTCTGCTTGGATTAATCCGACTCTGCCTAACGGAAAAGCCCTTGGACGTAACCGATCTGGTAAACGAGGAACAGGCCGAAGCCGAGGCTGAGCACGCCGGACGCGGTGCCAAGGTGCCGGTGCAGGAATTGGAACCGCGTTGAGTAGGAAACCGGAACCGCGATGGCCGCCGTGATCAGCATCATGCCGGCGATGGTGCCGATGCCGAAGATGAGGAGATATGCCATTGCCCAGAGCGGATCGTGAATAATGGGCAGGACCAATAACGCCACCGCCGCGGAGCCGGCTAACCCGTGGACGGTGCCAATCGCGATCGGCCGCAGCGCCCGAAAAAAGCGCGAGCTGCCCAACCAGCGATCCAGTTTGGCGGGCGGGACCGCTTCTTCGGCGTGGCCGTGGGTGGTGCGCTCATGGCCGTGAGGATGGTCGTGGATGTAGTCCCCATGCCGATGGGTGTGCTGATGATGCGAGTCGTGTTTGCTGTCAGCCGTCACTTGCTCAACCGCGCGAAAAGTCGCGCGCAGATTGAGCGCGCCGAGCAGGATCAGCATGAGCGCGACACCGAACTCCAGGCTCATCCCGAGACGTTCCGGGACGACGATGCCAAAGAGGATGATTGCTCCGCCGATCGCCAGGAGCGTGATGCTATGGCCGATGCCCCAAAAGATTCCGGTCCAGGCCGCGCCTCCGATGCTGCGCTGTCGGCTCACGATCGTCGTCACGGCGACGACGTGATCCGAATCCGTCGCGTGTCGCATCCCGAGGAAGAAGCCGAAGAGCAGAATGGGAAAAAGCGTGGTCATGCCATAATGCCGGCAACTTCGTTAGGCTGGTAACGGATTGAACGAATCGCGCATTCCTCGCCCTCGATGATGGAGGCGGTCTGGGCGCATTGAGGACATTCCAACGTCGCGACGGGCGTTCCGTGCAACGCTCCGTCCCAATATTTCGGCGGGCCGCTGTAGCCGCAATGAGAGCAGGCGACCTTGCCGAGAACCGACTCGATCCTCAGGCTGGAACCCGCGATCGGCATCTCGGTGATGATTGATTCATAGCAAAAGCGAAGCTGCTCCTCCTCGATCTGGGTGAACTCGCCAATCGCCACTCGCACTTCGACGAGTTTCTTGTCGGGATTCTTTTCCGCGAAATCGAGGAGCTTTTCGACCAGCCCGGACGCGATCGAAAACTCGTGCATGAGCGCGCTGCCTAAATCGCGAGCAGGGTGGCGGCGACTTCGTCGAGACCGGTGCCTTTTTTGCAGCTCGTCGGGATGACCTTGATGTCGGGCTTGAGCGCGTGGACGTCGGCGATCAGTTGATCGACGCTCACCTCCATCGCTTCGGCGAGATCGATCTTGTTGATCACGACGACCTGCGAGCCGAGGAACATGTGAGGATGTTTCCGCACCATCCACGGGCCCTCGGTCACGCTCACAACCACGACGCGGGCCTTCGAGCCCAGCGGAAATTCCGCCGGGCAAATCAGGTTCCCGATGTTCTCGATGAAGATCATCTTGAGATTTTCGAGATCAATCTTCTTCAGGCCTTTGCCGACCAGGTTGGCGTCGAGGTGACAGCCGTTGATCGTCGCGATCTGCACCACGGGCACGTTCTGACTCGAAATGCCGTCGGCGTCGTTACTCGTCGTGGCGTCGCCATTGAAAACGGCCACCCCGAACTTGTCTTTTAACATCCCGACGAGCTTCGTGATCAACGTCGTTTTCCCGGACCCGATCGCACCCATGAAATCGATCGCAGTGATGCCGTTTTTATCGAGTACCGCGCGATTTTCCACGGCCAGCTTGGCGTTCGCCTCGAGCAGGCTGTGCTCCAGTTCGATGTCGTAGATCTCATCTGGTGATGCCTCGAGCATCACCTGCTCCGCAACTTGATCGGCCATGCTACTTGGCTAATCCCGCGAGGGCCGTTGGAGTGTGCATCTGTTTCAGCACCTTGCCGCCACCGAGATACATGTGCACTCCGCAGGGGAGACAAGGATCGAAGCTGCGCACCGCGCGCATAATATCGATGCCCTTGAATTTATCCGGGCCGTTCTCCTCGAAAATCGGCGTGTTCTGCACGGCATCTTCGTATGGCCCGGGCGTGCCGTAAATGTCACGCGGGTTCGCGTTCCACGGCGTCGGCGGATAGGGATGGTAGTTCGCGATCTTGCCCTTGCGAATGACCAGGTGGTGCGAGAGAACGCCACGGACGGCTTCGTGGAATCCGCAGCCGATCGCTTCGTCCGGCACCTTGAAAGGAGTGAAAGTCGCGGTCCGTCCGGCATGCACTTCTTTCATCGCCTTCTCCAGGAAATGCAGCGCGCAAGCGGCCGCATAAGCCTGGAAGTAGGTGCGAGCCCGATCGCGTTCGATCGCGTTGCTCCATTTCGGAATTTTCCACTCGAACTCGACCTCGCCTTTGAGCGCAGTTTTCGGCAGGCGAATCTTGACGCTCTGGCCGGTCGATTCGACGTAACCAATGTTAACCAATTTCGCGAGCGAGGTGGCCCAGAGGCGGGCAATCGGTCCACCGCCGGTGTCCATCGCGAGATGATCGCCGGTCCGCTTATCGAGCCAGCGGGGCGACATCACCCAGGTGTAGTTGCCGCCGAAGTCGCGCTTTTGCGGCTTCGGTATGGTGGTCTGGTTCCACGGATGCTTCTTGTCGACCGGATTGCCTAACGGATCGTTCTTGACGAAGGTCTCGGAGTTATCCCAATCGTCGTAGTAGGACGAGCCGAGCAGGATACGGATGCCGAGGTTGATATCGACGAGGTTGGTCGTGACCAGCTCGCCATCGATTACGATGCCAGGCGTAACGAACATGGCGTTGCCCCATTTCTCCATCGTCTTGTAGTCGTAGTCGCAGACGTCTGGATCCTGAAATGAACCCCAGCAGGCAAGCAGAATGCGGCGGCGGCCGACTTCTTCGTAACCCGGCAGCGCCTCGTAGAAGAAGTCGAAGAGATCGTCGTGCAGCGGCACGCATTTCTTCATGAACTCGATGTAACGCATGAGGCGCACGGTGTAGTCGGTGAAGATCTGGATCGACGGCACGGTGCCGACACCGCCGGGATACAGGGTCGACGGATGAACGTGGCGTCCTTCCATCAAACAGAACATCTCTCGCGTGTAACGGCTGACGTGCAGGGTCTCGCGGTAGAACTCGCCCGTGAATGGGTTCAGCGCCGTCATGATGTCGGCGATCGTCTTGTAACCGTGATCGTCGGAATGCGGCGCCGGCGTGCGTTGCGCTTTTTCCCAAACGCTTGGGTTCGTCTCCTTCACCATCATCTCGCAAAAGTCGACCCCGACCAGGTTGTCCTGGAAGATATTGTGATCGAACATGTACTCGGCCGCTTCGCCGAGGTTCACGATCCATTCCGCGAGCGGCGGCGGCTTGACCCCATAGGCCATGTTCTGCGCGTAGACCGAGCAGGTGGCGTGGTTATCACCACAAATGCCGCAGATGCGGCTGGTGATAAAATGCGAATCCCGCGGATCCTTGTTCTGCATGAAGATGCTGTAACCGCGGAAGATCGAGGAAGTGCTGTAACACTCGATGACCTTCTTGGAGTCGAAATCGATCTTCGTGTAAATACCGAGGCTGCCGACGATGCGTGTGATCGGGTCCCACGACATCTCGACGATGTTACCGGATGGCGCGGAGGTTTTGGTGGCTGGTGCTGTTAAAATGTCAGGCATAATAGTGTTCCGGTTGAGTTACCTATAGTTAGTTGCGCGCGTAGTTTTTTGGCTCATAACCCGTCGTGAGTTCCGCGCGCGGATGACGCCATTTCGGTTCCTTGTTCACGGTCGTATTCGTGATCGCACGCAGCTTGCGCAGGATCCCGCCCCAGGCGCCCACGACCTTGGTGGAGAGAGCCGATCCCGGAGGCGCGTCCATGAAGGGCATAAACTTATCCGGGAAGCCCGGCATGGTGCAGCCGATGCAGATGCCACCGACGTTAGGGCAACCGCCGATGCCGGCCATCCAGCCGCGCTTGGTCACGTTGCAGTTCACGACTGGACCCCAGCAACCGATCTTCACGAGACACTTGGGCGAACCGTACTCGTGGGCGAAGTCGCCCTGCTCATAGTAACCCGCACGGTCGCAGCCTTCGTGGACCGTCTTGCCGAAGAGCCACGTGGGACGGAGTTGATCATCGAGCGGGATGAGTGGTGCGAGGCCAGCGACCTGGTAGAGAAGATAAAGCAGCGTCTCCATCATGTTATCCGGTTGCACTGGGCAACCGGGAACATTGACAATCGGCAGACCGGCCTTGGACCGCCAGTCCCAACCGAGATAGTCCGCCAGTCCCATAGCGCCAGTCGGATTGCCTTCCATGGCGTGAATGCCGCCGTAGGTTGCGCAAGTGCCGCAGGCGACAATGCCGAGTGCTTTCGGAGCGAGGCGATCGATCCACTCGTTCGTCGTGATCGGCTGGCCTGTAACCGCATCGGTTCCGAGGGCGGCCCAGTAGCCTTCTTTCTTGATTTTCTCGTTCGGAACGGAGCCTTCCATCACGAGCACGAATGGGTCGAGTTTGCCTTCGGCCGCGTCGTACCAGTATTTCATGAACTCATCGCCGTTTTCGTAGGCGATGACCGGGTTGTGCACATGCACTTTGGGTAAGCCCGGGATATTTCCCATGACCAGGTCCTCGATACTGGGCTGAGTCGCCGCGGTGATCGAAACCGAATCTCCGTCACAACCTAGGCCCGTCGTCATCCAGATCACGTGGATCTCTTTTACGGGCGACTCCCGATGTTTGAAGGTCTCGTTCGCTGCTACCATAGTTTTTTTCTCCTGGTCTGGCGTTGCCGGTCTCGTTAGGCGCACGCCTCTTCTCGTTATCTGCTAACTCACATATCGCTCAATAAATATAAAAAATTGGGAGAGGGAAACGCTTACATGCTCCGGAGACGCAAATACCGACGCATCTCTGGAATCATGGAAAGAACGGCAACGACCGCCACGAGGACGATCCCGCCCAATAAGGCCAACCAACAGAGTTCCGCTGTGTTCATATTTTCTTCTTGTTTCATACGCGTAGACAAAAGCATCGAATTCAATGTGGTGTTTGGGTGACCGTGGCGGGGAGCGGAGCACGTTGTAGGACTTCGTGGATGAGCGACTCGATCATTTCGATCGCCGGGGCAACAGCGGCTTGAACGTGTTCGCTTAAACCCATCGCGCCTTCCTCATTTTCGAGGATGGCTGGCTCGCACCCGACCACCCTTAAGAATCCTGGCGTGCCGCCGAGAGAGCGGACCAGTTGCAGAACGCGAACCGGATTCATGCTATGAGCACTTACGGCCTCCACGGGTAGTTCGTCCAGCTTTTTTAAATCCGGCTCGATGAGATAAACCGTCCCGGGAACGTTTCCTTGCGGCGAAGCGTCGACCAAAATCGTCGCGTCATAGTCGTCCATGATCGCGTAGGCGAGGTCGTAACTGCGAATGCCAAAATCAGTTACGCGCACGCCTTCGGGCAGCCGGCGGCGGGACAATTGTCGCGCCACCTCGCAACCAAACGCGTCGTCGCCAAAAAATATATTTCCAATCCCAGCGACCAGAATTCGCTTTGCAGGAGCGACGAGCGCAGAGCGAGAAGGAGCGGGCGATTCGCTCTCCGGTGATCTCATCTCGTTACTCATCACCGGTCACTTGTCACTTTCCTTCACTGGCTCGACTTCGTCGGTGGAATAGAAAAACCGATGGCCCGGCTGGCGCATCATGCCGAGGTCGCGGCCGGGGTCGTCGTCGAGCACGAGCGCGAATTGCACGCCGCCTTCCACGTCCTGTTCCACCGCCTCGATCACAGCAATCTTTCCATCGAGCGCGATGTCCATGACATCGGCGCGCTTCTTGGGGCGGATGCGCACCTTGTCACCTGCTTTCAATTCCACGCCGCCCACCGTCGCTGTCTTCTTCTGGGTCGATGGATTGAAGAAATCTTCATTCGAAGAAGAGAGGCTCCGCATCACGCCATGCAGCTGGAGTATTTTCTCGCTCGACATGTTTTCCGTGCGTTCCAGAATTTTTCGCGCCTGCTCGTCCACCTGGCGCATCTCGACTTTTTCCGCATCACTCATCGCCATCACGCGCAGAGTGAGGATCTCGTCAATCTCGAGCCCGTCGAAAAGATCGCCCGGGCTCTCCGGCGCGATCTGCGGGTAATCGTAAAGAATGATCGGCGACGAGAGCATCGTATCGCGATCGTTCTTGCTTTCTTCGCCGACGAGCACTGGCCAAGTGCCGATATTTTTGCAGGCCTTGGTGCCCTCCGCATAAGCCGGCGGCGGATCGGTTAAGGAGAGCCATTCGCCGCCTTGGGTGTGCAGGATGGTGTGGGTCGAGGTGAAGGTGCGCATGATGATCGCGCTTTGATTTTCGATCTCGTGAGGCGGAACCGGCGTGCGGTTGAAAATGCGGACGCTGATTTTGAAAACCGTGTCGTCGATTGGCTCGGCCACGATCTCGATCGCGCCGCACACCGAGTCCTGTCGCCGCACCAGGACCGCGCTGATTATCTCTTCCGCGCCTCTAATCGCTTCGACCGAGCGAGATGAAGGGAATGCGAAGTCGTGCGTGGTTTGCCACGCCTCGCGGAGGGGGAAGGACGGCACCTCCACCTTCTGCTCCACCACTTCCTGCCACGTTTGATAGAGTTGCTCCCCGACTCGAAAATCCGGCACGATGTCGAAGGCCGGCGGTTGCTCCGGCGAAATTTCTGCAGTCGGCTCGCGCAACAGTCCCACTTCGCGCGCCATCGGATGCAGAAACCGGACACTGATCGCGACGACCGCGTCTTTGGACTCGTTGCGCACCAGGCATTCGGTCTGCATCGAGCACGGCTCGGCGCCGTGTTGCGCGACGCTGTAATCCTCGGGATAAACGCGCCCGAAAGTAAAACGCTCGCGGTTCTTCGCCGAGGTGGCGCGGTAGGGATAAAGAATGTAGCCCTCGTAGAGGACTGCGTTGACGACCTTCTCGACGAGTTCGGTGTTCATAGGAGCGTCCTCCCAGGCCGATGCGGTATAAGCCCGGGTAGGGTGGGCGTCCCGGCCGCCGGGAAAGGACTCCTGCCTTTTTGGACTTTTAAAATCAGCCTCCAAGGTTCTCGCGCGCCGCCAGCGAAAAGTTTGTGGCGGCAGGATGCCCACCCTACCCGCGACAATTTCATTCTCATGCTTCTGGTCCTAGCAAGCGGGCGATCGTTTTATCCCAATCGGCCAAGCCTTCCTGCCGGCGAAAAGCATAGAGCCGCTCGAAAAGTCCGCGCTCGAGCGAGAGCCACCCCGTGTTTGGATAATGCTCATCCATCATTTCCTTCCAGAGCGCGATCGGCATTCGGTAGGCGCACTCCTTGTTCCAGGAGACTTGCTGGATCTGCAGTTGGTCGCTCGCGTTTTGATAAAAAATCGTCCCGCTAAAAAGGAAAAGCAGCGGGACCTCGCCGCCTTCCAGGGCGTAGAAATATTTCGTGGCCGAGACGTTGAGATCGAAAGTGCACGGAACCGACAAAACCGTTTCCGTGGCACCGGAAAATTGCCGCACCGTGGCACTGGCGTGCGTCCAGAGCCGCGCGCGCAAGGTCTGTCCCCAACGATCGGGCGTGCCGAAGAGTTCGCCCAGCTTTTCCTTCTCCGCCGGCCCATAGGCGCGCTGCGTCGATTGAATCTGGATCTGCGCCTGCAATTGCACGCTCTGGATTATCTCCTCGGCAGGCGTGTTGGTGACCTCGAGTTTGAAATGAAGGAGTGGCGCGATGCCGTAAACGGCCGCCTCAACACCAGTGACCTTGAAGTCGAGATCGGGCATCAGCGTTCCTTCAGGCGGTCGAAATAGCCGTTGATCTCGCGCCAGACCTCTTCACCGCCGGAAAACCCGCGCCAGTGAACTCGGATCAGGCCGACGAGCTCGAAACAAACATCGATCGGCGCGATGAAATATTCGCGCGCGTCGTGCGTGCGATTGACCAGCAGCGTCTCCACATCGGGCTGCATGTCGCGCAGGACTGAATTTGCCTCGACCAGCGCTTCCCAGGCGGTCAGCGGCAGGAGCGATTCCGTCGCGCCGGCCGGGCTCGGATAATACGCTGCCATTTTTTCGTTAGGCGTATCGTAGAAGAAGAAAGCGAGGCTGATCGGCAGTGAGAGACCTTCCCATTCCATATCCGTCATTTGGAAATCCGGCAGCGGGTGCGCGTCGCGCGGAATGAGTTTGAATTTCCCGCCGACCACGCTCTCGAAGCGCAGCGCGCACGGATCGCAGGAACAGACGATGCGCCGCGTGGCCATCTCGAGCAGGTGCCGATGTGTGGGCGCAAGCCGGACGCTGCAGAGCTCGCAATGCTCCAGTTGCACCGGCGGAGCGGCTCCGTTGCTTTTGGTCGACGGCGCGCCGGCGAATCGGCGCAGGGTGGCAAAGGATGAAGGCCTCATCTTGAGAAAGTAATTGCCTCACCGGGGTCACCGACCCCGGCTAGAGCACGGCGCAGGCGCCGCGGCGTTTTGAGCAGCTTGTTACGCAGGCTGCAGATTCGGCATGTCGGGATGAATCGGCCCGCGCGCTTCGGGATTGATCCCGGTCGCGTCGCGCGCGGTCGTGTAGCTCTTCCCGCCTTCGCCGCGGCCCGGTTCCTTGCTGTCGAGGGCGAGTTCCTCGCCTTTCACGGTGCCTGGGATGTGGACTGGTTGTGGTGGTTGGTTCATATGTTTTCTCCTGCGGTTACGCCGTTCCCAGAGGTAGGGAGCGGACAATCGGTAAATTTCGGAAGTTCTTTTTCCGCGATCGGATGTTCTTCCGGAAGACCTTCCACATCGAGCCCGGTGAGATCGGGCGCGGCCGCGTAGAGCGCTTCCTCGATCGAGAAACGAAGCGTCAACCGTGATGAAGGGCACTCGTGGCAATTTCCCTGGAGCTTCAACTGCACGCGACCGTCTTCCGTCACGCCGAGCAGATCGACGCTACCTCCGTGCAGACCGAGGCGCGGTTTCACTTCTTCGATCGCGTTGCGCACGCGAGTTTCGAGATCGAGCGGATGCAGCCCGTGCAACAACAACAAGCCGGAAACCAGATCATCGCGGCTCAGTTCATCGATCACCTCCGAACCGCCGGCGCCCGAATCGTAAACCACACTAAGAATGCGCTCGATCCCAGTCCCGTGCAGATCCAGCAACGATTGGATCAACTCGCGCGCCTGCTCGCGCATGGCGGAATCGGGACTGCTCTCCAGCGCCGCGATTAATTCCTCCACCCGGCCGAGCCGTTTCTGGAATTCCTGGCTACTGGATTTATCCATCGTGTTGTTACGATCGCATCGCTTGGCCGAACTATCGCGCGCACTGACAAGCGCGAAGAGTTATCTACGGCGTTTCTGACTGACTGGCAACGCTCGGTCAGAAAAGCCGTTCGGTCACGTCGGTATGCGCAGCATAACTTTCGCTGGATGCCGCCACTTCAGATTCGCGCTGGTCCGATTGGTTTAAGGGCGTCACGATTGGCACAGATCGCGCTGGGGATGAGGAATTCTTGGCAAAACGACGATCATCCTGTTTTCTGCCAGATAACAACCGAATTTAAAATATGCCGCATATCGTTACGACTAAGTGTGTGGGGTGCAAATTTACCGATTGCGTCCTCGTCTGCCCCGTCGCCTGCTTTTACGAAGTCGACAGCCAGCTTCTTATTCACCCGGATGAGTGCATCGATTGCATGGCCTGCGTCGATGAATGTCCGGTGCACGCGATTTACGCCGAGGACGATGTTCCGGCGGATTACTCTGCTGATATCGAACTGAACGCGATTAAGGCCCGCGAGGTGCAGGAGTCGGGACAGGGCGCGATCGAGACCAAGAAAGATCCGCTGCCGACCGCGGAAGCGCGCAAGACAGAGCTCGGCTACTGAGCTCACCGCGTCCGGCCCGACCTGTTGGCGCCTGGCTAGCGTAATTCGCGAGAGAGGAGTGATCTGCTTGATCCTCAGCGTTACGGCAGGCGCACTGCCGAGTCTTCTGTTCGGTGTTCTCGATTGCGGGACCTGACCGAGCTTCGTTTTCATGCGACTCGCCCGGCTGGCTGCCAGTATTCTTTCGTGATCTGCAGCCCTCTCTGGGCGCTGATATATTTCGCCAGGTTCCGACAAAAAAGACACCCGGCACTCGCAGTATCTATCGCGAGGAAATCTTCTCTCTTCTCCAGGGCACCCAAGTGCGATGCGTCGACGTTTCTTCGTGAAGCTGTTTCCAGCGCGCGGAGAGGATGGCTGCGCGGCTCAAGTATCCCACCAACTGCATGCTGTCCTGCGGATCTACCACGGGCAGCCGGCCGATGTCATGCAGGAGAAGTTTGTGGATCGCGATGTGCAGAGTTTCAGCTGGATGTGTGACCACGAGACTTTGCGACGCGGCCTCAAGAACGGTCGTCGAATCGGTCGCGGTCCCCACAGCGCGCATCAGATCGCCGCGCGTGATAATGCCGATCAAACGGCCAGCGTCATCAACCACGGGGTGTGCGTGCCTCCTTGAATAAACCGGGTCATGGGCAGAAACGCGCCGGGCCAGTTCCAGCAGTGGCATATTGGAAGCGATGGTCGTCACCTCTTTTTCCATCACCTTTCCTACGGTGGTATGCTCGAAAACATCCGCGCCGAATTCCGCCGGCACGCTGACTCCGCGGCGCTCGATTTTCTCCGTCATGATCGAAGTTTTTCCCAGCGCCCGCACCACCAGGAGCGCGACTGCGCAGGAAGCCAGGATGGGAAAGATCGCTTGGGTTTGCCCGGTTGTTTCGTAGGCAAAAACGGCCGAGGCCAATATGGCCTGCGAAGCTCCTCCAAAGACGCAGGCCATGCCCACGAGGGCTGCGAGATGCACGTCCAAGCTTGGCACGAAGGGATGCACCACGACGCCCGCGACAAGACCGAGACCGCTGCCGATGGTCATGAGGGGCGCGAGGGTTCCGCCGGAAGTCCCGCTGCCCAGTGCGATACTCCAGGAAAGGAACTTGAGTGAGCACAACGCCAGGATAGCGGTGGCGGGCAGAGCGCCGGCCAGGTTGAGAGTGATGTTGCTGTAACCGACCCCAAGAGTTCGCGGCTCGAAAAAGCCGATCATTCCGACGGCGATGGCGCCCAGCGCCGGCCACCACATCCAGTGAACGGGTAGTTTCTCGAAGTTTTCCTCCACGAAGTAGACCGCCTTGCTAATGACGAAGGCGAGTAATCCCATCACTGCTCCGATGGCCAGCAGGGCAAAGAACGCCGGCACCGTCGGCGCGTGCAAAACCTGCGGCATGGCGAAGACCGGCTTGCTGCCGATCCAGGCGGCACGAATCGCCGTGGCGACCGTGACCGCCAGGATTACGGGAACCAGGGACCGCGCTTTGAACTCGAAAAGTAATAACTCAATCGCAAGCAAAACAGCCGAAAGAGGGCTGCCGAACGTCGCTGCCATCCCGGCGGCGGCGCCCGCGGCAAGGAGCGTCTTTCTATCGCTCGCCGATGTCGGGAGAACCTGACCGACCAGCGAACCGCCTGCGCCGCCGGTAGCGATGATCGGGCCTTCCGCTCCGAACGGGCCGCCAGTTCCGATGGAAATGGCGGCTGACAAAGGCTTCAGCCAGGTGATCCGCGCTGGAATACGGCTCGCATTTTCGAGCACCTGTTCCATCGCCTCGGGGATGCCGTGGCCACGGATCGCAGGTGATCCAAAGCGCGCCATCAGACCGACGATGAGGCCGCCGATTACGGGCACGAGAATCACTCCGAGGCCAAGATGATTGCCGATCGGCGTGAGCGTCGCGTGATCGAATTTCCCAAAGAATGCGACCGAGGTAATGACTCCAATCAACCAGAGCAAAAACTGGGAAACCGGAGCCATAACTGCACCCAGACCTAGCGCGAGGAACGAAAGCCAGACAAGCCGGCGGGTATCAGTGAGGCGCGACATGTTACAGGCGTTTTACCCTCTCCAGCAGACCGACGAGGAGCGGCCCCGCCGTCCGCAATTCCTTTCGATGACGAGCGGCCACCTGCTCGAGCCGGCTCCGTCCTAGAGGGGTCAACTTTACGAAAACCTGCCGTCGATCCTCCTCCGAAGAATGGCGCTCGATGAGCTTTGCCTTTTCCAAACGATCCGCCAAACCGACCGCACTATGCGCGGTCACCTGAAGTTGCTCCGCCAGTTCGCCTACGTTGAGTTGGTTGCGTCCTGGAGAACCCTCGATCGCGAGCAAGGCTTGGTATTGCTGGGGAGTGAGCGCATGCGCCCGCGCAGCGTCCTCACTGAAGCGCAGGAACTTCCGCATCTCATAGCGAAAGGCCGCCAGCGTCTCGTATTCCAGTTTCTTCACGTCCCGAGATATATCGTAATACGATATAAAGCAAGGCTCGATGCTCACTGAAATCCCGACCGGTTGTACTCCGCACCCAAACTGCAGCTCTACGTCTCGTGCTGCGGTTTTTGGAGGTCGTTAGGCTGCAAATTCCTCCAGGGCTGCGCTCAATCGCTCAAGGCCGGCTCGCAGTTCTTTGGTGGGCCCTCCGATACCGAGACGAAAATGGCGTGGTCTCTCGAAAAGCTCGCCCGGCACCACGGAGGTTTCGTATTTTTCGCGCAGCAGCAAAAAAAATTTCGCGGGATCGCCCTTCGCCAGGCGAGGGAAGACGACCGTTCCTCCAGGCGGGCGGAAACACTCGAGATCGGAGCGCGAATCGAGAAATGCATCGAGTAACCGACGATTTGTGGCGATCAATTTCCGCGCCCGCTCCCGGAACTGCGACAGGTGATTAAAGGCCGTGACCGACATGCGCTCCGCCGGGTGCGCCGCGGTCGCCGCGAAAAGGTCGTTCAAGCGCCAGATGCGACGCGCCAGCTCAGGTGGGGCCAGGATCCACCCGCAACGCAGCCCGCTTAGCCCGTAGGTTTTCGTTAAACTGCTCGTGATTAGAAAAGTTTCCCCTAACGAAAACGCAGAAGGCGGAGCAGCCTCGAAAAGCATCTCCAGATAAACTTCATCGACCAGGACGCGCGCGCCGACTTCGCGCGCTAGCTCGCCGACCATCCGGAGCGTCTCCATGGAGAGAAGCGCACCGGTCGGATTGTGGAAATTGCTCAACACGACCAGACGCGTCGACGGCGTGATCGCGGTCGCCATGTCTTCCCGCGTAAGATTAAAATCATTTTCGAACCGGCGCGCGACCCGCCGCACCTTCGCGCCGAGATAGAGTGCCACGTCGAGGAGCAGCCCGTAGGTGGGCTCCTCGATCACCACCTCGTCGCCCGGCGAGAGGAGCGCGGCCAGCGCGAGGTGATTTGCCATGGAAGTGCCTTCCGCCGTCACGATGCATTCCACCGGCGCGCCAGTGTGTTGCGAGATTCGTTCCAGGAGTGGTCCGTAACCATAGCCACCGCCCGTGATTTCGAGATCATCGATCTGCAACGGAAATTCCGCGATCGGCACACTCGTTAGGCCACTGGTGGCAAGATTGAAGCGCGCGACCGAGACGGTCTTCGCCCATTCCATGTAGCGTGAGCGTTTCGTGTCCGCCGTCGATTGCATACGTCGAATCTAGAACGACGCGAACGCCCGCGCGAGATACCGAATTATAGGGCGATCCGCTTAGGTCGGGTGGCCCAGTTTGGTTGTCTCGAAGCGGGGCAGGCGGAGCGCCCGCCCTACAATCGGGTTGTCTTGCAGCGCGGTAACCTGTCGCGCCAGAGGAAATAGATTGGCAGGCCGAGCAAGGCGATGGCTAGCCCGATGAAAGCCCGTTTCGGATCGTGCGCGAAGGTGCTCGCCACGATCATCCATTGCGCGGCGATAAAGAGCAATGTTGTCCACGGGTGACCCGGCACGCGGTAGGGGACCGGACCGCTCTGCCGGCTTCGGAAGACGAAGAGACACACCGCCGTCAGGCCGAAGAAAATGCAATCCATCGCCACGACGTAATTCACCACCTGTGCATACGTCCCGGCGAGCGCGATTACGATCGCCCAGACGCCTTGCAAGATGATCGCCACCACCGGCACACGGGTGCGCGCATGGACCCGCCCCACGGCGCGAAAGAAAACGCCGTCCTCCGCCATCGCGAAATAGACCCTGGGTGCGGTCAGCATCGATTGGGCGAGAAAACCGAAAGCGGAGATGGCCACACCCGCCGCGATCCATTGCCCGCCACGTGCGCCTAACAAATCCCGCATGACCGACGAAGCCGGCGTCGCGGTCCCGGCCAGCCCGGTCGCCCCGAGCGCGCGCAGGTAAACGAAATTGACCGACACGTAAACTGCGATCACCCCCAGCACGCCGAGGATGAGCCCGCGCGGCAGCGTCCGCTGCGCGTCGCGCACTTCGCCGCCAAGAAAGCTCGAGGTTTGCCACCCGCCATAGGCAAAGAGCACTGGCGTCATGGCCGCGCCGAACGCGAGCAGCAGGCTCCCCGAGGCCGGCGTTTCGAGCGCGGGTGTCCAGACGATCTGCGACGGTCCGCCGCGCACGAAACTGACCGCCTCGAGGAGCGCGATCGCGCCGATTGCGGTCAAAGTCATCGCCGCCTGCACGCGACTGCCTGCTTTCACCCCGAGACAATTGATCGCCGTGAGCAGCGCCAGCACCGCCGCGGCGACGAGCGACGCGGGCACCTGCCAGCCCGTCAGTTCGAGGAAATAGCGCGCGAAAGTGACCGCGACCGCCGCCATCCCGCCCGTCTGGATGACGAGCAATAGCACCCAACCGTAAACAAACGCCACCGCCGGATGAAGCGCCTCGCGCAGATAAGCGTATTGCCCGCCGACGACCGGCAGGCGCGCCGCCAGCTCCGCGTAGATAAACCCGCCGGCGAGCGCGATCAGACCGCCTGCGATCCAGGCACCGAGGATGAGCGGCGCGGTGTGGACGCGTTGCGCGACGATGTACGGATTGATAAAAATGCCGGCGCCGATGATCCCGCCCATCACCGCCATGGTGGTGCCGTAAAGCCCGAGCCGGCGTGCCAACTGCCCGCTCTCGTTAGGCGCAGAGATTGGTTTCACCTCGGGTCCCGACCTTGCGCGACCTCGCTATTTCTCGGCCGTATCCCACCATTTTGAGAGCCGCGACGTCGGCATGGACGGGATCGGATGATCGCCCGAGCTGTAGTGCGAGGTGGAATTGAAAAGCGTTAGGCGCGCGTGGGCAGCGTCCTTGAAATCGACGATATTCAAGGCGGCCGGCGCCTGATCGAGGTTGTCGCGATACCGGCGCGGATCGAACCCCAGGAGCGAGCTGAGGAGTAACCGGATGGTCGCCTTGTGCGAGACGATGATCGCCG
>JBPCLK010000049.1:0-7780 GCA_051003355.1 Chthoniobacterales bacterium | reverse complement strand
GGAGAAGTCCTTCTCGTCAATCTGACCCGTAAACAAATCGAGGAGAGTCCGTCGATTCACGAACACGAACCGGTGACTCGTCAGCAGGAGGAGGAATATCACCGTCACTATGGATATCCTTATTACGCCCAATCCTGGCCGTTGTGGGGGTTGGTTGATTATCCGGTCATGGGACCTCCGCCGGCCGCGACCGACACCGAGAAAAAGACGGTCGATTCCCATCTTCGCAGCACGCGCTCCATCGCCGGTTATCTTGTGGAGGCAAGCGATGGCGTAATCGGCGAAGTGGTCGATTTTATGATCGATGGAGAGGCATGGATGATTGGAGAAATCGTGGTCGAATGCGGACACTGGTATGAAGGCAAGAAAATGATGATACCGACCGGCAAGGTGTCGCGCATCAGCTATGAAGAAGAAGCCATCTCGGTGGACTCGACGAAAAGCGTGCTGACGGAAGCGGCTCTCTTGGCCGGTTCGTGAAACGGTTCACCGCGGGGAGACCGCCGGAAGCAGACAGACTATTGAAGGTGCGGGAACTTTTCCCAGCGAGGAACACCTTAGGAAATCGCGTTCGCGCGATTTGATGGAGAGCTGACGACGACGCGGTCTTGACATGCTCTGCCGCATCTTCCAATGGAATGACTCCTTCTTCGCTCGCAGGTTTGCGCCCACGCGAATTCGTCAGCTATAAAACCAAAATCTTGTGACAATCTGTGACAGAATCGCGGCAACAAACCCAGGTGGTTGACGATCAAAAACATTTTCACCTCGTGAAGACGTCGAATAGTGCGGATTGTATGGCTCCGATCGGGTTCAACTCCCCCTCGCCGACGTGCTAAACTTGGTCCAAATCGTCTTCGGTGATCGCTCTGTGAACCGACTTTTCGATGGCGACCGCCTCTTCGACCTCGCCGGGCAAGTGATCAAACATCGGCGGGAACCTCGGCGCGTGCTCCCTTAATGACCCAGATCGTCGGTATCGTGTCCTCATGGCATGCTCCTCCAGCAGTGATAATAGGGGGCGATCTGCGGAAGAGTGTGCGGTCCAGATATCTCCCGAGAAACTTCTAAGTACGAGCCGTGCCAGTGAACAAATTGTCGTATCGCGCCCTGCCCGCATTGCCAGACGCGTTTCTGGCATACGCGATCTTCGGCTGCGCAGCCACGGACGGAAGGCGAACGACGAGAAAAAGATCCGGACTCCGAGGGGGCAGTCTAAGTCAACAAATTCGGTTTGGTCTTTCGAGCGAACCACGTTTGCGCTGGATGCGTTAGTTTTTGCCCACAGCGTCGCGTACTTTGATGACTCCCCCTGAGAGGATGCGAGTATTGACCCCTCTCAGTCGGAAATTGCGGCCGGTCGCGGAGTTCACTAAGGTCAGGGCAACAGCGCCAAATTGCTGTTTGAACTTGGCGCAGCCAGTGTGCGGCTTGGGAGTGACCTCGATCAGCACCTCACCCATCTTTAGCCGGTAACTGGCCGGGAGATTGTCAGTGCTAAGGTCGAGAGCGACGAAGATCTGAACACCGGAGAGCGGCCATCGCTCTTTGCTCTGGCGATGAGAGCGATGGCGCGGCTGTTCATAAGGGCTAACTGCATTTCCGGGTGGGCGTGTCCGTCAGGAGTCCGGGAACTTCCTCTGTCCTGCCAGTTATCACCAATCATTCCTTGACGTCATCCAAGACACCTTCGTGACCGCTTCGCGCAGCTCTACACCAGGTCTTCGGACGATCAAGTCAATGGAAGTTCCACCGCCCGTGACTGCGCTATCCAAGAGAGCCCGGCCTGAAGAATCTCCGCGCAGGGATACCATTCTTCCGCAGAGTTCTGATCGAACCCCTCGACCGGAGTGTTTAACTTATTGCTCAATGTCTAACCTCGACAAGGCTGGATAAACGCTGGTAAAGCGAACCGCAATGTGCTAATCGATTCAGACAGAAAGCGGCTAGGTCAACCTTCCGCCGAAACTGGCGACTTGAGGAACTCTCGTATGACACTTTGGTCGCCCTGGACGGTCAATAGATAGACCTCTTCGCCTTGCTTCCACATGGCAGTCGTCCATTCGCCCTTCTGGGCAAGAAGAGGTGAAGAGGAGGAATCGGAAACTGGCATGGCGCTCGCGTCGATTAAGAAAAGATGTGCGATTCTCCCTTCGCCGATCTTGAAGCAAATCAGGGAAACGTCCTGGCCTCGAAAGCGGAGGACGCGGCAGCCAAGAGGTTCGTAGCGTTGCAAACTGGCGGGTAAGGTGAAATTGGAAGGGGCCTGTGCTTGGGCCAAGTAACTCTTCAGGTGAGCCATCTCCCCAGAGTCTAACTCCAGGTTCGGCGCGACCTTGATGAAGGCGACCATTTCGTCTGTGTAGTCACCTAACGATGACGCAGGTTGGAAGGGGCCGCGCCACGAGCCAAAGAAGACAGCGAGTGCCATAATGACTGCGGCCGCCAGCAAGGCAACACGGGTCCAATTTCGGCGGGGATGCGGAATAGATTCCGTCCCGCCGGCCAGTCGTGCTTTGAGACTGGGAGGGATTTGCACTTCGGCCAATTTGGCTCCGATGGCCTGGTCAATCGCCTTTTCATCCTGCCACCAAGTATGAAGTTCGGGATCCCTCTCGGCACGACGCCGCGCTTCAGCTATTCGCTGATCATCTTCTTCGGCCCCGGCTCGCGCCAGACTCAGGAATGCGCGGACCTCCTTTTCATCCATGGGCTCGCTCTCCTTTCATCGATATAATCTTGCGCTTCTCGGACTCGGCGCTGTCAGTCAAAGCTTCGCGCAACGCGGCCTTACCACGAGAGATGCGCGACATGACGGTCCCGATCGGGATTTCCAGGATCTCTGCGATCTCTCGATAAGAATGTTGCTTCATATAGAAGAGCGTCACCGGGGCTCGATAGCGTTCCTCCAGACCTAAGAGGGCTTTCTGAACAATATCTGCATCCAAGGTATCGATGACCGAAGGCGCAAGGTGTATGGGCTCCGGAAAGAGCGAGTCGTTGTCCGTGTGAACGAGTCGATCCGCCTGGCGCTTTTTAGCGAGAAACTCGCGATACAGAGTGGTAAAAAGCCACGTCTTAACTTTGGATTTGTCTCGCAGTTGATGTCCCTTCGCCGCCCAAGTGTAAAAGGTTTGCTGAACCAAATCGGACGCGTCTGCATCCTGGCGCGAAAGCGAGAGAGCAAAGCGATAGAGCGGCATGTAAAATTCTTCGACTAACTTGTCGGAAGGATCTTCTGGCACGCAGAAAGAACTAACGGACTCCGTCCCCGGAGGCGAATAAAAACTTAGCACGTTCTGTGGAATCGTTGAGGCCAAATCGATGGTACGAGGCAATTACCGGGCGGTTATTCCTGCGAATGAAATAAATCTCGCTATCCGTTCTCCCACCGCGACGTCCATGCACTTCTTTACGAGCGCCTTTCACTCGTGTCCTTTTGCGTAGTGGCGATAACCATCGAATCTGCGTGAAGAAGACGGCGAAGAGAACGAAAGCAGCGATTGAACCGGCGCGCTTGAGCGCAAGCAAGTTGGCCCAACTTCAAAAAAGCACTTTCGGATATTTTCTGAAAGAGACGAATCCCCTTAACGGGATGGTGAGAGACAGCACCCGGACCGACTCAGCCGCCAGCATTGCCGCCATTGGATTTGCTCTGACCGCCTATCCTATCGGTGTGGAGCGGGGATTTCTAACGCGCTCAGCGGCGATTAAGCGGATTCTGGCGACGCTCCGCTTTTTTTGCGAGAGCGATCAGTCCGAAGCGCCTGATGCCAGCGGACATCAAGGCTTCTACTACCATTTTCTGAACATGGAAACCGGGCGCCGGGCGCTGGCCTCTGAGTTATCGACCATCGATTCGGCCTTTCTTTTCGCTGGTATGCTGGCTGCGGCAAGATACTTCGAGGGCGACAACGCGGCTGAGCGTGAACTCCGCGACCGTGCTGCTGCGCTTTTTGCCCGTGCGAACTGGCGATGGGCGCAGAACCAGAAGCTCACGGTTTCGCATGGGTGGAAGCCAGAAACGGGATTTCTCAAACCGGTCTGGGAGGGTTACTCTGAAGCCTTAGTTCTGTATCTTCTAGCCTTGGGGGCACCTGACTATGCCATTTCCAAACGGAGCTACGGAGAATGGGCCAAGAGTTATCAGTGGAAAGAGATCTGCGGGATTGAATATCTCCACGCGGGACCGTTATTCATACACCAACTTTCACATGTTTGGGTGGACTTCCGCACCATCCAGGATGAATTCATGCGTAGCAAAGGCATCGACTATTTTGAAAACAGCCGCCGGGCGATCTATGCGCAACAAGAGTACGCTGTCCGCAACCCGAACAAGTTTGCCGGGTACGGTAAACACTGCTGGGGAATTACAGCGAGCGACGGCCCGGGGCCGGCGAAGCGAAAGATCAAAGGTGTCCCCCGTGATTTTTTTGACTATCTGGCTCGCGGTATTCCGGACGGCCCAGACGACGGAACGCTGGCGCCCTGGGCGATGCTTGCCTCACTTCCCTTCGCGCCGGAGATCGTTCTGCCATCCATCAAACATTTGGACGAATCCTACCCGAAAATGACGAGTAAGTACGGATTTAAGTGCAGTTATAACCCGACCTTTGCTGATAACGGAGAGAAAGGTAAGAAGGGTTGGATTTCACAAGGATACTATGGACTTGATCAGGGTCCGATCGTCATGATGATCGAGAATTATCGATCTGGATTTCTGTGGCGGTTAATGCGCGATTGCCCCGAGATTAGACGTGGACTCTGCAGGGCAGGCTTTAGCGGCGGATGGCTTTTTCATGATAATGTTCGGAACTAGAATGTATTTGGTTACGCGTAAACGATGGCCCCTGGTGATCGTGCTTTTCGTTGTCTTTGTTATGGCGAGCGTTTCGTCGCGCTCACAGTCGGTCGAGGCAAAGCCAAAGACGGCTCCGGTCGCCGAGAAAGCCGTCTTCGCAGGCGGCTGTTTTTGGTGCATGCAACCGCCCTTTGATAAGACTCCGGGAGTGATCGCAACTGTCGTTGGTTATGCTGGAGGGACGGAGGAAAACCCGACCTACCGTCAGGTTTCCTCGGGAGAAACTGGTCATCGCGAGGCAATCGAGGTGACCTTCGATCCCAGCAAGGTTGCTTACGAAAAATTGCTCGAGGTTTTCTGGCACCACATCAATCCCATTCAAATGGACGGGCAATTCCACGATTTCGGCGATCAATACACGACCGCGATTTTTTGTTCGACTGAGCAGCAAAAAACGGCGGCGGAAAAATCCAAACTGGAGCTTTCGAAGTCAGGCAGATTCAAAAAGCCCATCGCGACGCAGATCCTGTCAACGGCGAAGTTCTGGCCGGCAGAGGAGTATCACCAGAAATATTACCTGAAGAATCCTGCGGCCTACGGGATGTATCGTTTTACCTCGGGGCGCATCGGATATTTCAGGGATACCTGGGGGCCCTCACGGTAGGTAGGAGGTGGAAGTCTGCGGACTCGGGGTTGAAGTCGGTATTGGAATAAACCGGATTCTTTCCCATCATACCGACGTGGAATTTTGCCGATGAACCGCTTTTTGGTTTTTATACAGACGGTGCATCCTCCTCGGTACGTCCGTCCGATTACGAAGACAAAGACGTATTAGTACACTTTAGGACTATGAAAAAGAACATTGCACTCATCTTAAGTCTCGTAGCCGTATTTATCACGGGACCTGTGACTTCTCGGGCGGAGGACAAGCCTAAGGACACGGAAGTAAAATGTCCCTCTGGTATCAAACACGGCGCTTGGGACAAGCTTCTCAAGAAATACGTTGATGGCAAGGGATTGGTCAATTACGCATCTTGGAAGGCGAGCAAGGAAGATATGGCAGCGCTCGACGGCTATCTCAAACAGTTCATGCCGAAGGCGGACAACCCGGCCGAGGGCGACGAAAAGGCGGCCTCGCTGGTGAATGCCTATAATGCAATCGTAGTTAAGACGATCCTCAGTGCTTATCCCGTGGAAAGTATTCACGAGATTAAGCAACCTTTCGAAGCGAAGTCCTGGCTAGTGGGGGGAGCGAAAATCGCGTTGAACGACATTGAGAATGGGACTCTTCGGCCGATGCTAAAGTATCGGGCCCACTCGGTCTTGGTCTGCGCAGCGCGAAGCTGCCCGCCCTTGCAGAGAACCGCCTATGCCGCGGGATCATTCGACGCGCAGGACGCCATGGCTTACCACGCCTGGCTGGGCCGCGAAGATCTGAACAAGTTCTATCCGCAGGAGAACAAGGCGGAGGTTTCCGAAATCTTCAAGTGGTTCAAGGGTGACTTCGAGAAGTCGCTTTCTGTTCCAAAAGTGTTTGCCAAGTACGGTCCGCCATCCGCCCGTGAACTCACCAAGGGAGGCGACTCATTTAAGACCTCCTACCTATCTTACAATTGGGGTTTGAACGACCAGGGCGAGCACGGCCGTCATTACTCGAAGCTCAACCTTATCTTCGACAAGATTACCAATTAGGATCTGACATCGGCTTGGCACCTCGACGATGGCGGAATGAGGAATTTGCCGCCGCCACATTCAGGCGCGTTTGTTCGCCGGGAGCGATCGGCCATCTGAGCAGCGGATCAGGTTCCGCATTTGCGCTCTGATTCGGGAGGAAATCTATTGACGCGATAGTCTGATCTGGTTCTAGAAGCGGACTGCAAGTTTGGTCTTTCGGAATAAACCGGGAAGACGTCGCTCAAATCCAGGAATGACCATGCCGAAGCCAGCCGCAGTGATCTCGGTGATCATCCCAGCGCTTAATGAGGCAGAGTCCGTAAGCAAAGCTGTGGCTGCGGTGCCTTCTGGCAGGATAGGGTGTGAAGTTATTGTCGTCGATGCAGGGAGCGTCGATGAAACGCCGGGCATTGCGCGGAAAGCTGGCGCCCGAGTGTTGCGAAGCCATCGACGCCAGCGCGCATATCAGTTGAACCTCGGAGCGCGGCAGGCGCGGGGAGATGTGCTGCTGTTTCTTCATGCGGACACACTGCTGCCGCCGAACGCATTGCCGCTCATCGATCTGGCGCTGCGCGATCAGTCCGTAGCCGGTGGCGCGTTCCGGCGTCGTTACGATTCGTCATCGCTCCTTCTTCAGGCCACCTGCTTGCTCGCGGGCTGGCGGAATCGATTGATCGGATGGCACCTTGGTGACCAGGCGATGTTTGTCCGCGCCTCGACCTTCTTTGAGCTGGGCGGGTTTGTAGAGGCGGATCAATTCGAGGATTTGGATTTTTCGCGTCGACTCCGGCGCACCGGACGCGTGGTGACGGTGCCATCGTCGGTGACGTCGTCGGCCCGTCGGTTTGATCGGCAAGGGCCCGCGCTTACGACGTTGCAGGATCTTGGCTTCACGGTACGTTATTTGGTCTATGGCCTCCCTCGCAGGTCCACTGTCCCTCTGTCTCCAGCGAAGACTGTCATTTGAGTGGATCGCAATAGCCTGACGCTGAGACGTTTCAGAAGATTTTCTTGACATGGTTTAGCAGGCTTGACTTCTCCTGTGCCAACCCGGTAAGCTCGGCGTCGAATTGGACCAAAATGTGACAACTCTGCCCACGACGGTGGGAGCTTTTATGACTACGCACTGGAGCGTGGTGAGCGACTTTTCGTTGGATGATACCGCGCCCGACCGCGCGGAGGCTGCTCTTACCCGCTTGTGCCGGGACTACTGGCCGCCTCTTTACCGATTCGTGCGCCGTCGTGGTTATAGCCGCGCTGACGCGCAGGACTTGACGCAAGGTTTCTTTGCTTATCTCATCGAGA
>JBPCLK010000048.1:0-21175 GCA_051003355.1 Chthoniobacterales bacterium | reverse complement strand
GTCTCCTTCGTTCGGCGGGTGAGCTGAAGATGAAGGGACACAAAGGCGTCACGGGGGTCGCGCGCCAGGAGGATGATGGGCCGGCCACGACGTTGGCCATGCGGGATGAGATACTTCCCGCGAACCTTATCCCAGCGATCAGCTTTGGTCCGCTGCTCGAAAAGATCGTGGGTATAGATGACGCGCGGAACGCCCTCGAACTCCTCCGGTTGGAGGCTGAAAGGTTGCCCGACCTTTTCGCAGAAATAGGCGCAGAGAAAAGTCCGGACCCAGGTGCGACCGCTCTTTGGGATCGAGACGATGAGCGCGTCGCCGCCGGAAAGCTGCGGGGCGCGGCTGCTCAAATTCCAGCGCACAAGTCGCATCACGGCAGCTCGATTGTTCGCCCAGCTTGTTTGCGTAGAGCGCGGCGCAATCGGCCGCGACCGACGGCCCGATTCAGGCGACGCTGCCAGGAATTTGAGGAAAAAATTGGACGGAAAAATGGATCGATTGCGACTTGGTGATTGTGACAAAGCGCAACCGCGTCCGGCATCCAAAGGCCGCGTGAAATGGCCGACATCAGGTAAGGAATCGGCATGTTGTCCCGCCGCAGATAAGAGAAAATCTGCATCGCCTGGGTGCGTTCGCTGCCGCGCGCCTCGAAATTCCAGGCCGTCTCGCCTTCGCGCAAGATGGATTGCAGCGCGCTCTTTTTCCAAAGCGTGACCTGGCAGCGCGTGCGGCCGTCCGAGGCCAGGGGAACAACTCCAAATCTTTCGTTGAGCGGCTCCGTACCAGCGTCGGGTTGAGAGCGGGCTCGAAAGCAGAGGGAGTCCGCGCCGCGCCCAATGACCTCGCTAAAATCCTGCGCCACCCGTAGGCGATCGACCGGAGCAGTCAGAAAATAATCTTCCTGCAGATACAGCACGTAAGGATGCTCGATCTGGCTCAGCGCTGCGAGCAAGTTGCTCGACCAGCCGCGATCTTCGCCGACTGCCAGCGGAAGGAAGCGCGGAGAACGCACCTCCAGTTCGTTAGTGAGCAGGAAAATCTCGAAGGGGCAATCGCCCCAGAATTTCTCGAAGAAACAATAGAATGGGCGCCAGGCGTCGAAGAAGGCGTCGCAGCTGGAAACGATGACCGCGACAGAGCCCTTGAAATCTGTCAGCTCCGGCATGCAGAATTCGTCTCGCACAGTGGCGCCGCGAGCAAGATTTTTCGGCTTCAATTCCGTCGCCTGGTCACCCCGCGGTGGCGCGAGACTCCGTCGAGCAGGGGAAAAGCTCTGCCGCAAAAAAAGACTTCCTCCCCGGGCTCGACAGATTCTCGCGCCACCGCGGCACCTCTCCGGAAAACAAAGAGGGCGGGCCTTGCGACCCACCCTCCGCTTTCCGTGGAGCAGCTTCTCCCTAGCTTTTGCTCTGCGAAACTACTTCGTTCAGCTTGAAGATCGGCAGGAACATCGCGATCACGATGCCACCTACGATCACGCCGAGGAATACGATCAACATCGGCTCGATGAGGGAGGTGAGTGCGTCGAGTAAGGCATCGATTTCTTCATCCCAAAAGTCCGCCATCTTCTCGAGCATGGTATCGATGCGGCCGGTCGATTCACCAGCCGCGACCATGCGGAGCATCATGGGCGGGAAAATTTTCTTCTTGGAGAGCGCGACCGATAGGTTGTCGCCTTTCTCTACGTCGGTGCTCACACCTTTAATGCTTTCTTCCACCACGTGGTTGCCGGAAGTGCCGCCGACGATGTCGAGCACCTCCAGAATCGGCACACCGCTGCGGATGAGCTGGGCAAACGTGCGGGCGAAACGCGACATGGCGATCTTGTGGATGAGCGGCCCGAAGACGGGCAGCTTGAGTTTCCACTTGTCGCTCAACTGACGGCCACGGGTGGACCGCAGGAAATAACGGAGCGCGAAGATGGTGCCGCCGATGCCGAGGACCATGAAGTACCATTTGGCCCGGATGAAGTCACTCAGGTCGATGAGGAACTGGGTCGGAGCCGGAAGTTTGGCCCCGAAGTCCTTGAAGATTTCGCCGAAGACGGGCACCACCCTGACGATCAGGAAGGTGGTGATCAAAAACGCGATGCTGATCACAATGACCGGGTAGGTCATGGCCGATTTGACCTTCTTGCGCAGACGGGCGCTGGCTTCGAGGAAGCCCGCTAACCGGTCTAAAATTTCGGAAAGCAAACCGCCCGCCTCACCGGCTTTCACCATGCTGACGTAGAGTCGATTAAAGACCCGCGGATGCTTGTTAATAGAATCGTGGAAAGTTTCACCACCCTGCACACGAGCCGTCACGTCGCTGATCACGTGGCGCAGATTCTTCTGCCGCTTGGGATCGCACTGCTCATAGAGAGCCGTCATGGCCTGGGTGAGCGAGATGCCCGCCTCGATCATGGTGGCGAGCTGTCGGGTGAAGAGCACCAAGTCGGTCTCCTTGACCGTCCAGGCTTTATTCTTGGTGCGGGTGGCAGCAGCTTTCTGCTGCAAGGAAAGCACCATGAGCCCGCGGCTCATGAGACTCGTGACAGCGTTGTCCTCGTTGATCGCTTCCTGGATACCATTTACGATATTTCCGGAGCCATCGCGAGCTTGATAGGAGAAGGTCAGCATATGGTGTTTCTAATAATTACATCCCTTGTAGCAGCTAAGATGCCATGTGGTTGTGCCACGCGATAATCGTATGCCTTCTGCCGCCGAACTGCTGTCCCTCAACGATTTGCTCTGGCTTTGGCAAGCCTATGATCCTGCGGTGAAGTCGGACCTTTACTCGACCGCAGTCAAAGCGGGCGCCACTCTCTTTCTGATCGACCCCATCTCGTTGGAGCCCGCGCCCCGCCAGCAACTTTTCGCTGCCGCCTCCGATCACATTGTTCTGCTGACCAATGCGAATCATCTTCGGGCCGCCGCCGATTTTGCCGCGCAATTCAAGGCCGCCGTCTTCGCGTCCACGGAGGCAGGAGCCGCAGCCGCTGGCCTCCCGGCGCGAGCGATCTTGGATGGCGAACAGATTGCGTCCGGCGTCACGGCCATCGCCATTGAGGGAGCGGCTCCCGGTGAAATCGTTTTCCATTTTGCGGAGAACGGCGGAACGCTGGTGGTTGGCGACGCACTGATCAATTTCGAGCCTTACGGCTTCACTTTCCTGCCGCCAAAATATTGCTCTGATCCGAAGGCGATGCGGCGCTCCCTACGAGGGCTGCTCGATTTCTCGTTTAATAGAATGCTGTTCGCGCATGGCATCCCGATTATGGATTCTGCGCGACAGAAATTGGAGACACTCCTGGCGTGAACGAAGAACCAAACCGCGCCGTGAGCGGCCTTACGCGCTTCCTGCGCCTTATTTGCTTTTCGCACACTGTCTTCGCGCTCCCCTTTGCGCTCGGAGCGCTTCTCGTGGCGACGCGCGGACGGCCGTCCCTTCGCCTGCTCACACTGGTGCTGGTCTGCATGATCTGTGCACGCACCGCGGCCATGCTTTTTAATCGGTTCGTCGATTGGAATCTGGATCAGAGAAATCCACGGACCGAGCCGCGCCATCGCCTCCTCTCGAAGACCGCCGTCTTGCTTTTGCTCGTGGCCAGCTCGGCGGCTTTTATCTTCGCCGCAGCAGGAATCAATCGCACCACGCTGCTCCTCTCCCCCATCGCGTTGGCCATCGTATTTTTCTACTCGCTCACCAAACGCTTCACTGCAGCGAGTCATTTTTTTCTCGGGCTGGCCTTGGCGGTCGCGCCGGCCGGCGCCTGGATTGCAGCCACGGGCCACCTTGCCTTTCCCCCGCTTCTCCTCGGCGCCGGCGTCATCGGCTGGGTCGCTGGCTTCGACCTGATCTACGCGACGCAGGATTTCGAATTCGATCGCCGGGAAGGATTGCATTCGCTCGTCGTCCGCCTGGGGATCGAGCGCTCGCTGCGTCTCGCGCAATTTCTCCATCTCGCCATGTTTGCCGCTCTCCTCGCCTTCGGCCTGGCGGCGTCATTAGGCTGGATTTACTTCTGCGGGATGCCGCTGGTCGCCGGTGCGCTGGTTTATGAGCATCGCAGCGCGGCGCGGCGCGACCTCGCGGCGATCAATCGCGCGTTTTTCCAGAGCAACGCCTTTGTCAGCGCGGTCTTCCTGCTCAGCGTGGGCGCAGCGGTGCGGTAAACTGTAGGGTGAGCGCCCCCGCCTGCGCCGCTTCTCTGGACAACTACTTGGGCCACGGAAGCGGCCGCCCTACGCTTCGAGCTGAGCGATCCTCGTGGTGTGCCGACCGCCTTCGAAATCGGTCGTCAACCAGACGCGGACGATCTGCAAAGCGACGTCTTCAGAGATGACCCGCTCGCCTAACGAAAGCACATTGGCATCGTTATGCTGGCGGGAAAGACGAGCTGTCTCTTCGTTCCAGCAGAGGGCGCAACGAACACCGCGCACCTTGTTCGCGACCATGGCTTCGCCGTTACCGGAGCCGCCCAGGACGATGCCGCGCTCGCACTCTCCGCGCGCCACCGCTTGCGCGGCCGGACGGATAAATTTCGGATAATCGACCGGTGCTTCGCTGGTCGTGCCGAAGTCCTCGACCTCGTGGCCTAACGAAAGCAGGAGTTCCTTGATTTTTTCCTTGTAACGGAAACCCGCGTGATCGGAGCCGAGCGCAATCTTCATGAAAAGGAGATACGAGGAAAAGACCCTCGCTGTCGAGCGATACCAACACGGGCGCCCCCAGAGGCGACGCGTGAACGCAGGGATCGGGGCGCACAGGCCCGTCCCCACATTGGCCGAATCAGCTGGCGATCTGGGCCAATTGTTCCCAGAGAGCGCGTTCGGCTTCGCTCGGATTTTTGGGAATGACTATTTCGGCGGCCACGTAAAGGTTGCCGCGGCCGCCTCCCGCGGTCGGCAGACCTCGATCGCGTAGCCGAAACCGCTGGCCAGCCTGAGTGCCGCCCGGAATTTTCAAACGTCGAAATCCTTCCAACGTCGGAACCTCCAATTCAGTGCCCAGGACAGCCTGTGCGGGTGTGAGGGTCGCTTCATGCACAAGGTCGTTCCCCTCGACCGCAAAATCCGGGTGCCGCGCCAGACGCACGCGCAGGAAGAGGTCGCCTTTCTTCCCGCCGCCCGCGCCGGGTTCCCCCTGCCCCGCAAGGCGGATGCGCTGGCCTTCGTGCACACCGCGCGGGATCTTCACCTGGTAGGATTCCACTTTTTCCGAGTCACTCCGGCGCAACGACACCTGCCGCGTGGAACCATTGAGCGCTTCCTCAAGCGTGACCATGATATCTGCTTCCACGTCCTGACCGCGGGCGGCGGTCGCCGGCCGCTGGCCAAATCCGGATGAGCCACGGCCGCCGCCGAAGAATGCTTCGAAGAAATCGCTGAAACCGGTGCCATCAAACTCAAACTCGACCCCGCCATTGCCGCCGCCCTGACGCCGAAATCCGCCTCCGCCACCACGACCCCAATCGGGCGGGGGCTGAAACCCGCCCGGCTGATTCCAATTCTCCCCCAGCTGATCGTATTTCGAGCGCTTCTCGGGATCGCTCAGGACTTCGTAGGCCTCATTAATCTGCTTGAATTTCTCCTCGGCCGCGGCCTTCTCCTTGGCCTTAGCCACATCGGGGTGATGGACCCGCGCAAGTTTGCGAAAAGCGCTCTTGATCTCAGCGGCGCTGGCTGTTTTCGAAACACCCAGCGTCTCGTAGTAATCCCTGAATTGAACCGCCATAAATCGTGCGGATGAATTTCCCGCATCGCCCGCATTGCGCAACCTTCACTGACAAACCGAAGGATAATTTAACCGCGGAGGAAGCGGAGATCGCAGAGCGGAGGCAGGGAAAGGTTTCGCCTAACGATCCGAGAAGATCGGACTCGCGATCACGTCCGCGGCGTCGAAGGTAAAACCGTGGCCGGCATTTGGGTCGAGCGATTTTAGCAATTCGGAGACCGCCAGGGCCGTGGCTGCGGTGTAGAAGCGGACCAGCCCCACCGTCGTGCGCGGACCGAAAACCGTGATCATGATCGTATCGTCGTCGACCGAGTTCATGAAGATGTGACTGCCATTGCCCTGGTGGTAAAGCGCGTTGAACTCGACCTCGCCGATGCGGCGTGCCAGCTCCTTGGTCGCGGCGAACGATCCCGCGGCGAGAGCCGCGATGATGGTCACGTCCATGACGGAGACATCGCCAAACTGCGAGATGACGTTGCCGCCGCGATCGATCACGACGGTCAGTTCCGCGTCCGACTTCTTCAGGAATTCGGCCAGGATGCCATCGAGGGTGGCGACGTTTTCAATGGTGAGAGCCGGGATGCAGTTCATACCGTGGCTTGAACGGCGAGCTTCGGCGCAGGCGCTGGATCGACCGGCACGGCGACCGGGGCGGGAGCGTGGCCGGGCGCGGCCTCTCCTTGCTTGCTGAACTTGTGCAGCAGCAATTGCGAGACGGCGTTGAGCGAAGCGAAAACATTCTGTCCCGTGCTCGAGATCACCTCAAAACTCTGCGCGCGACGCTTGCGGTTGTTGAGCACAAACTCCAGGTAATTGATCGGCGCGATATTCGTTAGGTCGCGCTTGTTGTATTGCAGGACGTAGGGAATCTCGTCGATCGAGATATTCTGCTGCGCGAGGTTGTCCTCCAGATTCTTAAAGCTCTCGACGTTCTCCTCCATCTTCTCCCACTGGGAATCGGCCACGAAGACCACGCCATCGACGCTGCGCAAAACGAGTTGCCGGGTGGCGTTGTAGATAACCTGGCCCGGCACGGTGTAGAGCTGGAATTTGGTCACGAAACCTTTGATGACGACGGCGTTGAGCGGCAGGAAATCGAAGAACAAAGTGCGATCGGCAGCGGTGGCGAGGGAGACGAGATCGCCGCGGTTGGCGGGGCTGATGCGTTCGTGGATGTAGGCCAGATTGGTCGTTTTACCGCAGAGCGCGGGACCGTAGTAGACAATCTTGAATTGAATCTCGCGGCTGGCGTAGTTGATGATGGACATGGCTTTTTGTTAGGCGTTAGGCAGGCTGGGCGTAGATGCGAGCGAGTTCCCGCGCCGCGGAGCCAAGGCAGGTGCGGATTTCGCTCGCGATTTCACCGGCGGAATGGAGCGCGGCCAGGCAAATGTTGCCGTGGGCGAAAAAGCTGACGGGCGCCTTGGCGCAAAAGAGGGTGACGCCGTGCAGCGAGCCGAGGTTGGTCCCCATCATCTGGTCGTTGATGCGTTTTACGATGGAGGGAGCGAGGGCGCAGAGCGCTTCGGCTTGGTACTCGGGCGGGATGTTCCCGGCCAGGCTCAGTCCATCGGAGAAAACAATCGCGCAGGCACTGACGCCCGGCAGACGGCAGGCATGATCGACGACCGATCTGGCATCGAGCGTGTCATCCGTGTCGAAAGCCTCCTGGAGCGCGGTGCGAGCAGCCGGTTCAACCGCTTTTTCCACCAGGGGAATCGGTGTATCGACCACCGGCACACGGGACGTGGCGGCTAGCTTCGGCAGGCTCGGCCCAGATTCCGGTGCGGGCGGTTTGGCTGGCAGTTCCGCCGCCATCCCGGGCGCGGGGGCAACTGGCGCAGCGATGGTGGGGGCCGGGAGCGACGCTGGTTTGGCGAACGCAAAGGGACTTGGTTCGTTTACAGGTTGGACGGGCGCCGGCTTTGGAGTGAGCGCGGGAGCCGCGGTTGCAGGCATACTGCCTTTCGCGATCGGGCCGGTCGCCACATTCATGCGGGTCGCGTCTTCCGCGGCCTTCGCGCTGAAAGGCGTCTCGAACGTTTCCGTCGGAACAAATTCTTCCTGGTCGCCTCGGAGCTGCAAGCTCTGGTTAGGCAAATTCTGCAACACATCCTGCAGCGGCAGCGAAATCGGAGTCTCGGCGCTTTCCAACTTCAACAAGGCGCGATATTCCACCGGCATGGCCGCCTGGAATTGCGCCGGCGAAAGAGCCACTCGACCTAACGAAAGCTGCGGTTCGATAATGGAAAATGGAATCTCCACCGTGGCTGTCTCTGGGACATCCTCGATGGAGCCGTTTAGCTGGAGGGGCGAAATCCCGCGCAGCACATTTTGCAAAGGCAACCGTACGCGCGGTCCTTCGCTGGCAAACTTGAGCGGTGAAGCTGCCGCCCTGGGCGCGGCCGCGGCGGGCTGGAACGGTTCCCGCAAATCGTTAGAGGGCGGTGTGACTTTGACCGACGCCCGGGGAGGCGCTGGAGCAAAGGGGGAAGGCAACCGGGTTGGGACGGACGGCCCACTTGAGGCTGGAACTTTCTCAGTGGCGGGCACGCCCGTCCCGTTCGGTGAAATTTTCATTCGCTCGGCCGGCAGGCTGACCGGTGCGGGTGCCCCAGGGAGTTGGACGGTCACTGGTTTCGGCGGCTCGGCCGCAGAGGTCTTTGCCACCGTGGGCAGAGAAAGACGAATCGGTCGAGGGGGGATCGCAGCCGAGCTCGCGGCTGCCGGTGCTGCGAGAGCGGGCGCGGGAGAGACAGGAGCCATACGAACGGGCGCACTCGTTGCGACAGGCGCGAGGGCAGATGGCAGCGGAACAGCCTTGGGCGCAGGGTTTGCCTGCACGGGAGCCGCCGCTGGGGACCGGACTGCCGGGATCGGGATGCCATGCCGTTTGCCATCCTCGATCGTCATCTTCAGGAAAGGCGTATCGACTTGCGGCACTTGCTCCTCGGCCGCTTGATCGGGGCGCACCTGGAAAGCAGTAATTTGCTCCAGCACCTTGCCGACCGGCAGGAACACTTCGCGTTCGTCGCTCTCGGTGATGGCGACGATGAAGAAATCGGGCGCCTGCTGGTAGATCGCGCGCAACAAAACCGCCGGACGACCATTGGCCATGCCGCGTTCCAGTTCAGAAGCCTTGAAAAGAACCCGCTGTTCAGGATCGATCGGCGTGGTCTGCAAAAGTCCGGGCGGCAAATGAGGCGCCAGTTCCGCCAGGGGCAGAGCAATAATGCGCTCGCTGGCCGCGGAACCATTGGAATTCACAGCCTTGACCGCACCGCTGCTGCCTAACGAAATCTTGCGGGGCGTTTCGGTAGGCGTCGGCGCGGAGGCCGTGGCTGGTTGCGGGACGAAGTCCGGCAGCGAGGAGGGCTCTGGAGCGGACCGCGCAGCCTCGACTCCCATCACGCGAGAGACATTCGGCAAGACGGTTTTGCCAAAACGTTCCGAGGCCGGCTTTTCCAGCGGCGGGGGCGGAGCGACGATCACGTCACTCTCAGCGGGTTTCCCTTTTTTAAAGTAGCGGAGAAACGATAGATTCATTCTAGTGATCTTCTGCGGTCACGCGCCAGACCTCTTCGAGCGTGGTGATGCCTTCCATCGCTTTGTCGATGCCAACCATGCGCAGAGTCTTCATGCCTTCGGCGATCGCCTGGTTCTTGATCACTGCGGCCGAGGCCCGCTTGATGATCAAACGCCGGATCGACTCACTCACCGTGAGGGCTTCGATGATCGCAGCCCGGCCCGCATAACCGCGGCCTTTGCAACGATCGCAGCCCAGGCCGTGATAGAAGATCGCGCCTTCCGCCGGCTCCATGCTGAGGCGCTCAAACATTTCCTGTTCGGGCACAAATTCTTCCCGGCAATTGGTGCAGACCCGCCGGATGAGTCGTTGCGCGCAGGCCATGATGACTGAGCTCGAAATCAGGAAAGGCTCGATGCCCATGTCGTCGAGACGCGCGATCGCGCCGGCCGCGTCATTCGTGTGCAGCGTGCTTAGCACCTGGTGACCGGTAAGCGCCGCTTTGACCGCGATGTCGGCCGTTTCGTTGTCACGAATTTCACCGACCATCACGATGTCCGGATCCTGTCGGAGGATGGAACGAAGCGCGGAAGCGAAATCGAGTCCGATATCAGGCCGCGCCGCGACCTGGTTCACGCCCATAAGCTCGTATTCGATCGGATCCTCGACCGTCACGATGTTGTAGTTAGGGCTATTCAGCTCCTGGAGGACGGAATAAAGCGTCGTCGTTTTACCGGAACCTGTCGGACCGGTTACCAGGATCATGCCGTGCGGTGCATCGATTGCCTTGCGGAAACGCTTGGTGGTTTCCTCATCGATGCCCATGGTGTCGATGCTGCCGGCCAGGGCGGACTTATCGAGAATACGGATGACCACCTTCTCGCCGTGAGAGGGTGGTAGAATCGAGATACGAAGATCGACTTCTTTCCCCATCACCTTGATGCGGAAACGGCCGTCCTGCGGCACCCGCCGCTCGGCGATGTTGAGGCCAGCGAGAATCTTGATCCGCGAAGTGATCGCGAGTTGCAGCGCCTTAGGCGGAGACTCCGCGGCGATCAGTTCGCCATCGATACGGTAACGCAGCCGTAGCGTGCGCTGGAACGGCTCGATATGAATGTCGGAAGCTTTTTCCTTGATCGCCTGGGCCAGGATCAGGTTCACGATCTTGATCACCGGCGCGTCTTCGCTGTCGGTCGCCAGACGATCGAGATCGATGTCTTCGCGCTTGTTTGCCTGGACCTCGACATCGCCGGCTGCTTCCTCGGCCACCTGCTTGAGCACTTCGCTCATGTTGGTGCCGGCCGCGTGCACGCCGCTCATCGCATCGGCGACCGCTTTCTCGGTCGCGATCATCGGGATGATCTCCAATTGCACGCGCCGTTTCAGGTCGTCGACCGCGAGCACGTTGGTCGGGTCGGCCATGGCGACGAAGAGCTTCTTCTCCAGACGCGCGATCGGGATCAGCTTGTGCGTCTTGGCCATGTCGCGCGGGACGAGATTAAAAATCTCCTCCGGCACGCGCACTTTCGAAAGATTGATCGGCGGCGTATTCAGGCAACGACCCATGCTGAAAGCCATGTCCTGGTCGCTGACAAATTGCTTGTCGGTCAAGATTTTGAGCAGGCGCCCGCCCTGCCGCTTCTGGATTTCCACTGCCTCATCGAGCTGGTTAGGCAAAAGTAGGCCGTCCTCGATCAGGACATCCGCGATGCGTTCTCCGAAAGATTTGCTTCTCATCTTGGCGAACGCCTAGGCGCGGGGCTCCAGTTTGTAGACTTCCTGCAGCATCTTGATGATCACCGACGGCTTGGCCAGATACCAGGTGACCGAGTAATCGAGCGACTGCTGCACCGCCTCGCGCGCATCCGCATCGAAGGGATTGCAGACCGCCACCATGATGGTGCGGCTGATCAGGTCGAACGGAATGAAGAGCCGGTTGATCGTCAGTTCGTCGGGTAACATCCGCACGACCTGACGATCGATATCGTAATATTCGAGCGGGACGTAAGCGAACTTCGTCCGGTCGATCAATGCCGAGAGCACCGCTTCCATTTTTTCCCCGTTGCCCTTGCAGAGGAGTTCGAGGAGCGACGTAGCCAAGGTTTGGCCAGACATCGCGCCGTTCGCCGCTTTCGCCGTGGCCAGTGCCGCGCTCACATCGTCCTCCGGAAACATCTGCTGGAGAACTAAAAATTTAGCGAGTTGATCGTTACCTTGCTCCGTGCGCTCGAGGTCGATTCGCTTGTGCACGTGGCCGGTATTGCGACCACCGATCTCGAGCAGGCCGCCGCCTGAGGAGGGCTCACTCACGGTAAAATCCGGGGACTTGATCAGCGCGTTGAAAGCGCCCGCTTCCTCTTTTGACTTGCCCGCCCCGTGCAAACGTCCCTCAATATCGCCCAGCATGGCCACGATCTCCGGAGCGTTCGGTTCGAGGGCGAGGATGGCGTCGCATTCCTGCATGGCCAGCGAGTAGGAACCGACCCCCATGTAGGCCTCCGCCAGCCGGCGAGAAATGTGCATCGCCTCCTCGGTTTTACCCAGCTTTTGATAAGCGACCTTCAGGATCTCGAGCGATTGATAATCGTCCTGCTGTGTTTGAGTAATGACCTCAAACATCTCGATCGTCTGGAGGATCTGACTTCGTTCCTCGTCGGATAGTGTGTGTTCCAGCACGAAGGCGTAAAAAGCTAGAACCATGCCGATGCCTTCCCCGGCGGGCGAATTTGCAAAAATCCATTCCCAAGCAGGATCGATCTCGTTCCAAGTACCACGGCGCCTGCTGCTTCGAAGTTACTAAAGACCAGACCGATTTTTTCTCCGAGCCGCGCCAACTCGCCGGCATTACCGATTCCTGACCTGATCAAAATGCGAGGACTTTTCGAACCCGCGGACTCTTCCGTTTGCGGCCAAAACTGGCACTCGTTGTTCAATTTCGGGTCTCACCCGACCCGCTCCGACCGAATGGGCGACGAAATTTCGCTATTAAGCGATTCAGCTTTCAGTCCATCGAGCAGTTCGCTATAAGCACGGCACGAAACATCAGAGCGCCCACCGTGCCAACCCCCCTACCCCCTCACTCCCGCCGTCACGCTTTCACCTTGGTCGAGATGCTCGTGGTGATCGGGATTATCGCCATTGTCTTGGGCTTCCTCGTTCCGGCCCTCTCCCCAAGCGCGGGACGCGCCTTGGAAGGAGACGCGCGAAATTTAGCCGCCCAACTCGAGAATGCGCGGCTCATGTCATTAGCCAAACGAACTAAAACGCGAGTCCTCATCGCTTCGACAAACGCTTGGGCCTCTGAGGCTAGCTGGCGTGCATATATTTTAGCTCGATTCGACAGCACCTCGGGAAAATGGCTGCAGGAAGGCACGTTGAGACGTCTATCTACGACCACAACCTTCGACTCTGAATCAGGCATCATCGTGGCGAGGGGCGCCGAAACGACGCAAGTCGCGAAAGGCACCCGTGCGACGCCCGTCACCTTCACCGGAGCCTTTGTTGAATTTCTTCCTAACGGATCAACAAGTCTCGACCCGGCTGCGACCCCGGAAGTAATCTTCATCCAAGACGCGTTTGTGCCGGCCACTGGCTCTTCTCCCACGCCGGTGCGAAAAAACCAGAATCTTCGTGCCCAGCTTTCCATCGATCCACTGACCGGGAACGCCAACCTAAAATGAAGCACCGTACGGCCCCCCGCCGGGCTTTCTCTTTAGTAGAAGTCGCAGTCGCTATTGGCGTCGTGAGCTTTGCGGTTCTTTCGACCTTTGGATTGCTCTCAGTCGCGACGGACACAAACAAACGGGCGCGCGATGAACAAGGTTGCGCCCAATTGGTGCAAAACGAATTCCAGCGCATCCGCTCGCTCAGCTCGGCGGATCCGGTGTGGTCTACTTCCAACTACAACCCGCACTACTACGATGCTGGCCTGAACGATCTCGGCACCTCCGTGACAAGTGCTGCCATCTATCAGCTGCAACTTGCCATAGTGACGCCTGCAGCTCCCGCCCCGGCGGACCGGATCTTTAACGCAGAGGTTCATTACCCTGCCAATGCGCCGTCGGCGAACCAGAAAATAGTTCGGTTTACGACTCTGATAAATCTTCCTCCATGAGGAGGTCTGATGCATTCACCTTGGTCGAGCTCTTAGTCTCGCTCGCAATTACCGTTGTCCTGGTTCTTCTTCTGGCCAGCGTAGTCACTGCGACCTTGGGAGCGTGGAGACAAGGTCGCAATCGTTTGGATACTTTTGCTACCGCTCGCCAAGTCCTTGGGCGGCTTGGAGATGAACTCAAAGGGGCGCGTGCCAATCCCTCGGTCGGCGCGAGTAAAATCCAATTCGTCGAAAATCAGCCGGTCGGAGCCGTGCCCCCGCCCATACCCGCCGCCGCGGAAAACATTTTCTTCGTTGCGCCCTATCCGAATCTGGGCGCTGGTGATCTTTGTAGCGTCGCCTACGCCCTGGACACCGCCACGCACGAGCTTAAAAGAGCGTTCCGCAGCAGCGACCAAGTGTGGGCCGACGGAGCGGCGAGGCGCTTCCAGTTCGGCGGACACACCTACGTCGCCGCAGACTGGCATGTGGTCGCGACTGCTGTGCTCGAATTTGAACTGCGCTGTTATTCGCAACACGACATCGAGGCGAAAATAGAGCCGCCCGCGGCAAGTTGGGATTCCGAAGCAACCGACCCAAACATGACCGGTTCGGCGCCGCGCCGCGTCCTCCTTCGTCTGCGCGTGATCGACGATCGCGCCGCCACGCAATTGGCTGGCTTAACCGCGGGAAGCACCGCTTACGACGCGATCGTGAACCGTTCCGCGCGCCAATTCTTTTACGACGTTTCCTTATTGCCTCCATGATCCGCTCGCGTCGCGACTCTGCCTTTGCCCTCGCCGTCACGCTCGTGCTGTTGGCTTTGATCGTGATCGTGCTCGTGGCGTATCTCGCTAATACACGTAGCGATCGATCCACCGCTTCGATCTATGCCTATCGACTACGCGCCGCAATGTTCGCAGAAAGTGGACTCGCCGCTGCCACCAAACTTCTCGCAGATAACACTCGTTACGGTAACTACGTCACTGCCATGCCAGCCCCTTTCCCCTCCCCGGCTCAGTGCTATACCGAGCTTTATCGCCCGACAGATCCAGCCGACACGAAAGTCGCAAAAGCGGACGACTTCCTCCAACTCACAAACGCAGCCGGAGTCATCTTAACTTCGCGCGCTACCACGACCGCCATCTCACAGGTCGACCCGCGACCTGTGCCGGAGATGATCCCGTCCGCCGGACCCTTTGCCATGACTGATCCTGGCTTTACTACCGCCGATAGCTATGACTTTAACCAAATTGTACGGCTTGGGTCCAACGCCAGCGGACGACTTGTCAGGCCTTCGCCGACGCCCGCCTACGGACAATGGGTTCGAGTGCGGAACAGCGATAACGAACTGACCGGTCGGTATGCATTCTTTATGGAAGACGAGAGCATGAAGACCAATGTCAACGTCACCGGTAACAACCTCGCGAGCGGCTTTAATCTTCGAATCAATGATCTTACGCTGCCGTTGCCGGCGCCAGCTCCCGCTACGCAACTGGAGGAAGTCGATCCAGCCGCCGTCTTACCTTTGGCCGACAACCGAAACGCTGCCGATGCAGCTCTGACCGGAGTCACCGCAGCGGGCTCTCGCCTGCCCAGTCGCTCCAGCCTCGCGCTCTTGAATGAGTGGAGCTCAAACTTCTCCGATTACGCTCACCTGATCACCGCCCTATCGAAGGATGACCAAACCACGGCCAAAGGTTGGCAGCGGATGGACCTCAATGCGGTGGTCGCCGCTGCCACGACCAATGCGGATAAAATTGCCGTCGCCCAACGCGTGGCCGATTGGATTCGAGACGCATGGACTGGTCCGGCTATATCTGGCTTAAAAAGTTATCAGATGTTCGACGATCCGCGGCTTCGGCTTCAAATCGCGGCGAACATCATCGACTACATTGATGCTGACAACACGCCGACAGATCTCGGTAACTATCCCAGCATCGGCGTCTTCCCGGTCAATCCTGCGGAATATCCGGTCATTGGGATTGAAAAAATACCGTACTTGGTCGCGGTCGAAATCATCTATGAAGCTTCCGGCAGTAATGGAGTCACCACCGCTACCTTGAAGACCAAAATTCAATTTCGTTTCATGAATATGTATGAAAGCGACCTTGATCTAGTCGGCAGCCTGGGCCGCATTGAGGTTCAGGGAGTGCCCATCGTTTCGAGAAATGGAGCTACTGTGCTCGACGTGTCGACAACTAACTATGTCATACCTTTTGCCAGCCTGACCCCGGTCACACCAGGAAACACGATAATTCCTGCGGGAGTGGACGGCGATAGCGTTTCAGGCGCGAAGACATTCACGACGGACTGGCTGGTCAATCAGAGTGTCAGCTTTAACGGCGCCGGAACGGTGAAGCCCGTCTTACTAGCCGGGGGCATTACGGTCAAGGAATTTGGACCCGGTGGCGAGCGGGTGGATGATACGGCAATTGCGACCAACCTGATCTCGACCGGTTACAACTACAATGGTTCCTCGTCCACTGGCGACTTTTTGAAGGATTCGACCAACGGTGCGCTGCAGATCGCTTCCATCAATACGCTCTATCAAGTTCCTACGGGAACCACCACCGCTATCAATACCGGCGATCCTCGCGTCCGCGGCACCATCCTCAATAACCGTTGGTATAATATCTCGCGCAGCGACGCCACCACTCCTAGCGATACGAATCGAATTGCGGCGTATATCGACAAAGCCGAAATAGCCAACCGAACTTATGCTCTGGATTGGTATGACTGGGTCGGTAATCGTCCGCTCGCATTTCACCGCAATGGTCCGCTTCGGAGTGTGGGCGAGCTCGGTAACGTTACTGCCGCCGAATATCCGTGGCGGACCATCTACCTGCAATACCCCGAACGGCTACCTAACACGACCCAAATCGGGCCGTTGACGGAAATCCCGCAACGCCGCAACGGTTCCGTCGATTATATCCTGATGGATTTATTCTGCACCCAAACGAGTCAGCCGCGTGCGGGTGCCGTTAATATCAACACTCAGCAAAGAGTCGCGACCCAGCAGCATCCGCTTGGCTCCCTTTTTCTTGCCGAATCAATCGGCAGCTTACCGGGCCCCACCCCGATTCAAAACATCAGTCAAACCGTAGTGGACCGGTTTTGCGATGCAACTGGGAGCGGAACGATCAGTCCAATCTTCAGTCGCAGGACTGCCGTCGGGCCACCGGCGGACAACACACCGGTGCGTCCATTCTTCCAAATCGGCGAACTGGCTTCAGTGCTAAGCCGAATGGTGAATACGAGCTCTGGCGGCTCAACCACCGGCACCCCAGTGCGATCCGCGGTGAGTTACAGCGCTTTGCGGCCGACGTCTGGAACGGCGAATGGAGCCGACCGAAATTTCCGATCGGATATCTACGCCGAACAGGAATACCGCGAAGTTAGTGACTCCATCACAACGCGCGGCAACGTTTTCCGCGTTCTGTATGTTGGCCAGTCAGTCAAAGACCTGAATGCAGATGGGATCGTCACCGCCAACGAAGTGCAGTCGGAACATTTGGGCGAAGCTTTCATTGAACGACAATCTGTTTTTGCGCCTGAAGGCTCGAACCCTGATGCGATGAAAACGGCGTCCAGCATCTACAAGATCATATCTAACCGAGTTGTAACACAATGACGACCATAATCCGTTGCGTCGCGCTTATGATCCTTTGGGCGACCGCGAGCGTTCTGGCTGAACGGCCAAAGATCGTGGCCACAACCCCAAAGTTCTGGGAGATCGGCGTCGCGCCTTCCGCCGTCAAAGAGGTGAAAGTGAGTTTCGACCGGGTCATGCGCAGCGGGTTTTGGGATTTCCTCGGCAACAATGTTCTGCCTCCTCCGACAAATTATGAGACGACCATGACTCCCGATCTCAAGTCATTCGGCATGAGAGTGAATCTTCAACCTGGCAAGGTTTACATCCTGGGCCTCAATGAGAGGGGAATCCCCGGGGTTGGCTTTCAAAATGACCTCGGGGTTTCTGCCCATCCTGCCTTTCTTGTCTTTCAGACGGCCGGGAATCCATCAGCGGAGGATGCGCCGCCACGCGCGCTGAGTACCTCGCCCGGCCATGCTTCAGAAAACGTCGACCCGGACAGGCTTAAAGGGATAATTGTCGTGTTTGATCAGGCGATGAAGGCCGAGAAGCACGGTCTTCACCTCTTCGAGGAAAAGAAGCCGGTCGATTTGACGAAAACGACCTTTAGCTATTCCCCCGATGGCAAGACTTTCACGCTTAACTACGCTCTTAAGCCTTCAACTCATTATGAGGTCGTAATGAACAGCACCGAAGACATCGGATTCGCGACAACCAATCGTGTGCCCCTCTGGCCGGTGCGCTTCTCTTTTGCCACCGGCCAGCCGCACTAAGTTTCTCCCGCTTCACGGTATCGGAAGCAGAGTTGGCGACACCTTGGATCCGTGGCCGGCGTCGATGATGCGGAAGGCTTGGCAGGAGTTGTAGAAGTCGGGCTGGGTGGCTTTACACCCGCCTCGCCATCTGGCCGACTAATCAACGATCCGCACGCCTTCGACAGCGGTACGTTGAGCGTAAAGACTGCTCAGCTGCTGGGTTATCGCGCCAATCTGGCCGTCGCCGATCGTGCGGCCGTCAATGGTCGTCACGCCAGCGAGTTCGCCCATCGTGCCAGTGCAGAAGACTTCATCCGCGGCGCAGAAATCATCGATCGTTAGGTCGGCTTCCGCGCAGGGGATTTTCTCCGTGGCGCAGATCTCCAGGACGGTTGCGCGGGTGATTCCTTCCGGGCAAGCTCGCACGTGGCTGGTCGCGAGTTTTCCTTGCCTAACGATAAAGAGATGGGTGGCGTTTGTTTCTGCCACGAAACCTTGCAGGTCGAGCAGGATCGCGTCGTCCGCCCCTGCGGCGTTCGCCTCGATCTTGGCCAGGATCGAGTTGAGCAAATTGGCGTGGTGAATCTGCGGATCGAGAATCTCAGGCGGCGGGCGGCGCATCTTGCTCACAATCAGGTTCAGACCGCCGCGCTCGTAAACGGGCGCCTTGTGTTCCGCGAGCACGATCAGTGTCGGGCCGCTCTGGTTGAGGCGCGGATCCATCCCGGAGGTGATCTTGACGCCCCGGCTGAGGGTGAGTCGGATGTGCACGCCGTCTCGCATCTGGTTAGCCGCAACGGTGCGTTTGATCTCGTCGATCATTTTATCGTTAGGCGGAATCTCCGCAAAGGAAAGTGCGGTCGCTGAGCGGCGCAAACGATCGAGGTGCTCGTCGAGCTTGAAGATGCGGCCGGCGTAGAGTCGCAATCCTTCCCAGACGGCGTCACCACCCTGCACCGCGGAATCGAACGGGCTTACGCCAGCTTCGCCCCGGTGCACGAGGCGCCCGTTGAGGTTTACGATCAGGTCGCGGTTTTTCTCGTTAAATTGCTGAAGCATCGGTTTTCGGATTTTTCATCTACCCTCAACTGCCTGCGGCGAGTTTCCAAGATTGGGCAACCCGCCTCAGGGGCGAGTCACCCTCCAATCAGTATTCGCCTAACGAAGGCAGTACGGCTTGAGAAGATTGTAGGATTCGCGGCAGCGCCCTTCCACTTCGCGCAAGTGCTGCGGCACTTCTACTCGTTGCGCACGATAAGACGCGAAGCCGGTCGAAGTCGCGACTTCGCCGTACCAATGCTTTGCCCAAACCCCATCCGATTCGCGTAGTCCGGGTGGCCAGGAAAGCATGGCGGGATCGAAGTCGACTCCGAGCGCTTCACAGAGGAGCCGCAGGATGTGCTCCGGATTCCGCAACACGTCGCGTGCGTCGATCACCGGAGGAATCGTGCCAGTGGCAGAGCGCACAAACTCAAAGATCTCCGCCTGTTGGGGAAACCCGAGATCCTCCGCGCTCGGGTCTTCGTTTTTCTTCAGGTAAGAAGCCATCACTTCCGCAGGATCACGAATGAGAAAACAATTCGTTAGGCCGACAATCCAGTCGCGCTCGATCTCGGGCAGCAAATGATGCGTCATCTGCTTTTGATAAAAGACCCTAATGTGAGAGGGGGATTTGTGGTGCCCCGATGGGGGCACACCTCCCGCCAACTCATTTGTCACCTTCCGCCAATCCATCTCCCCATCCTCGATCACCTCCTCCGCCATCGGATGCGGCTTCCCGGTCGTCTTTAGGTAAAACGCATAAAGCGGCTCATCCACCACCACCGTATCTGGGCGATTCTCCCACGCGCGCATCATCGCGGTCGAGATGTTGCGCGGGCCGGACCACATGGCGAGGCGGAGCAGATTAGCCATTTGCCAGGCCCAATCGCGTAAAGGAAAACGCAGCAAGGCTGGAGGGCAACGCTCTGTCGTTACCGAGTTTCAAACACGGCGATGACGAAGTATCGCCCTCCAGCTCGATGCCATCTTTGGGGAGTACCGCATCATGTGACAGTGACCAACCGCACCATCCGCTCCCGCATCTTCGCATCCGGCAGTCGGCCCATTCCGCCCTGCATGTTGTCCTCCAGATGCTTCGGATCGGTCGTGGCCGGAATCGCACAGGTGACGGCTTCGTTAGCCAGGATCCACTTGAGAAGAAACTGCGCCCACGAGGTGCAATCAAACTCCGCCGCCCACTCAGGCCACGGCTGTGCGCGCAGACGCGAGAAAAGGCTGCCGCGGGTAAACGGTCGATTTATAAAAATCGCGACGCCGCGCTCATGAGCGAGCGGCAACACGCGCTTCTCCGCCTCGCGCTCCGCGATCGAGTAATTGATCTGCAGGAAATCGATTTTCTCACGCTGGAGCACTTTCTCCACTGCCGGAAGCGAGGACTCGACGTAATGCGTGATGCCGACATAACGCACTTTCCCCTGCTCTTTCCAGGCGCGGGCAGTCGCCAGCTGGGTATCGAGATCGACGAGATTGTGGACCTGCATCAGGTCGATCGATTTCGTGCGCAATCGTTCCCGTGATCGCTCCATCGAGTCGATGCCCTCCTGCTGGCCCGTCGTCCAAACCTTGGTCGCGAAGAAGAGCGAATCGCGCAGGTGCAGTTCCTCGACCAGATCGCCTATGACTGCTTCCGCGCGTCCGTACATGGGCGAGGTATCGACGACTTGGCCGCCGACTTGAGCGAAACGCTGCAGAACTTCCTTGAGCGGTCCGCGGTCGTTAGGCGAAGGGCCGACATCGAAAGTGCGTGAAGTGCCCAAACCGACCGCGGGAATTTTTTCGCCGGAAGATGGAATGGGGCGAAGGAGCATGACGACGGAATTTTTGTCAGTCGCGAACGACCGCAAGGGACAGAGTGCGGCCGCTGCCGCACCGCCGATCAAGAACGCGGCTTCGCGGCGAGTGACGGGAAACGTCCATCCCACAACATAGCAGCTCAGGTTAGCGCGGGAGCGGTTGCTCGAGATTCGCGAGGGCGTAGGCGAGGACGGCGTTGATCGCCGCCGCCTCGGCCAGATGCTTCGGATCGATCTTGTCGAGCGTGTCGGCAGCGGTGTGGTGGTAGGTGAAATAGAATCGGCTGTCCTGGATCGGACTGAAGTTGGGGACGCCCAGCTTGGCCATTGGATCGATGTCGGAGCCGGCTTCTTCTTTCTCGGCCACCACGCCGGCGCCGGAGTGTCTCAGCACCGTCGCGATCGGTTCGACAAAATCCTTGAGCTCCTTTTTGCCCACGACGTTGATCCCGATGGGATGATCGGCGCCGAGATCGGTCTCGATCACGGCGAAGTGATTCGCGATCTCGGCAGCGTGTTCCTTCGCGTAGGTCTTGCCGCCTTGCAGTCCGTTCTCTTCATTCATCCATGCGACCACGCGGATGGTCCGCTTCGGGCGCAACCCGAGTTGCTTGATAAGATTCGCCGTCTGCATGGCGA
>JBPCLK010000047.1:0-24196 GCA_051003355.1 Chthoniobacterales bacterium | reverse complement strand
CTGAGCCACAGGCGCCGTCGTAGATGCGCTGGCCGAGCTCCGGTTTTACCACCTGCACGATGGCGCGAATGAGAGGGCGCGGGGTGTAATATTCGCCGCCGTTGCGCCCGGCGTTGCCCATGTTCCTGATCTTGGCTTCGTAGAGGTGGCTGAGCTCGTGTTTCTCGATCTGGGAACGGAAACGGAGGGCGTCGATCTGGTCGATGATCTCGCGCAGGTTGTAGCCGCTCTGAATTTTGTTCTTAATCTCGCCGAAGATTTCGCCGATCTTGTATTCGATCGTGTGCGGGCTGGTCGCCTTTTGCTTAAAGGCGTGAAGGTAGGGAAAGAGCTGCTGGTTCACGAAGTCCCGCAGGTCATCGCCGCTTAAAGCACGGTTGTGATCGAGCTTTCCGTCCGGACTTTTCGGTGAGGCCCAGCTCTCCCAGCGATACGGTTTTTCGAGGATGAAGCGATATTTGCGGCCTTCGAGTTGCGCTTCGAGGGCTTTGTCTTGCTCCAGGCCGTCGAGGTATTTCAGGAAGAGGAGCCAGGAAGTTTGCTCGATGTAATCGAGTTCGGTCGTGCAACCCGCTTCCTTCCACAGCACGTCGTCGATGTTCTTAAAAGCCTGCTCAAACATGAGGTCGATTCGTTCTGACAAGAAATCTCATGGGGAGTCTAAGAGTGGCTGTCGAGGGACGCGGATTCGAGGCGATACCGCAGTCCGTCGCGTGAGCGTGGCTCGTCCTTCAAGGTCGAGCGGCTCACACTTTAATTTTACACACCCCGCATCACGCCATTTCGCCTAACGACTTCTGATTGACCGCGGCTTTCAGGAATTTGCCCCAGCTCAGATTATCTTTCCCGGGCGCATGCTCTTTCGCTTTGCGGATCGCCATTTCGGAGACGGCCTCTACGACCCAATCGAAATTGGCCTGGCCGACAGAGGCGATCTCCGCGTCCGGCGCGGGATTGCAAAAATCGATGGCGAGCGGCACTCCGTCGCGAATAGCGAACTCCACCGTGTTGAGGTCGTAGCCGAGATATTGATTCAGGGCCAGCACGCCCTGCTCGACTTTCTCGAGGATGGCTTGCGGCGCCTGCCAGTCGGTTTGATAGCGCAGGTGGTATGGGTGCCGCGGCTCGTAGTTCATGATTTTCACCTGCCGCTGGTCGATCGAGTAACAGCGAAAGTACATCTGAAATTGCACTTCCTCCTGCAACATCATGACGAGCTGACCGGTCTCGCTGTAGGCCCGGAAAAATTCGTCGGGGTTATTCAGCTTGTAGACGTTTTTCCAACCGCCACCGGCGAAGGGCTTGAAATAGGCGGGCCAGCCAACGTAGGCAAAAATGGCGTTCCAATCGAGCGGGTAGGCAAGGTTACGGAAAGATCCGTCGCTCGTATCGGGCGGGAGGCTGTGCGAGGGGAGAAGGACTGTCTTGGGAACGGCGACGCCGATCTTGGTGGCCAGCGCGTTATTAAAAAATTTCTCGTCCGCGCTCCACCAGAACGGATTGTTGACCACCGCGCAGCCGGTGAACGCTTCGTTCTTGAGCCAGGCGCGGTAGAAAGGAACGTCCTGCGAAATGCGATCGATGACGACATCGTAGCCGATGGCTTCGCCTTGGATGACCTTATCGATCCTGACCGGCTCAGCTTTGATGTCCTGCCCGCCGGTTTTGGCATTGACCCGATCGACAAAGGCTGGTGGGAAGCTGTGTTCCTGGCCGTAGAGAATTCCGATTTTTTTCATAGAAGAACCGGCAGGTTACCCAGAATTTTGCAGATGAGAAGAGTGCAATCTGCTGCGGCCTGAACCTTTTAGCTGGTTCAACCAGGGCGACAAAGGGCGAAGACGCAGCGCAAAACGAGGCGGCTCGCTTAGGTTGCACGCGCGATTCTTCTCGCCGATTGAATCCGACTTTTCATGGACGACAACCACACCCTGACGGGGAATATTCATGCGCATCCGCAGTTCGAGTCCGGGATTCTGCGTAACCGGCGCGATGTGCTGGTCTACCTCCCGCCGGGTTACAGACGCTCGACTCGCCGGCGTTATCCCGTTCTCTACTTGCACGACGGACAGAACGTCTTCGACGCCGCGACTTCGTATGCGGGGGTGGAATGGCAAGCTGATGAGGCGGCGCAACGTTTGATAAATGAGAAGCTGGTCGAGCCGCTCATCATCGTAGCCGTGGCGAACACGGGGGAAGAGCGAATCCACGAATACGCGCCGACGCGCGGCTTCATCGACACCACGGCGAAGCGCAAACGCCGCAGCCGCGGCTGGCTGCGTAAATACGGGCGTTTCCTGATCGAGGAACTGAAACCGGTCATCGACCGCACCTACCGTACGCAGCCAGAGGCGGAGGCGACGGGGCTGGGTGGGTCGTCGTTAGGCGGGTTGGCTACCCTCGCTCTGGGGCTTTGGTTTCCGGATGTTTTCACGCGCCTGGCGGTGCTTTCGCCGTCGGTTTGGTGGGACGAAGGGGTGGCCTGTCGCATGGTGGGCGAACTGCCGGCCAAACTGCCCCTGAAGATCTGGCTCGATACGGGTACGAATGAGCCCGGCTGGGAACGCGCGCGAGGATTACGTGACGCGCTGGTCGACCAGGGCTGGCGGCTGGACGGCGACCTGCAATATACGGAGGTCGCGGGTGGCGATCACAGCGAGGGTGCGTGGGCCGCGCGCTTTGATGGAGTCCTGCGTTTTCTTTACCCGGCCATCGATTCCTAGCGACACAAACGCCGCCGAAGACGGCCGCTGTCGTTAGGCGTGATTCTTTGCCTTGGGCTCGGCGAAGTTGCCCAGCTTGCGGAATTTCGCGTATCGCTCGTGCAGGAGCTCATCGATCGGCATCTTGAGAGCGTTTTTCAGATTGCGGCGCAAAGCCAAGCCGAGATTGGCTGCGGCCAGGTCGTGCTCGCGGTGCGCGCCGCCCTCTGGTTCCGGCACGATCTCGTCCACCACCCCGAGTCGCATCAGGTCGTGCGACGTCAGCTTGAGCGCTTCGGCCGCTTCCGGAGCGTGCTTGCGATCTTTCCAGAGAATGGCTGAGCAGGCTTCCGGGCTAATGACCGAGTAGTAGGCATTCTCGAGGATGAGGACGCGATCGGCGACACCGATGCCGAGTGCTCCGCCGGAGCCGCCTTCACCGATGACGCAGGCAATGATCGGCACGCGCAGGGTCATCATCTCGCGGAGGTTCACCGCGATTGCTTCCGCGATGTGGCGTTCCTCCGAGCCGATGCCCGGATAGGCGCCCGGCGTATCGATCAAGGCGATCACGGGGAGCTGGAATTTTTCGCCCAGTCGCATGACCCGAAGCGCCTTGCGATAACCTTCCGGATAAGCGCAGCCGAAGTTGCGCTTCACGTTTTCCTTGGTGTCGCGACCTTTCTGCTGGGAGACGACGACGCAACGCTGGTGGCCGAGCTTGGCCAGACCGCACGGCATCGCCTTGTCATCGCCGAACACCCGATCGCCGTGCAATTCCACCCACTCGGTGAAACAGCGCCCGATGTAATCGAGCGAGAAAGGCCGCTGCACATGTCGAGCGATCTGCACGCGCTGCCATGCTGTCAGGTTGTCGTAAATTTGTCGCCGGGTTTCGCGGATCTTGAGCTCCATCGATTCCACCTCGGAATCGAAGTCGATCTCGTGCTTGGCAGAATGCGACTTGAGCTCCTGCAAACGGCGTTGCAGCTCCAGGATTGGCTTTTCGAAATCGAGCGGTTGCGAATCCATGGTCGCTAGTTGGTAATGGTGACAGCCGTTCTCTGGTTTACAAGGCTGCTCAGCTCTTCCACATCGCTCGCCGTCATGCCGAGACCCTGCGGCGGGGGCGGAATGTCGAGAATCGGGTGGGCATCATCCGGTTGAGAATAAATAACATATCCCGGCGTGCTGAGGCGAATCCAGCGAGTGCTGTTGAGGAAACTTGGGCTCCCGATTCCGATCCGTTTACCGTCCTTCCAAGCCATGATCTCTGCCACGCGCGTGTTGCTTTTGGGCGACGGATTGCCCGGCAATTTCTCCTCAAGGAGGCGGTAGCGCTTAAAAAAAAGCTGGTGATCGAGCAGGTAGAGGAGCTTGGCATTGCGCTGGATGAGAATGGAAAACTCCGGATGCGAGATGAGCAGTTTCTGGCCGATCCGCAACATGGTTCTGCTCAGGTTATTCGTCCGCATGATGAGCTCGGGCGTGGACTTAAACCTGGAGGCCACGCGCGCCAGGACGTCGCCGCCTTTCACGATGTATTCCTCTTTTTCCGGCGCCGGATAATCGGAGAGCAAGATGCGGATATTGACCTCGCCCAGCAGATCCTGAGCTTCTCCCACGTGAAGGCCGCTCGGATATTTCTGAATGAGCGAGGTGAGGGCGCTGCGCGCCTCGAGCAGTTTGCCGTCGTTCTTTAATTTCTCGGCCGCCTGGAATTCCGGCAGGCTGATATCCGGCGTCGGGATCGGCGTGACCGACGCGCCGCGCTCGGCGCGCATGACCAATTCCGGGCGGATGAAAATCTTGTAACTAAAGAGTGCCGCGCCGCCGAAAATGACGACCGCGAGCAGGAAAGCAAAAATCCACTTCATCAAACAATCGAAAGGCTGCGCATCTTCACGCGGCAGGTCGGCACTGGCCGGCTGCTGGCGGGTCCGCCGGCAGCGCCGCTAGCCTTCGCTTTGAGGTCCGGAGAAGAACCGGTTCCAGAAACGATAGCGCGGGGTCGGCGTGTCATTCATCCAGGTGAAATGGCAATCCTGGCAGAAGAATTCCTTCGGAAAGATCTTCAGCGCGAAAAGGATTCCAGCGAGCGCCGGAGTGAGAAACTTGCGGGTCAGCTGCGGGTACTCGATCCGGGGCGAGTTGCACTGCGGGCAACGCAAGGCCCCGATATCGGGATCGGCCGCCTCCCATTTGACCAGCAAGCCCTGGGCGGTCTCGAAGTCCTTCTCATCGACCATGACCTTCACGTTCGCCTGTGGTTTCGACATGAACGCAAACGTCTGGAGGTTGGCTTCGTTATGCACGTCGGCCTTCAGACCGGCTTCCTGGAATTTCTCCTTTAGTCGTTTGGCTTTAGCCGGCTCGTTGTAGGTAGCAATCGTCACCATAAATTACCCGCAAGCGCCGGGCGTGACTGATCAAACATCAACTAGCGCCCGAGCGCAAGACTGGCTGGTGGGAACCATTGGTAAAGCATCAAATAAACCAGCACCCCGGTGACCGAGACGTAAAGCCAGATCGGGATCGTCCAACGCGCGATCCGACGATGTTTATCCCAGCGACGGCGGAAGACCGGGATGAGCGTCGCGATGACCAGCGGCAGGGTCGCGAAAGCGAGGAGAACGTGAGTGAAAAGCATCGGAAAATAAAACCACGCGATCAAACCGCTGTAACCCGACGACTTCTCACCTGCGTGGAAATGATATACGAGGTAGCCAGCCAAAAAGAAAGCCGACGAAACCAGAGCCGTGATCATGCAGGCCATGTGCTGGCGCCAGGAGCCGCGCCGAATGAACCACCAGCCTAACGAAATAAAAACCGTGCTGATCGCGTTAAAGGTCGCGTTCACCGCCGGCAAGTCCGAGATTGTCATAGCGCAGCCCGGACTTTAGGCCAAAACGGAAAGCCAGCACGCGAAGATTGCTTGTGTGCCACAAGATGGGTGCGGCTTGAAATCCCACGGTCCAACCGTAGAAATCACCATGCCGTCCACCATCGCGAACGAGCCGCCGCCGGTTCGTCGCTTATATCGAGGCAGGTTACGTCTGCCGGCCCGCCTGCGGCTGGTGCTTTGGCTCATGCGTTTCGCGCTCCTGCTCGTCGTCGTCGGGCTGATGGCCGGTGGCTGGTATCTGGCTCGGAAAGGATTCAGCCGAAGTTGGCGCGAAAAAGTCGTCGAGGAACTGCACAAACGTGGTGTGGAGGCGTCGGTCCGACGTTTAACCCTCGATCCGTTTCGTGGTCTCATCGCGCGCGACGTCCGCATTTACGACTACAAAGAACGAGATCGCACTCTCGCCGTCGTGAGTGAGATCTCGCTCGATATCAATTACGCCGCGCTTTTCCATCATCAGCCGTTTCTGAACGCGCTCGATATTCGGAACGGCGATCTCACCATTCCACTGCCTCGCGTCGCGGGTCAGGTTTCAAACGCCGAAGTAAAACGTTTTCGCGCGCACGTCTACTTTCCGCCCGAGCGGATTGAGGTCAGCCAGGCCGAAGGCTTTTTCTGCGGCATCCGCGTGTCCGCCGCCGGCCAGTTGATCAAGCGCGAGGATTATCAGCCGTCGCCCAAGGAATCGGCTGAGGACGCCGCGCGAAGGCTGCGTTTTTTGCAAACGCTCGTGACCATGTTGGAGCGCTTTCGATATCCCGAGAGTGCTCCAGAGCTGCAGGTGAAATTTTCCGGCGATCTCTCCCAGCTGGAGGACGCCCATGTTGAGGCCACCCTGCGCGGCAGCCGCATTCTGCGGGATGACTACGAAGCGCGCGATTTTTATCTGGCCGCGGAATGGAAAGATCACGCCTGCACCATTCCGCAATTCGAGTGGCGCGATGCTGCGGGCCGCTTCGACGGCACCGCGAACTGGAGCCGTGCCACTGGCCACGCCACCTTTCAGGCGCGCAGCAGTATCGCTCTCAAGCCATTGTTAGGCAGTTTCGGCCTGGGGGCGATGTTGAACGACGTCACGTTTCAGTCGTCTCCCCAGGTTGAAGCCTCCGGTTCGGCCACCATCGGCGCCGCTGAAAAGGTCTTCTCCGTGACAGGTAAATTTGGATTCGAGAAGTTTGCCTACCGCGCGATAGATTTCGAAGGCGCGAATTTCGATTTTGCCTGGGATGGGTCGCGGACCATGCTGCGCGACATCCGGTTGCGCAGTCGTAACGGGCAGCTCAGCGCCGATCTGCTCGATGCGCCGGACGACTTCCGGCTTAATCTCGACAGCTCGCTCGTGCCGACGGTTTTCGAGCCCGTCCTGCCCGAGAAAATGCGCACCTTTTTGCGCGAGTGGAGCTGGCAGCGTTCGCCTATCATCCGTCTTAATCTGCGGGGCAAAAGCCGCGATCCTGCGACTTGGAAAGGCGACGGCTCTGTTGCGCTCGAGCGAACTCGCTTTCGTGGGGTCTGGATGAACAGCGCAAGCGGCGATCTGCGTTTCGGCGACGGTGAATTTGCCTTAGAAAATTTCCGCGTCACCCGGCCGGAAGGCGTGGGCACCGGCTCCTGTAGTTACAATTTCGACCGGCACGAGCTACGCCTAACGAACGTGGAAACCACCCTCCAGCCAACCGAGGCAATCATGTGGATCGAGCCGCGTTTCTGGGAGCACGTGAATCCGTATCGCTTCCATCGCACTCCGCATGTGGTGGCCAATGGCATTGTGCAGTTTGGCCCGGGCAAGCAAACGCATCTCACTCTGGATATCGATGCGCCGGCGGGAATGGATTACACGTTCCTCGATAAGGTGCTGCCCTTCGCTCGAATCTCCGGCCAGTTGCTTTTCACCGACGATCGTCTCCAGATTTTTGGCCTCAAAGGCAAGCTGTTTGACGGCAACCTGAGCGGCAACGCCGACATCTCGTTGGCCAAGACCGACCGGCACTACACGGCCAATATCGTGGTCGAGAAAGCGGATTTTCCCACGCTGACCGATCTCTATTTCAAATACAAAACCTCGGAAGGCAGCCTGAGTGGTTTCTTCGATTTCTCAGGCGTGGGCAGCGATTCAAAATTTTTGCAGGGCCGAGGCGAGGTGAAAGTGACGGATGGGAATGTCTTTGCCATTCCGGTTTTCGGCCCGCTCTCGGAATTAATGAACAAGATCTTTGCCGGCGCCGGCTACAGCGTGGCGCATGAAGGCTCGGCGCCGTTTTCGATCAAGAATGGCGTTATTCACACCGAAAAGTTGCGGGTGGCCGGCAAGCTGTTTGCCATGGTCGGGCACGGCGATATCGACTTCCTGGAAAATCAGCTCGATTTCGACATTCGGATCGACGCGCGAGGGCCGGGCGCAGTCCTCACGCCGATCTACCAGCTCTTTGAATATCATGGCGGCGGCAGCCTCACGAAACCGGTTTGGAGGCCGAAGCGCTTCTGAGAATTGCTCATTGTTGCTTGCTGATTTCTGATTGGAGAAGAAGCGATGCCTAACGAAAAAGCCCGCCCCACTTCGAAATCACCGATGAGAAATCGGCCATCAGCGATACTTCTCGGTGCGCACATGTCGATCAGCGGCGGCGCGCCGCGGGCCATCGAGCGGGCGCGTTCGATTGAGAGCACGGCCATGCAGATTTTTGTGAAAAACAACATGCAGTGGTTCGCCCGACCGCTCACGCGTGAGGAGATCTCGGCCTTTCTCGAACACGCGCAGCGGGCCGAGCTAAGCGCGGTCTTCGCGCACGCCAACTATTTGATCAACCTGGCCGCCACTAACCCGCAATTTCATCGCAATTCGCTTCGCGCCTTGGCCGAGGAGTTAACGCGGGCGGATCAGTTGGAGCTGCCGTTTCTGGTGCTTCATCCGGGCGCGCATCTCGGCGCGGGCGAGGAGGCCGGTCTCAAGAAAGTGGTGAGCTCGATCGATCGCGTCTTGGCCCGGATCCCGAAGGTGAAGACGCGTCTCGCGCTGGAAACGACGGCCGGTCAAGGGTCGTGTCTCGGTCATAGGTTTGAGCACCTCGCGCACATCATGACGCATGTCCGCGAGCCGGAGCGGCTCTGCGTCTGCCTCGACACCGCGCATGTCTTTGCGGCCGGTTATGATCTAACGACCGCTCCAGGCACGCGCGCGACCTTTCGCGATTTCGATCGAACGATCGGTTTGCGGCACCTGGTCGCGCTGCATTTGAACGATTCCAAAACTGCGCGAGGTTCGCGGGTCGATCGTCACGAGCACATCGGGCAGGGGCAGATCGGGCCGGAAGCTTTTCGCGTGATCATGCGCGACCGACGTTTCCGTAAAATCCCCAAAGTTCTCGAAACGCCGAAAGGGAAGGATCTCCGCGAAGATGTGGAAAATATGCAGAGGCTGCGCGACCTGGCCGAAGGCTAAAAGCCCTACTTGATAAAACGAATCGTCAGGGGATAGCGGTAGAGCTCGCCGTTGTTGGCCTTGATCGAGGCGATGATGACGAAAATGGTGTTGAGCAGCCAGAGCAAAAGCAGAATCGGAATTCCGATGAGGACGAAGCAAAGGATGACGGCGACCGCGTCGTAAATCAGCATGGAAAGCTGGAAATTGAGCGACTCTTTGCCATGCGCGTCGATCTCGGCGGCATCGCCCCGTTTGAGTAGCCAAACGATGAGCGGCCCGAAGACATGGCCCAGGAAGTGAAAGAAGATACCGAGCAGCGCGCTGGCGTGGCAAAGAATGCACCAAGTGCGGGTGTTTGATGCGGTTACCGGCAAGGAAGGTGGAATGGTTTCCATGTGGTTATTCTTTCACACGTTCGATGTGTGCGCCAAGCTCGCTGAGCTTTTCGTCGAGGTGCTCGTAGCCGCGATCGATGTGATAAACCCGCCGCACTTCGGTCACTCCGTCGGCCTTGAGCCCGGCCAGGACGAGCGCGGCAGACGCGCGCAAATCGCTGGCCATGACGGGCGCGCCTAACAAACGTTCCACGCCCTGGATGATGGCGGTGGCGCCCTCGATCTGGACCTGGGCGCCCATCCGTTTCAGTTCAGCGATGTGCATGTAGCGCTGCGGAAAAACGTTTTCCGTGATGACGCTGATTCCTTCGGTGGTCGAGAGCAGCGCGCACATCTGCGCCTGCATGTCGGTGGGAAAGCCGGGATAAGGTTCGGTGACCAGCTCGAGCGGTTTGGTCACGGTGCCGTTGGGAAAAATGGAAATCGAGTTCTTGCCAATCTCGACCTTGAAACCCGACTCGGACAACGCGGTTGTGACAGACGCGACATGTTCCGGCTGGACGCGATTAAGAGTGATGCCCTTGCCGCAAATCGCGCCGGCGACCAGGAAAGTGCCCGTTTCAATGCGATCGGGAATGACATCGTGCTCCGCGCCGTGCAGCTCCTTTACTCCCTCGATGATGATGCGCCGCGTGCCGGCGCCTTCGATTTTGGCGCCCATCTTGTTGAGGAAATCAGCCAGGTCGCAGACTTCGGGTTCGGCGGCTGCGCCTTCGATCACGGTGGTGCCGTCGGCCAGGACTGCGGCCATCATGACGTTGTCAGTGCCAAGGACGGTGGGGCCAAATTTGCCGCGCAGATTGATGACCGCGCCTTCCAACTTGGGAGCGAAGACTTTGACATTGCCGTTCTCGACCCGGATGGCGGCGCCTAGCGCCTCGAAACCTTTCAGATGAAGATCGATCGGTCGATCTCCGATGACACAGCCGCCGGGTAAGGAAACGGTGGCTTCCCGGCAGCGGCCTAACAATGGGCCGAGCACGCAGACCGAAGCGCGCATTTTGCGCACGACTTCGTAGGGCGCGATCGATTCAACCCTCTCCGCTTTGACCGTGACGTTGCCGCTGGCGCGTTCTACTTCCGCGCCCAGATGCATGAGGATCTGGAGCATGTAGTTCGTGTCGCTCAAATCGGGCACGCGGTGCAGCACGCAGGGATCGCGGGTCAGCAGGGTCGCAGCGATGATGGGGAGCGCGGAATTTTTCGATCCGCTGATCTTGATCGAACCGGAAAGCGGATGACCGCCGTGAACGAGAATCTTATCCATGCTTGGCGAAGAGGAACCGTGAGGTTCCTGCATAATCTTTTTTCACAGTGATGTCGTGGTAATTTTGTGCAGCGAGGAAAGCGCTGAGTTCATCAGCCTGGTCGTGCCCAATTTCGAGCGCGAGCATTCCGCTGGCTTCGAGATGGAAAGGCGCGCGGGTGATGAGTTCGCGGATCAGTTCGTCGCCCTGCGGACCGCCGTAGAGCGCCACCGCGGGATCATGCTGCACTTCTGGTGCGAGCTTTCTGGCTTCGCTGGCCGCGATGTAGGGAAGATTGGCCACAATGAGATGAAAAGAGCCTTCGACGGGATCGAGCAGGTGGCCCTTTAGGAAATGCACCTGCTCGGGAATCTGGAGACGGTCCCGATTTTCGAGAGCGAGGGCGAGGGCTTCTTCGGAGAGATCTACGGCATAGACTTCGGCCTGCGGGAAGCGAGCGGCGAGGGAGAGCGCGATCACGCCGCTGCCCGTGCCGACATCAAGCATGCGCGGCTGTGCCGGCCAGGTCAGTTCGCAGAGGTATTCCACCAGTTGCTCGGTCTCTGGCCGGGGAATGAGGGCGCGTTTGTCGGAAACGAAGACGTGATCGCCGAATTCGACGGTGCCGAGGAGATGCTGAAGCGGTTCGCCCTGGCCGCGACGCCGGACGAGATCACGCAGGGGTGCCAGTTCCGGCTCTGAAAGCGGGTGCTCGAACTCAAGATAAAGTTCTATGCGTTTTTTGCCTAACGAATGAGCCACCAGGTGTTCTGCGCTCAGGCGCGGGCTTTCGATGGCGCGCTTCTCGAAGTAGGCGGTGGTCGATTGCAGAACTTCCAGGACCGTCATGATTCGTTATTTACCGCAGAGGACGCAGCGAGCGCGGGAGGCAAGTAACCTAATCAATATTCTCTCTGCGTCCTTTGAGGTGAATTGAATCGGACGCGCTCGCAATTTCGCTGCTCAGGCAGTTACGGATTCTTTCAGTCGCTCTTCGAGATCCGCATGCTGCAGGGCCGCGATCATCTCGTTGAGGTCGCCTTCCAGAACGCGATCGAGATTATACAGGGTAAGACCGATGCGGTGATCGGTGATGCGATTCTGGGCGAAGTTGTAGGTGCGAATTTTTTCCTCGCGTCCGCCGGAGCCGATCTGACTCTTGCGGGTGGCGGAGTATTTCGCTTCTTCCTCGCGTTTCTTGTCCTCGAGGAGACGCGACCGCAGGATGTTGAGGGCCTTTTCCTTATTCTTCTGCTGGCTGCGGCCATCCTGGCAACGCACGATGCGGCCCGTAGGAATATACATCACCTGCACGGCCGAGTCGGTGGTGTTGACACCCTGGCCGCCGGGGCCGCCTGCTCGACACACCTCGATCCGGAGATCTTCGGGCTTAATTTCGAAATCGACTTCCTCCGCTTCGGGCAGGACAGCGACGGTCGCGGTGGAAGTGTGAATGCGGCCTTGTGCTTCCGTGGCTGGCACCCGCTGGACGCGGTGGACTCCGCTTTCGTAGCGGAGTTTCCGGAAAACCGATTCACCGGAGATTTTAAAAATACTTTCCTTGAGACCGCCAAGCTCCGAGGAGCTGGACTCGAGTTCCTCGATTTTCAGGCCGGCCGTTTCCGCATACCGATTGTACATGCGGTGTAGATCGGCGGCGAAAATCGCGGCTTCGCTGCCGCCGGTCCCGGCGCGAATCTCGACGATCGCATCGCGGTCGTCGCTTTCATCAGGCGGGAGGAGTGCGACCTGGACGGCGAACTCAAGCTCGCTGACCCGTTTCTCGAGCGCTGGAATTTCATCCTGCGCCATCTTGGCGAGGTCGGCGTCTCCGGCTGAGGCCAGCTCGCGGTTGTCTTCCAGTTGATGCTGCGCGTTCTGCAAGTCTTCCCATTTGGCGAGCAAATCCTTGGTGGCGGCATGCTCGCGCATGGTGTCGCTGGCCCGTTTGCGGTTGTCGAAAAGATGCGGATCGGCAATCTCGCTTTCCAGTTGCTGGAAGCGTTCCCGTTTACGCTCGATGAGGGATTGGAATTCCATAAACAAAAACGGCGACTTCGAAAGGGTTCGAAGTCACCGTTTGTGGGGCGAAATCAGCTAAGCTTTCTTGACGCCGGCGCGGTTAGCTTTGGTGCTGCCGTAGCGGCGGGCGAACTTCTCGACCCGGCCCGCGGTATCGACAAATTTCTGTTCACCGGTGAAAAACGGGTGACAGGCGGCGCAGATGCCGATCTTAATGTCCTGGCGAGTCGAGCGAGTATGATAGACCGCTCCGCAGGCGCAGCTAATCTCCGTCTCAGTGTAGTCAGGATGAATGTCCGTTTTCATAGTAGCAAAAGAGCCGGCAAAGTAGTCGCGGAAACCGCATGTCGCAAGTGAGGAATCACGAGGACCCGCTGTTGAGTGCCTGGGCGGAAACGCGGCGGCGGCGGCCTGATGCACCCGCCATCCTCGATGCGCAGGGGCGGGTCATTTGCCGTTTTGCCGAGCTGGAGAGCGAAAGCCTCGGTTACGAGATCGCGGTTCGGAAAACCTTGCGAGCCGGCGAGATCGTCGCGGTGCAGATCGGCAACCATCCCCATTGGCCGGCTTTGTTCCTGGCCTGTTTGCGGAGCCAAGTCGTCGTTCTGCCTCTGGAGCGCACCATGAGCGAACAGGAACGCGCTTCCGCGCTGGCAACCTGCCGAGCCTCAGCCCTCATCACCGCCGTAGAAAACGGCATCGAGCGATTGGACAATAGCGAAACCCCAGACTGGGGCGAGCGTCGGCCAAACCTTCTCAAGCTTACCTCCGGAACCACCGCGGCGCCGCGAGCCATCCGTTTCCGCAGCGCGCAATTGTTGGCGGATGCCGAGCAAATTTGCGACACGATGGGCATCACCGAGGCCGATCTGAATTTCGCCGTGATTCCGTTGTCGCACTCCTATGGCTTCAGCAATCTCATCACGCCGTTGCTGGTGCGCGGCGTGCCGATGGCGATCAGCAACGATCGCATTCCGCGCGCTGTGCTCGACGATTTGGAGCGAACGAAGGCGACCGTCTTTGCCGGGATGCCCTTATTCTACCAGGCCTTTAACGAGATGAACGAGGTGCCATCGTTACCGAACCTGCGACTCTGCATCTCGGCCGGTGCGCCGCTGGGCCAGCGCGTGGCGGAGAAGTTCCTGGTGAAGTTCGGTCAGCCAATCCATTCCTTTTATGGAGCATCGGAGTGCGGCGGGATCTGTTTTGACCGGGACACGTCAGCGGTGGGCGAGGGGTTTGTTGGGCCAGCCCTGGATGGAGTGGAACTGGAGGCGCTGGTCCCGGGAGGCACTTCGCAGATGAGAGTGCGGAGCGCTGCCGTGGGAGACGATTATTTTCCGGAAACCGACCGGACAAAATTGGGACAGGGCACTTTCCGACCGGATGATCTGGTCACCATCACGGACGGAGATGTGCGGATCGTGGGACGACTCTCGGATGTGATCAATGTCGCCGGTAAAAAGGTCAATCCGGCGGAGGTTGAGGCGCATCTCCTGAGCCATCCCGATGTGCGGCAGGCGGTGGTTTTTGGCCGGGCCTCCTCCTTACGCAATCAAGAGGTCGCCGCCTGCGTGGTAGCCGCTGAGCCGGGGGACGAAGTGGCGCTTCTGGAATATTGCCGGGCGCGGCTAAGTGGGTGGCAAGTGCCGAAAAGGATCTTCTTCGTCGACGTGCTTCCGGCCAACGAACGCGGAAAGATCAGCCGTCGAGAATTAGCCGGCTACTTTTCCATCTAAAAACTGGAGGAACTTGCACCGTCAAAAATTTTCTTCTAGACGCTCACCCGCACGGCCTTCTACGAATACTGCTAAAACCAATACAAACTATGCGAACCATTCTTCTTTCTACTCTCGGCGCCATTATCATGCTCGCGGCTTTCTCCAGTTGCTCGACCACCGTCAAGACGGATAACGGCCACGCGGTGACGACCGGCGTGCACACGAACTGATTCTTTTCTGGAGGGCGACTGCCGCATGACTGGCAGTCGCCCAACCAGATCCGGCCAATCGGGTCGGGCTCGCTCTTTTCTGGGCTCCGCGAAAAAAGCATTGCTTTTCGCGAGGCGAAAGGATTTCTAGGCGGGACCTGTAGTTTGGACAGCCCTTTGGTTTGTCACTTGCTACTTAGTCCGTCACCGTGAACGACTCCAGCGCCAGGACTCCCACTCATTCCTCCCAAGGGATTCAGGCCCTTATTCTGGAATCCGACGAGAAATTAGCGGCCGAGATCGTGTCGGCTCTGACTGAGGCCGCCCCGGGCACCAAGGTTGGAGTGGCCCGCTCGCTCAGCGAGGCCCAGCAACTCGCGGTCGAGCAAAGGCCGTCGTTGTTCGTGCTCGATGTCGACACGGCCTACGACCGCGCTCAGGAATTTATCTACGATCTCCGCACGAGCCATCCCGGAGCTCGTGCCATCATCCTCACGGCCATGCATTTCAGCGCGCAGAGAGATCAGGTGGCAGGCTTGGGCGCGATCCACTTCCTCGAAAAGCCCTTCCCGCGCGCAGACTTCATGACGCTGGCGGAAACGCTTTTGGCCCCCGGCGAGAAGTCGGAAGGAGAACGCTTCCAAGGCACGCTGAGCGATCTGCACATCGCGGATATTATCCAGCTCAAATGCATCAGTGGGGCCACTTCGATGCTTGAGTTTACCGGTCCCAAAGGAGAAAAAGCACGAGTCTATTTCGAGAATGGCCAGGTCCGGCACGCCAGCGCGCCGGGTAAGGAAGGCATGGCCGCTTTTAACGCAATCGTGGATTGGAAAGGCGGGAAGATTTCGGAAGTGCCGGTTACGTCCGGGATGCCGCGCACGATTGATCTCGATTGGCAGGTGCTGCTGATGGAAGCGGTGCGCAACATGGATGAATCGCAAAGCGCGAAGGCGACGACCGCTCAAGCGATTTCTCCCGGAGAAGCGAAAACCATCCTGGTCATCGATGACAGCGCCATGTTGCTCAGTTTCGTGGAGGAGATTCTAGAGGAGCAAAACTACAAAGTAGTGACCGCTGCGACGGCCGAAGAAGGCCTCACGGCCAGCCGCAGCAGCTCCCCCGATCTCATCCTGCTCGATTTCATTCTGCCCGATATGAAAGGGGATGAGGTCTGCCGGAAGTTGGTCGCGGATCCGGCAACCAGCCAGATTCCGGTCGTTTACGTTTCCGGATTTGGCTCCGATCTCCAGGCGGATCCGGCTGAGCTTCCAAATGTCATCGGGGCATTAAATAAACCTTTTACCTCGGAAACTCTGATCGACGCGGTTAAGCGATATCTGCCGGAGCAGGAAGCCGCGCCTCCAGAGACTCAGCCTTCCGCCGCTATGGCTGCACCATCTCCACCGGTCGGAATGCCTGTTCCGCCGGCTGCCAACTCAGAGGTTAACGACGATTCGTTAGGCAAAGAAAAGCTGGTCGAAACCGAGCCCCAAGAATCACCGACCCCTGTCAACCGGACTCCGGTTCTCGAACCTGCAGCGACTGTTGCGCCCACTGCCATAATCGAGCCGGAGGCTCAATCGTCTGATAACAGGAGCTCGAAAACTCTACCGTCCATCGATCCTGTGCCGGCGCCATCTCCGACCGATGCAGCGGTGATGAAAAAGGCGCCTGAATCGGTCACGTCCGATCATGGCCGAGGACTCAGACCTGCCGCTTCGGTGTCTCAAACAGCGGCCCCCGATTCCGTGGCGGCCCCGGCGCCAGCCGCGGGGAGACCCAAGAGCGCCGTGCCCCCGTCCGCCACCTCAGCTTACTTTTGCGGCGATTCCAGTTTCTTCTCCCTGAATTGGGCGCTCCAGACCATCGCCAGTGAAAGGTTAACCGGCGTTCTGCACGCTTTCTGGTCGCGAGACTCCGTGGAATTGCTGGCTCGGGAGGGCCAAATCGTGGTGGTCACTTCTCGCAATCCTTCACTCTACTGCGAGGAAACGCCGGTGACCCTTTTGAACGTAGACCAGGAAAAGATTGAAGCCGCGCGTGCGCGCCAGACGAAAGAGGGATGTCCGATCTTCCTGACGCTCGCAGAGGAAGGGCTTATTCTTCGCGAACCGGGTCTGCAACTTGTGCAGCATCACGGCCAGAGGCTGTTCTCTCAGCTTTGGACAGACCGGGTGCGTTTTACGTTCGAGCAGCAGCCGCTGCCGGCCTTTTCCCAGGATCTACCGGTGGCTGAGGATCGAATTGACCAGTGGGCCTTGAGCACTCTTCGCTTCGTGCAATACGAGAAACTTCGGACGGATGCCATGCCGGAAACTTCCTCAATCCCGGCCTACACTCGCGACGGTATTCAGCGCGTGCAGGATCTCCGCCTGACCGTGGCGGAGGCGCAATTTGCCTCGCAATTCAATGGCACCCGCTCAGTCGCGCAAATCTCGAAAAACCTTCGGATCGACATCAAATTTGCGCGTCTCACCCTCTTTCGCTTTCTCGCGTTGGAGATCGTGGAGTGCTGGCCGGCGCAGTTTTCGCAGAAGCCCGATGCGCGCGCTGGCTTGCGCGGAATGTTTAGCCGTTAGGATAAGCAATAGGGCGCGCGGTTTTCCGTTTCCCCGAAACGCTGCTCACGAGAGGAGTCGAACCTCCACGGGTTTCCCCATACGGTCCTGAGCCGTACGCGTCTGCCATTCCGCCACGTGAGCGTTGCGCCTGAGCGGCCTGTAAATTGCGCGCCGCCACGACGATGGCAAGCGGTGATTCCGCGCCCACCGCGCGGTCTGGTCCGACAAAAGTGTTCCGCCTCGCGTGCCCTTCGCGGGACCTCGCTGCGAACTCCTCACGGCCGCAACTTTCTGGGGCGATGACAACGTCTTCGCTGCTCCGGCAATCCGGCGAGGCGCCGGATTGTGCGCGCGAGGCGCGTGCGCTCCCCGGAGCTTAGCGCAGCTCTGATACGGTTCCCAGATCTGTCTCCGGGGACAGCAATGGCGGGCGCCAGCCCACGCTCTAGCGCCGCCGTTTGCGCGCCCGGGACTCGACCGCGCCGGCCTGGCGGCGTTTGCCTAACGATCGCAAGGGGTCCGCATAATTGGCGGCGACGATTTCGTAATCTTCGGAGGGCTTCTCGACCTGCTCCCACTCCTCGAGCGACGCGCGGTAGAGATCGCCCGCGCGCGCGACGTCTCCCTGCGCATGATAAACAACTGCCAAGTTGCAGTTGGATTGGGCAACATCGGCGTGGCTTTTGGGATTGCTTGCGCTTCGAATGGCGAGGGCGCGCTGATGCGCTTGCTCGGCTTCGCCGAACCGGCCCGCGCCGGTATAAAAGACCCCGAGATTATTGAGCACCGCTGCCACGTCAGGGTGCTCGGGTCCGACTTGCTTCTCGTAGAGTTCCAATGCCTGCCGGTAGCACGGCTCGGCGGCCTCCGGACGTCCGGCGCGGCGATGGATCAGCCCGATATTGTTGAGCAGCGTGCCTTGTTCGGAGTGCGGGACGTCGCCCGATAAATCCGCCGCTCGCAGGGCGCGCTCGTAGAAGGAAATTGCGTCCTCGGGGTTCCCTCCGACATCGCAGAGGTAGGCTAACCGACGGGCCAGACGGTAAATGGCTTTCTGCTCGAGCGGCTGGGCCTTTTCGAAGATTTGCAGGGCTTTGCGCAGCAGGCTGCTCGCTTCCGTATCCTTTTCCTGCGCGTCGTAGATCAGGCCGAGCCGCTCGTAGCTCAAGGCCAGCGAAGGGTCGTCAGCCGAAAAGATCCTCCGTGCCAACTCGACGCCTCGCTGCCCGACGCGGAGAGCTTCCGCGAGGCGGTTGCTGGCCCGCAAAGTCTCGAGATTATCCTGCAGAAGCTGCCAGAGCTTCGCTTCGCCTTTCACGCTACCAGCCTTCGCTGAGCTGGCTCACCACTCTGATGGCCAGGTCTTCGGCAGCGAGCGGGATGGCCTGTCGTTCGTCGGACGTGATATCTGGCCCCACGAAGAAACTGGTCGTGCCAGTGATCTCGACCGGTGAGGTCAGCGGCTTCTCGGTTTTGCGATCCACGAGAGAATAACGCAGCTTGAGACCGAGATTAAATTCAGTGGTGGCCAGGACGTTTCCCCGGACTGAGCGCGCCGGGTAGCGGTAGACGCGGGTGATCTCGCCTTTCAGGACCGCGTCGGCATTTTCGTCACCCACGATCCGGTAGGTGCCGTCCTGCTGGAATTGCTTGATGACGGTGTCGGTGACGAGCACCGAGAGGCGCGGGGCTAGCGTCTTGTTCTCAAAGGTCGGGACGGAGATGCGGTGCACATTCCGCAGAGAATAGGGCTGGACCGGGCCCACGTGATAACCCATGCATCCGCCTAACGAAAGCAGGACGAGGGCGGCGCCGAGAAGTCTCTTCACCGCTTACGGGGTGGCCGACGGCTCGGGAGTCGGGGATGGCTCCGACGCGGCAGGCGGTCCCGAAAGTGAGATGTTCGGATCGAAGGCGCCGCCTGGGGCTGCGGCTGATCCGTCCGGCGCAGCTGGTGGCGGAAGCGAGTCCGCGTCTGCGGGCGGTGGCAAAGGCGCAATGTCGTTAGGATTACCCCGCATCTCGGGCGGGGTCGGCGGCCGCTCTTCCCGCGCCGCCGGGGTTCCGTCGGAGGACTGCGCGACGGTTTTCTTGGGATTTGCCTTGGCCCTTCGTTCCGCAATTTCCGCCGCCGACTGCAAGGCCGCGTCGCCAACCTTTGAACGGAGTTGCTCGATGCGGGTCTTGGCCGCGGCGCTTTCCGCTGAGTCGGGCTGTTGGCGAATCACGTCATTGTAGTAAAGAACTGCTGCCCGGTAGTTCTTCGCCTTGTCGTAGTACTTGGCGATCTCAAATGAACCTTTGGTCTGGCTGTGCGACAGAAGAACGAGATTTTCTTTGGCTTGCGCGGCTTTCTCGCTCTTCGGAAAACGGAAAAGGAAATCCTGGAAAGCGGTGCGAGCATGTTCGGCCGCCGCGGGATCGTAGGTTCCGGCGCGGGTCGCGGCCAGCCAGATGTAACCGATCTGGTATTGCGCGTCGACGGCCAGCGGATCATTAGGAAATTTCTCAACCACCGATTGGTAGGCATCGATGGCCAGGTCGGCCGAGCCCTCTTTTTCCCGCGCACGTCCGATATCGAACTGAGCGCGGGCCGTGTAGCGACCGTAGGGCGCGCTCCGCACGATGGCTGCGAAGATCTCGACCGCGTCGTCGAGGGTGGAACCGAGCGGCACCCCGAGAATCTTTCGCTTACTTTTGTTCAGAAAGTACTCGCCGATCCGGAATTGTGATTCGATCGCCTCTTGGAAGTGAGGCGTCTGGGGATAGGTTTCCATCAGGCCTCGATAGATGCTGGCCGCCCGGATGAGCTTACCTTCTCCTTCCGTTAACTTGGCGGCGCGGAAGGTGGACTCAGGCGATTTATCGGAACGCGGGTACTTCTTGACCAGCTTCTTGTAAATCTTGATCGCCCGACTGGATTTTCCTTCTCGGGTTGCGGCTTCAGCCTGAGCGTAAAGCTCGTTGGCATTGCCGCTGATTACTTCTTCACCCGGGGCTTGATACTTCACCTTTTCGCCGGGGCGAAAGATGACGGGAGCCGGGCTTCGCTCCGGGAACGCCAGGCAGGCGGCAGCCAATAGCAAGAGGAAGCGAAATCGATAGCTCATTCGGACTCGCAGGGTACCGAATGATGCCGAGCCCGTCAAGCTGTGCCAGCTCGCTTGAAGGCGCGGGAATCAGCGCAGGAAAGAGCGCGACGAGGCGCCCGCATGCGATACGATCTGGAAGGTGCATCGAACTGGATAAGGTCGCTGCCGCCTTCGCTTTACATTTTGAATCTGACCGAGCAGCAGAAAATTCGCATCGGCACTTGCGCCTGGAGTTTCGACGAATGGGGAGGCGTGTTTTATCCGAAGGATTGGCCGTCCAATCGATGGCTCGAGTTCTACGCCCGCTATTTTCCGGCGGTCGAGATTGATTCGACTTTTTACAGCGCACCTTCCGAGATGGTTGCTCGTCGGTGGGTCGAGATGACGCCGTCAAATTTCCGCTTCACCTGCAAACTTCCTCGCGAGATCACGCATCAGCGCCGGCTCCGCAACCGCCGGCTGGAGTTGACCGCGTTCCTGCGGGCGCTGGAACCGCTCGCATCGAAGTTGCGCGTCGTCCTCATTCAATTGCCGTCCTCCTACGACCCGGAATCGGAGAAGACTGCCTTTCGAGATTTTGTCTCGCAACTTCCTTCAGGCTTTCGTTTTGCCATCGAATTCCGTCATCCCGGCTGGCATCGGCCTAACTTCATCCAACTTCTGGCCAAACACCGCGTCTGCTGGGTATGGTCCGACCTGAGCCCGCTCAACGAGCGCAACCAAGCACCCTTTGAGATGCAGCCGGTCACGACGGATTTTCTCTACCTGCGTCTGATGGGAGACACCGTTACCAAGTACGACAAGCAAGGCGAGCGGATCCATCGCTACGGCAAGCTGCTCTGGAAACGGGAGGCGGCGCTGGATAGCTGGGCTTTGCGCATTCAGCGGCATCTCGACGAAATCCGGAGCGTCTGGACCTTCGCCAATAATCACTATGAAGGCTTCTCGCCGGAGACCTGCCAGCGACTTGCAGAAAGGCTGGGTTTCGAATTACCGCTGCCAATCGATGACAACGCTGCGGCGAACAACGAGCGCGGTCAGATGGATCTCTTTGCCGGAGATGCGCCGCCGGCCTAACGAATTCCCGGTGCGGGAAGAAGAGCTTACGAAATTTTGTCCGCGCCGAAATAAGGCTGGAGCTTTTCCGGAATGCGAACGGTCCCATCCGCCTGCTGATAAGCCTCGATGAGAGCGGCAAAAAGGCGCGGCAACGCAGTTCCCGAACCGTTTAAGGTGTGGCAGAAACGGTTTTTTCCCTCGGCATCCTTGAAGCGCAGGTTCATGCGCCGCGCCTGGAATTCCTCGAAGTTCGAGCAGCTCGACACTTCCAGATAATTGTTCTGTCCCGGCGACCAGACCTCGATGTCATAAGTCTTAGCGGAGCCAAAACCAAGGTCGCCGGTACAGAGCTCGATCACCCGATAGTGCAAGCCTAACGACTGCAAAACCCGTTCGGCATTTTCCGTTAGGGCCTCATGTTCGGCGTAGGAGTTCTCGGGCGCGGTGATTTTGACCAGCTCGACTTTATCAAACTGATGCACGCGAATAATGCCGCGCGTCTCCCGGCCAGCCGAGCCTGCTTCGCGCCGGAAACAAGGCGTGTAGGCGGTGTATTTTTTTGGCAGGTCGGCCGCCGCCAGGATTTCTTCGCGGTGCATGTTGGTCACCGGTACTTCCGCGGTTGGGGCGAGGAAGAGCGCACCGTCTTCCAGACCGTACATGTCCTCTTCAAACTTCGGCAACTGCGTCGTGCCAACCATGCAATCGCGCCGGACGAGAAAGGGTGGGCTGATCTCGAGATAGCCATGTTCGCGGGTATGGAGATCGAGCATGAACTGAATCAGCGCTCGCTCCAGCCGGGCACCCGCTCCCGTAAAACAGATGAACCCGCTCCCGCTCAACTTGGTCGCGCGTTCGGCGTCGAAGAGATTGAGTCGCGCGCCGAGAGCGACATGATCGAGCACCTCGTGATCGAACTGCGGCTTCTCCCCCCAGGTCCGCACGACCGGATTATCTGCTGCCGAACTTCCCACGGGCGCGTCCGCATGCGGGAGGTTTTGGATGTTGAGAAGCAGATTGCGCTGTCGCTCCTCCGCCACGGCCGTTTGCCTGACGAGCTCCGCGGTTTCATCCCCGATCTGGCGCACCCGTTCCTCCAGTTCTGCCGAATTCTCGCCGCGGCTGCGCGCTCCGCCAATTTCTTTGCTCAGGCGTTTCCGATCGGCGTTGCACTGCTGGAGGACGGTTTCCAGCCGTCGCCGTTCCGTATCGACAGCCAGCACTTCGTCGATCCGGCTCTGGTCGTCGCCCCCTCGAGTCGCGAGGCGGCTCTTCACAAAGTCGGGCTGTTCGCGAATGAGCCGGATGTCGAGCATGGGCAGGAGTTATCAGCGCTGCGCGCCGACCGCAACCCAAAGGATGCCAAAAGCGCGTGACTTCGCGCCGCGCAACCGCATAATCTGTGCGTGGATCAGTTCAAGCTCCTCGGGGTAGCTCTCGGCCTCGCCTGCCTGGCCGGCGTTAACCTCTACCTCACCGTTTTTGTCACGGGCCTGGCCATTCACCAGCACTGGATCGTGCTCTCGCCAGCCTACCAATCGCTCGCCGTCCTCGGCAGCCCGCTCATCCTCTGGATTGCAGGGGCTCTCTACGTCCTGGAATTTTTCGCCGACAAGATTCCGTGGATCGACTCCGCCTGGGACACGGTGCACACCATTATCCGCCCGATCGGCGGAGCGCTGCTGGCCATCCGTGTGCTTGGTCAAACCAGCCCGGCTTTCGACATCATCGTGGCGCTAGCGGCGGGCGGCGCCAGCCTCGTGACCCATTCGGCGAAAGCATCTACGCGGTTGGTCACCAACGCTTCGCCTGAGCCCTTCTCGAATATTGGGCTGAGTCTGGCCGAGGATGCGGCCGTGGTGGGAGGTCTTGCGCTCATCCATTTTAATCCAATCATCGCGCTGGCCGTTTGTGTTCTGTTGCTTTCCATCATCCTTTACTTCGCGCCGAAAATCTTCCGCGCCGTCCGAGTCAAGCTTTGGCTCATTTGGAAAAAGCTGAACGGTCCTGCGGATGAGGACGCCGCTCCGGACCTGCCGACCGCTCTGCCGTCCCGCTACCAATCGGCCTTTAGCCGCGAGAATTTGTTAGGCGAGACTCTGGCGTGGGCGGTGCCTTGTGTGGCCAAGAGAGTGCGGGGCGTGCCTTCCAATTCCTCCGGCATGCTGGCCGCGATGAATGAGGATTCCGCCAGGATTCTTTTCCTCGCGCGCAAAGGCTGGCGAGCCAAGGCGGCGACCATCCGGCTGGAGGGCGCTACGGCCATCAGGGAACCGAAGTTCCTCTCCGAAAACCTCGTCATTGCGTCTGACGCCGACAAGACGGGATCGTTGCTTATCTTCGAAAGAGGTCGAGGCCCTCGCGTCCAGCAGATCGTCGACTATCTCAATCGCCGGGCCGCGGGGCCGGTGCCCGTGACCGAACCGCAGGACCCGGTGCAGGCGTAAGTGGAGGTAAGGGGATTCGAACCCCTGACCTTCTCATTGCGAACGAGACGCTCTACCAACTGAGCTATACCCCCGAAAGTCGGGCGCACTATCGCGACACGGCAGTTTCGCGGCAAGTGAAAAGCGTCCCGTGCGGAGGCGATCGAAGCGTCGGCGAAGATCGAATCGAGGTCGGAGGGTTGTTAGGCCGCGACGGCTACGGAGGCGCCCTTGGTCAGGACGGCCACAGCGTTCTGAATCTCCTCGAAGTCGAAGGGCTTGGACATCATCATGTCCACGCCGAGTGACTCGTAGGTCTGGATGTCATCGTCCGAGAGATGGGCGGAGAGCACCATAATCTTGCCTTCAAAGTCGCGGGCTCGCAGCCGGCGAACGAATTCCATTCCTCCCATGCGTGGCATGCGATGGTCGG
>JBPCLK010000046.1:0-7413 GCA_051003355.1 Chthoniobacterales bacterium | reverse complement strand
CTGGACTCGGCGCGGTCGTCCTCTCGTTTTTTACCTATCTCGGCGAGCTGGTCATGCTGGCGGCGGAAACCGTGCGAGCGGCTGTGTCCCATCGCTTGCGCTGGCGCCTTTTCCTGCGGCAGATGGTCGATATCGGCCTGCTCTCTCAATTGGTCGTCGCCATTACCGGCGGTTTTACCGGAGCAGTTTTCGCGGCCCAGACTTATTTCCAGTTCAATAAACTTGGGGTCGCTTCCGGGGTCGGGGCAGTCGTTTCGGCCGCGCTCTTCCGCGAACTGGGTCCGGTGCTCACCGGCCTGATGGTGACCGGACGTGTCGGGGCCGCCATGTCGGCGGAGATCGGCACCATGAAGGTGACCGAGCAAATTGACGCGCTGCGCGCTCTCGCCGTCCACCCGATCGATTATCTGGTGGTGCCGCGCATGCTGGCCATGATGATCTCGATGCCGTTGCTGGTCGCGGAATGTATCTTCTTCGGCCTGGCGGCCGCTTATTTCGTCTCGGTCGATCTCCTCAACATCAGCGGCCCTTACTATGTGGCCAACATGGTCCGCTGGACCTTGATGCGCGACATTATCATGGGCCTGACCAAGGGATTTTTCTTCGCGCTTCTCATTGTCTTCATCAGTTGCCACAAGGGCCTAACGAGTCGAGAAGGAGCCGTGGGTGTCGGACGCGCCACAACGGAGGCGGTGGTTAATTCGTCCCTCGCCATCCTGATCATCAACTTTTTCCTGACCATGTTCCTGAACGTGATTTTTCCCGCAGGATGGCAATAACGGAGAAGATCACAGCGACGCCGGAGTCGAGACAGACTGAGGCAAAAGCGACGCCCATGATCGCGGTGCGCGGTCTCAAAAAGGCCATTGGCGCCCAGGAGATTTTGCGAGGCGTCGACGTCAGCGTGGCGACCGGCGAGACGCTCGTGATTATTGGCCGCAGCGGTGGAGGGAAGAGTGTTCTTCTAAAAAACCTGATCGGGCTGATGCAACCGGACGCGGGAGAAATCCGGATCGATGGGCAGAATATTATTGGATTGAGCGAGCGCCAGCTGGCCGGCATTCGCCGTAAAGTCGGCATCCTTTTTCAAGGCGGCGCGCTCTTCGATTCCATGACCGTAGAGGAAAATATCGCCTTCCCGCTGCGGGAAGCCGGCGAGCGCAACCAGGCCGTGATCGCCAAAAAAATCGACGAAATGCTGGAGGTGATCGAACTGGAGGGTCAGCAGAAAAAGATGCCGGTGAACCTGAGCGGCGGCATGAAAAAGCGGGTCGGGCTGGCCCGGGCCATCATCAATCAGCCGTCCTGTATTCTCTATGACGAACCGACCGCCGGCCTCGATCCGGTCGTCTCAGACAGTATCAACCATCTGATTCGTCGGCTGCAGGATCGGTATGGTGTGACCAGCGTGGTGGTGACGCACGACATGAAGAGCGCGTTTCATATCGGCGATCACATTGCCTATCTGCATGAAGGGCGAATTTACTTTTACGGCACTCCGGCGGAAATTCAGGCGTCGACGGACCCGCTCATCCAGGATTTTCTGGTGGGGCGCGCAGCTCGCGCAGACTAACGAATGAACGGACAGGATCGTGGCTTGGAACTAAAGGTGGGGATTTTCTTGGCTATTGGCCTCGTGATCCTGGCCGCGTTGGTGGTGCAGTTCGGCCGGCTGGGCGAAGGCTTCAAGAAGTATTACGGACTGACGGTGCACTTTTCGGATGCGAGCGGATTGCTCAAGGGTTCTGACGTGCTGATGGGTGGGGCGAAAGTCGGGCAGGTTGCGGGCAAGCCGCGGCTGGTGGTCGTGGGCCGCGGGGTGGATGTGCCGCTGCGCATTTATGATTTTGTGCAGATCCCGGTCGGCAGCACGATCACGGTGGGGAGCTCGGGTCTGCTCGGGGACCGGTTTGTCTCGATCTTTCCACCCACGGGCAAACCGACCGCGTATCTGGCGAAAAACATCCGGGTAGAAGGAAGACGGGAGCAGGGGATGGACGACATCACGAAGGAAGGCGGCGCCTTGATCAAAGACCTGCGTGGCACGGTGGCCAAGATCGATACCGCGGTCAGCAAGTTGAACGACCAGGCGCTCTCCAAGGAAAACCTGGAGCACTTGCAGCAGACTTTCGATAACCTGAGCAAGACAAGCAACGCGCTTTCCGAGTCGTCGAAGAAGATCGATGGCGTGCTCGAAAAGGCGGATGGCACCATGGCTTCGGCCAAGGAAGCGGCAGACAAAATTCAGGACGTGGCCGGCGACGCCCGCGAGACGGTGCAGGCGGCCGGACGCGTGATGGACGAAGCGAGAAAAGGGGATGGTCCACTCGCGATGTTGCTAACGAATAAAGAGATGGCTAACAATCTGCGTGCTCTCGTTAGCAATCTCCGCCGTCACGGTGTGCTCTTTTACCGTGACAGTGCCGAAAGGATTCCGCCGCCTCCGGAGAATAGCCCGCCGCCTCGTCGTCGCTCCAATCGTTAGGCAAAAATGACTCCCCAGCTCACTGTTAACCTGCTCCGGGTCCTGTTTGTGACCTTTTCCGGAGTTGTGGGCTCGTTCGTCTCCTCGGAGACGATGGACAACGGCGTTCCAGGGTTACTCATCGGCTTGGTCTTTGGCCTGGCCCTTGTCCTGGTCGATCGGCTGCTCAAGGGATTTTCTCTACGCGCTTTTTCTTCGGCTACCCTGGGTCTGCTGCTGGGCCTTTTTTTTGCCAATCTCCTGCTCGCCTCCCAAATCCTGCGCTATCAGACGGAAGAGGTGCAATGGATCGCCCGCCTTTTGGTCTACTGCGCTTTTGGTTATCTCGGCACGATGTTGGCGATCCGGAGTAATCGCGACGAATTTTCCCTCATCATTCCCTATGTGCGCTTTGCGCGGGAGGCGACTCAGCACGAGCCGCTGCTCATCGATACGAACATCATCATCGATGGCCGAATCGCCGAGCTTTGCCGGACGGGCTTTCTGAGCCAGTCGCTGATCGTGCCGAGGTTTGTGCTCGGAGAATTGCAGCGGCTTGCTGATTCCCACGATGCGGTGAAACGAGAACGCGGCCGCCGTGGGCTCGATATCCTGAACGATCTGCAGCACTCCAGGGAAATCGACCTAACGATCCACGACAGCGGACTCGAGGAGAGCGATTTGCCGGTCGATGCCCGGCTGGTCCGCGTGGCCCAAGTCTTGCAGGCGCGTCTTTTGACTAACGATCAGGCGCTCGGGCAGGTCGCGCGTCTGCAGCAGGTGCCGGTGCTGAACCTGACGGACCTGGTGCGCGCCCTCCAGCCCGTCGTCGTGGTGGGTGAGGAACTGTTGTTGAACCTCGTCAAAGGCGGCCGGGAACCCCATCAAGCCGTTGGTTACTTGCCCGATGGAACCATGATCGTGGTCAATCACGGCCGGCCGCAGATCGGGAGTGCTGCCACCGTGGTTATCTCCAGCTCGCTGCAAACTGCCGGGGGACGAATCATCTTTGCGGAGATGAAAGGGGCTGGGCCCGGTCCGGCGGCCGCTTCCTCCGCCTAGAGGCCGACCGTCTCGCGCACCCGCGCCATGACCGGGTCGGCAATCGCGTTGGCGCGTTGCGCTCCCTTCGACAGGACGTCGTCGATATAATCCGGCTCCGCCAGAATTTCGTCACGGCGTTTCCGCATGGGTGAAAAGAATTCCCAAAGCCGGGCGAAGAGCTGCTTTTTAAAATCGCCGTAGCCGGTGCCGCCGCGGGCGAAAGCGGCGCGCATTTCCTCGATTTCTTCCGGTGAGCCGACCAGGGCGAAGAGTTGGAAGATCGAGGACTCGGCTGGATCTTTCGGCGACTCGACCGGCGTCGAATCGGTCACGATGCTCATGACGCGTTTCCGCATTTCTTTTTCCTCCGCGAAAATGTCGATGGTGTTGCCGTAGCTCTTGCTCATCTTTTGCCCATCGAGGCCGGGCACCGTCGCGGTCTCCGCGTGGATACGAGGCTCGGGCAGCCGGAGCACTTCGCCGAAGGTCTCGTTCATGCGAGTCGCGATATCGCGGGTGAGCTCGAGATGCTGCTTTTGATCGCGCCCCACCGGCACCACATCGCTGTCGTAAATCAGGATATCGGCGGCCATCAGGATGGGGTAGGAAAAGAGGCCGACCGACGCCGACAACCCGCGCGCGATCTTATCCTTGTAGGAATGGGCCCGCTCCAGCAGAGCCATCGGCGTCACGGTGCTGAGGATCCAGGCCAGCTCGGTGACCTGCGGCACGTCGCTCTGCAGGAAGAGCGCGGCGCGTTCCGGATCGAGCCCGCAGGCCAGGAAGTCGAGCGCTACGCGGCGACTGTTTTCGCGTAAAGCCGCGGGGTTCCGCACGCTGGTCAGGGCATGATAATCAGCGACGAAATAAAGGGCCTCGCCCTCCGCCTGCAGAGCGATGGCGGGCTGCATCATGCCGAAATAATTGCCGATGTGGAGAATTCCGCTGGGCTGGATGCCGGAAAGGATGCGCATGGCGAGTGAAGCGGAAGGTTCACGTTAGGGCGCCAAGGTTCAACTCCCAATCCACGCCCGCGAAAATTGACAGGCTGGCATATCCCATGCTGAAAAAAGATTATGTTCTTCGCCCTGCTGCTGATTTTCATCGGCCTGCCGGCTGTGCTGGGAATGCTGCTGGGGCGCAGCCGCTACTTTTTTGGGAGGCAATTGCTCAAGGGCCGAAGGCTGCACGCCGGTGAACCGATTGTTTATCGGGTGGTCGAGACTTCCACGATTCCTGCTCCTGAAGCCCATGATATTCGTCCGGCGGAGCGCGGCGATCTTTACTACTACCTGATTAACAAATACTGGCGAGTCGAGGAAGTCCTGCAGGATGGCTGGATCGTGGCGCTCACTCCGCACCAGGAACACCAATACCTGCGCCGCGACGACCCGAATCTTCGCCGCGCCAACTTGGTTGAACGGTTGCGTTACGCTACTCGATTTCCGGCCGCGGCCTGAAGGGGCTGGCAGGGGCGAGATTCCGTCGAACTAAGGGAGGCAGCTTTTCTGGTGGCGAACCGTCCTCCCGGCTCGACAGAGTCTCGGGCCGCCAAAAGAGAAACACCGCTCCTCGCAAAAAGATTTCTTCCGGCTTAGAGATGCCGGATGCACCGATCGTCGCCGCAACATTTCCACTTTCTTGGAATCTGCGGCACTGCCATGGGCGGCGTGGCCGCGGCGCTGCGCGAGCGTGGCTACACCGTGACCGGTTCCGACGAAAAGGTCTATCCCCCAATGTCCGATTTCCTGCGCGCCAAAGGCATTCCGCTGACGGAGCCTTATCGCGCGGGAAATTTGCCTAACGACGCCGAGATCGTGGTGGTGGGGAATGCGATCAAGCGCGGGAATCCGGAAGTCGAGGCGGTTCTTAATCGCAAGCTCTACTACCTTTCGCTGCCGGAAGTGTTAAAAGAATTCTTCCTGCGCGGGCGCCACAATCTGGTGGTGACTGGTACCCACGGGAAAACCACCACCACCACGCTCCTGACCTGGATGCTCACGGTCGGCGAAATGGCGCCCAGTTACGTGGTCGGCGGACTGCCGCGCAATCTCGGCCAAGGCGCTCTTTTTAATGACTCGAAGTATTTCGTGATTGAAGGCGATGAGTACGACTCGGCCTTTTTCGACAAGCGCTCGAAGTTCATTCACTACCTGCCCGAGTTGCTCGTGATCAATAACATCGAGTTCGATCACGCCGACATTTTCGATGACCTCGAGGCCGTCAAGCTGAGCTTTCGGCGACTGGTGAATATCGTGCCTCAGAACGGCATGATCCTTCTTAATGGGGACGACCCGAATTGCATCGATGTGACGCGGGAATGCGCCGCGCCCATGGTGCAGGTCGGTTTTTCGAAGAACTGTGCGGAACGTATTCGTGACGTCTCCTACAATGCGCAGGGGACACGATTCACGCTTGGCGAAACCACTTTTGATTCGCCGCTCATCGGTGAATTCAACGTGCGCAACGCGGCCATGGCGGCCGCGGCCGCGCGTTTCTATGGGATCGTGCCGGAGGTCATTCAGACGGCCCTGACGAGCTTCGAGGGAATCGCGCGCCGGCAGGAAGTGCGGGGCAGCGAGCGCGGTGTGACGGTGATCGACGATTTCGGGCATCATCCGACGGCGATCCGCGAGACGCTGAGCGCGTTGCGTCATCGTTATCCGGGGCATCGGCTCTGGGCGATTTTCGAGCCGCGTTCGAACACCACCCGTCGCGCTATTTTCCAGCAGCAATTGCCGGAAGCGCTGCAACTGGCGGACGGCGTTTTCATTGCAGAGATTGCGGCGCTCGAACAAATTCCGGCCGAGGAACGCCTGCATCCGGAAGCGGTCGTGTCAGCGATCGCCGAAGCCGGGCGACTCGCGTTTTACGAGAAGGATGCCAGCGCGATTCTCAAACGCCTGGTTCCGTTACTTCAGCCTAACGACGTCGTGACAATCTTCAGCAACGGCGGCTTCGACGGGATTCACGAAAAACTGCTCTCGCAGCTTCGGCAGAAGTAACCGCGAAGGACGCCAGGCGCGCAGAGGAAGAAGGAATCCAACCTCAGCATCCTCCACGGTTTAAAAATGCCCCAATCGGAAAAGTAGCGGGTGCGCTGATTCCGGAGAGCGCACGCGCCTCGCGTGCCGTTGGCGGCGCCTCGCCGCAAAAATCTCGTGCGCGGGACGACCGTGATGACTAACGAACCTCCCCTCTGCCAGAGGCCATCCGGTGAGGTGCCGAACGTGGCACGCGAGGGCGCGTGCACTCCCCAGAGAGAGAAGGCCAAGAAGTAAATCCGATCAAAACTCTGCGATCTCTGCGGTTAGTTTTACCGTCCGATCAGGACGTATGATCCTGCACGATTCGCCAACCTTCCGGCAGCTTGCGAAAGAGGAGCGTGAATTTGCCATGGGGCCGATCCCCTTTGCGCTCCAGGCTCCAGGTTCCCAAGACCATGGCCGCGTCGTCACAGAGTAGATTGATGGTGACCTCGGAAAAGGTCAGCTTTCCCATCTTCTCAGGGCTGTCGTATTTCTTTGCGTAACGAGCCCGCACAGTTTGCCAGCCGCGAGTCACCTCATCTCCCGAGACGAAAGTAGTCTCAGGCGAACGCGCATAACCCGCCATGTAGCCTTCGATGTTTCCCTGATTCCACGCCGAGGCCTGAGCATCGATGACCGCTCGGATGGCGGAGGACTCCGCGTTCCCAGCGCAGGCCGCACTCGCGCAGAGCAGGCCCAACAAAACCAAAAACATGCGCCGACAGGTCTTCCACATTCGCTCAGCCTTTTCCACTTTGCCGGTTCCGTCGAGCTTTTCCCCGCGCCTCCCGGGTTGACCTCTGCCCAGCCAACAATTACATAAGCGCGTGCTTCGCCGCCTCTTTTGCTGCCTCGTTTCGTCCCTCGTTCTGGTTG
>JBPCLK010000045.1:0-7977 GCA_051003355.1 Chthoniobacterales bacterium | reverse complement strand
TGCCCGGCGGCGAGCTGGTAAGGTTTTCCTGGAGCGGCCAGCCGAGTGAAATTTGCCTCGTCGCAAGCTTTCGCACAGGATGCATCCACATGAGTTCCGCTGTTCGCGTTCGCTTCGCTCCTTCACCCACCGGCTACCTGCATATCGGCGGCGCGCGCACCGCGCTCTTTAACTGGCTCTTCGCCCGCCACACCGGCGGCGCTTTCGTCCTGCGCGTCGAGGATACCGATCAATCACGCAACACCGCCGAAGCCGCGCAGGCGATTTACGACGGGTTGCGCTGGCTCGGGCTCGATTGGGATGAAGGTCCGCAGGTCGGAGGCGAATTCGGACCTTATTTCCAAAGCGAGCGCAACGAGATCTACGAGCGGCATCTCGCGAAACTGGAAGCGGCCGGCCATCTCTTCGAGGAGAACGGCGCGATCCGTTTCCGCTCCCCGCGTGAGCATGTAGTGGTGGACGACATCGTCTGCGGCCGGATCGATTTCGACCTTACGAATCCGGAAACGCATCCCGACATGACCGTCCGCCGCCCCGATGGTTCGTGGATTTTCCACTTCGTCAACGTGGTCGACGACCTCGAGATGAAGATCAGCCATGTCATCCGCGGTGAGGATCATCTCTCGAACACGCCGAAACACATCGAACTCTACCGCGCGCTCGGGGCGGAGCCGCCGCGTTTCGCGCACATCCCGCTCATTTTGAATCAGGACGGCTCAAAGATGAGCAAGCGCGACACCGGCGCGAGCATCAGCACTTACATCGAGGAGGGATTCTTGCCCGAGGCGGTGCGGAATTTCCTCTGCCTTCTTGGTTGGTCGCCCAAGGACGATCGGGAGAAGATTGCGATCGAGGAAGTCGTTAGGCTGTTTGAACTGGAAAAGCTCAATCGTAAAAACGCCGCTTTCGATCTCGACAAGTGCACCTGGCTGAGTGGCGAGTATCTGCGCGAACTCCCGGACGAACGTTTCCACGAACTCGCGCGTGCCGCACTCACACGCGCCGGTGTCGACCTGACGAAATTCCCTAACGAATACATCCGCACGGCGCTCGATACGTGCAAAGGGAAGTTCCGCATCTTCGGCGAATTACCAGCTTACGGGGGCTTCTATTTTACCGACGAAATTCAATATCAGCCGGAAGGCGTGGCCAAGCACTTTGTGCCGGAGAACAAGCCGATGCTCCAGGCGTTGCGTGATGCCCTGGCCAGGCTCGAGAACTTCGACGCCGCCGCACTGGAGACGACGCTCAAAGCGACCGCGACGGAGTTAGGCGTGAAAGCGAAGGTTCTCGTCCATCCGACCCGCCTCGCTCTCACCGGCAGCAATGCCGGCCCGAGCCTTTATCATCTGATGGAGATCCTGGGAAAAGAGAAGGTGCTCACCCGCATGGACACCGCGCTCCCTCTCTTCTCCAAGTGAGCGATCTTGATTTGACTCTTCTCTGCGCTCTCCGCGGTTAATTACCACCCCGCCTATTCCCGAAACTACTTCTTTGCTTCCTTCGCCCAGGTGTCGCGGAGGGTGATGGTACGATTGAAGACGAGTTTGTTAGGCTGCGAATCGGGATCGAGCGCGAAGTAGGCCAGGCGCTCGAATTGATAGCGCAACTCCGGTTTCGCTTCGCCTAACGACGGTTCGCATTTCGCGCTCACCACGGTGAGCGAGTTTGGATTGATGAACGACTTGAAGTCGCCGTCAGCATCCGGTTCCGGGACGGTGAAAAGACGGTCGTAAAGCCGCACCTCGACGTCAAGCGCGTGCGGCGCGCTCACCCAATGGATCGTTCCTTTGATTCTGCGATTCGAGGTCGCGCCGCCCGATTTGCTCTCGAGATCGGCCGTGCAACGCAGCTCGGTGATGTTGCCGTCGGAGTCTTTCACCACTTCGTCGCATTTGACGATGTAGGCGTATTTCAAACGCACTTCGCCGCCCGGTTTGAGCCGGAAATATTTCGGCACCGGCGTTTCCATGAAATCGGCCTGGTCGATGTAGAGCTCCCGGCTGAACGGGACCTTGCGGGTGCCAGCCGTCGGATCTTCGGGGTTGTTCGTGGCCGCCAGTTCCTCCGTTTCGTCTTCCGGGTAATTGGTGATGACGACCTTGAGCGGGTGCAGGACGGCGAGCCGGCGCAAAGCACTCTTGTTAAACTCGCCGCGCATCGCGTGCTCGAGCGAGTCGACCTCGGTTAGCGACGGATATTTTGTAATCCCAATTCGATAGGCAAATTCGCGCAGGACGCTTGCGGTCACCCCGCGACGCCGCATTCCGGAAACGGTCGGCAGGCGCGGATCGTCCCAGCCATCGACGATGCCGTCGTCGACGAGCTGCTTGAGTTTGCGCTTGCTCATCACCGTGTAGGTGAGGTTGAGACGCGCGAACTCGATCTGGCGCGGGTGGGCGCGCGGGAGTTCGAGAGCGTTCAGGACCCATTCGTAAAGCGGCCGATGCACTTCAAACTCCAGCGTGCAAAGTGAATGCGTGATGCCCTCGAGGTAATCGCTCTGGCCGTGCGCGAAGTCGTAGCTTGGATAGATGCACCACTCCCCCCCGGTGTGGTGATGGGTCGCATGTCGAATGCGATAGAGAATCGGATCGCGCAGCCACATGTTCGCAGCCTGCATGTCGATCTTCGCGCGCAGGGTACGCGCGCCGTCCGGGAACTCGCCCGCTTTCATGCGAGCCAGCAGATCAAGATTTTCTTCCACGCTTCGATTACGAAAAGGCCCATCCTTTCCGAGGCGACGATATTCATCCGTCTCATCCGGGGTCATGTCGCAGACGTAGGCTTTGCCTTTCCGCACCAGCTGCTGGGCAAAATCGTAGAGCTGCTCGAAATAGTCCGAGGCGAAAAACGGCGTCCCGTCGGGTTTGAGACCGATGTTCCGGTCCGCCCATCCATCGATGAGCCAGCGCACGTCGGCCATGATGGAATCGACAAACTCAAGCTCTTCTTTGGCCGGGTTGGTATCGTCCATGCGCACGTTGCAGAGGCCGCCAAATTCGCGGGCGATGCCGAAGTTGAGACAGATCGCCTTGGTATGTCCGAGGTGGAGGTAACCGTTAGGCTCGGGCGGGAAACGGGTGTGGATTTGCTGGTGCTTCCCGTTCCTGACATCTTCTGCGACGATGTCGCGGATGAAATCGGAAGGAGTTTCGTCGGCTGGCGGCGTGGTCATGGTGACCGGCGACTTTAGCAGAGCCCCACACGCCCCGCGATGATGAAAGAAGTCTATCAACTCTCCGATCTCCAGAGTTGGCCGGAGGCGTCCGCGGGCGAGGAGCGACCGATCCGTCTCGGTGTGGTGGGGGATCCGGTTGCGCACTCGCTTTCGCCCGCCATGCAAAACGCGGCCCTGCGGAAATGCGGTCTCGACCTGGCCTACGCGCGTTTTCGGATCTCGCCTAACGAACTCGCGGAAGCGCTCGAATTATTCCGCCAGCACGACTTCGTAGGCGTGAACCTGACCGTGCCGCACAAAATGGCGGCGCTCTCGCTGGTCGATGACGCGGACGAAAACGCCAGGCGCGTCGGCGCCATTAACACCATCGCATTTCTAGATAAAAAATCGTTAGGCTGGAATACCGACGGCCGCGGATTTGAGCGCGCCATTCGCGAAGAATTCTCGGTCGACCTGCGTGATCTGCGCATTCTGCTTCTCGGCGCCGGTGGCGGAGCTGGACGCGCCATTGCCTTACAATGCGCCTCCGAGGGTTGCGAACGATTGGTTCTGGTCAATCGCACTTTCGAGAAAGCGCGGTCTTTGGCGGAGGCGCTGGCGCCTTTCTTCAGCGGGCCGCGAGTGCTGGGACCAGAGGCACGACTGGAAGCAATCCCGTGGGAAGCCAAGGCGCTCCACACCCAGCTGGAACGAACTGACCTGGTCGTCAATGCGACCACGCTTGGCCTGGCAACATCCGATCCCGCGCCGATCCCGCATGCCCTCCTCGCGCCGCATCTCATGATCTACGATTTGGTCTGTCAACAAACGCGCCTGCTGGTTGCGGCGAATGAATGCGGCGCACGGAGCGCGAATGGCCGGGCGATGTTGCTGCACCAGGGTGCGCTCGCCTTTGAACTTTGGTTCGATCGGCCCGCTCCCCTGCGTGAGATGCACGTTGCTCTCGCCTGATTTAACATGGGAACCCATATGGATAAACGAACGGCCGAACTCGTCGCCAAGGTCCCCCAAGTCACACTCATCTTCTGGATCATCAAGATTCTCGCGACGACGCTCGGCGAGACTGGTGGCGATGCGGTCACCATGTCATGGCTCGGCGAGACGACGCCGGGAGGCGGAAACAACGGCTACCTCGTAGGGACAGCCATTTTCGGCGTCATTTTCGTCGCCGCGGTTCTGATCCAAATTAAGGCGAAGAAATTTCACCCGTTTCTTTACTGGCTCACGATCGTGGCCACGACCACGGTTGGGACCACGCTGGCGGACTACTGCACGAGATCGCTGGGCATCGGTTACACGGGTGGCTCGACCATCCTGCTCATCCTGGTCATCGCTTCGCTGCTGACCTGGCGTTGGTCGACTGGCAGCATCTCGGTCGACACCGTCAATACCCCAAAGGTCGAGATGTTCTACTGGATCACCATCATGTTCTCGCAGACGCTTGGAACGGCGTTAGGCGACTGGGTCGCGGATACCAATCAAATGGGCTATCTCGGGGCCGCCGCGATTTTCGGCGGGCTCCTCATCCTAACCGCGCTGCTCTACTACTTTACCAGCCTCTCGCACGCTCTGTTGTTTTGGGCGGCTTTCATTTTGACCCGGCCGCTCGGAGCCGTGGTCGGGGATTTTCTCGATAAGCCATACGCCAAGGGTGGACTGGCCCTGAGCCGTTATAGCGCGTCTCTCGCGCTTCTGGTGGTGATCGTCGCGCTCATTCTGATCTTCCCTCAAAAGCCGGCGAAAAAATCGCATTAGGCCGCCCCTGCGTGGACGCTGTTCAGTAGAGCAATTGCACCCCGAAGCAACCGATGAAGGCGAGCGCCTGACCGCGGGGCGACGGGAGATCGGGGCCTAACGAAGTGATGAGACCGGCCGAATCGTTCAGTTTTCGGCGAAGTCGGAAATTTACCGTCAGGACGTCGCGGGAAAAATGGATTGCAAAGTTCCCTGCGTTTCGGCTATCACAGAGGTGTTTTTCACGAGGTCAACTCCGGAATGACGATTCCGTAAAGACACTCGCTCCGCCCAACCGAACTGTGCAGCGAGTCGAACTCGGCCTCGATCAAACACTCGGTAGGGCGATGTTCGAAAGTGATCGCGAAGTTAATTTTCCAGAGGTCAATTCCCCGGCGCGCCATGATCAACCGTGGTCATGGGCGGCCAGCCCTGCCCGCGCGCCGGCCCTGCCGGTCACAACCAGCTCCTAAGCTCTACGTGCTCGGCCCGTAAATCAGCAGCTTGAGGGTGTCTGGAAGGATCGGGCGCCACCGCTTAGTTCCGTCGTTTTCAGGCGGGGGTTCGGGTCCGAATTGCGCCGTCGGCAGATAAATCCGATGCGTCGCTGGGTCGAGCGCGATGGTGCGGGCGCCCCGTTCTGTCTGCAACGTCTGCACGACGGTCAACTTATCCGGGGCGTCTTCATGCACGATGGTGGTCACGCCTTCGCCGCACGACGCAAAGGCCAGTTGCGTGCCCGGATCGAAGGCACAGCCGTCGACATGTTCGCCGATCGGAGCCGTGGCCACGACTTTACCCGACTCGGTATCGAGCATCGTCATCAACTTGTTGTTGCAGCTGGAAAAGAGCCGGTGATGGGTCGAGTCCAACGCGATGCCCGTCGGTTCGGTGCCCGGCGCGAGCGGCCAATGCGCGACCACTTCGTGTTTGTTCGTATCGATGGCGACGACTTCGTTTTTGTCCTCGACGTTGCAGTAAACGCGGCCCGCCGCTTCGTCCACCACGGCGAATTCTGGGCTGCCTCCGAGCGGGATCGTGTGGACGACTTTGGCGGTCGCGGCGTCGATCACCGTCGCGGAATTGCCTTTGTGATTGAAGATGTAAATCTCCTTGCTCCGCGGCTCGTAGACGAGGGCATCGGGGTTTTCGCCGGTCTCGATTTTCGAAATCGTCTTGAGCGTTTGCAGGTTGACCACGCTCGACTTCGATTCTTTGCCGTTGGTGGAAAAGCCACGACCCAGTGCTGGCACCGCCACAAAACCATGCACGCCCGGCATATCGGTGATTTCGCCGGCGATCGCGTCCTTGGCCAAATCCACCACGACCACCTTGGTCGAGTGCGAAAGGTAGAGCCGGTGGGCGGTCGGCTCGACCGTCAGAATATCCCAGCCGCCTTCGCCACCGATCGGGATTGTCTTGAGCAACCGGTAAAGACCCATCTCCGCGGCGCCAAGATTTTGCAGCGCCAAGGCGCACCCGACCATGAGCGACAAAGTGGAAAAACGCATCGCCATCCTTACCACGCGCGATCCAAAGCGCAGGTACTAACTGGCCCTGGCCGACGACTGCCCGCGCCCGACCTTGAGCAGGAAAAGCGCGCCGGGCAGAACAATGAGGACGAGCGGGAGTTGCGCCACGAGGCCGGCGATGATGGCGATGGCCGAAGGCTGCTGCATGGCGGAGCCCTGGCCGATTCCCAGGGCCAGCGGCATCAGCGCCAGGATGGCAGCGAAGGTAGTCATGGCAATCGGTCGCAGGCGGTTCACCCCGCGGTGATGAAGCGTTCCGATGCGTTCCCTGCGTCCTCAGTCTCGGCAAATTCCGAAGAGTAGAAGATCGCCACCTCGGTCACGATGCCAACAATCATGGTCATGCCCATGCGGGAGATTATGTTAAACTCCGTACCAGTGACCCATAGCCCGATGTAAACGCCCGCGATCGCGAAGAGCGTGATCAGGATCATGGCGATGGTGACGCGGAAAGGATTCGTTGAGGAAAAAGAGGAGCAGGAAAACGAGGACGAGCGCGGCGATGAGAATGGTGGAGAGGCTGCGAAACGCGATCTGCTGTTGTTCGTAAAGTTGCCCTTGACGTAGGGGACGTTGTTCGGAAGGAAGCCGACGCGCTTCACGTCGGCGGCGGTGGAACCGAGGTCGCGTCCGCTGATGCGCGCGGTCACTGCGGCCATGCGCTTCAAATCATCGCGCGTGATCTGCGGCTAGCCGACGATGGTCGTTAGCGTGGCGCTCGCTTGCATTTCGCGAACCATCCCCGGACGGGAACTCCCGCCAGTGGCGCACGGCCATCAGTCCGTATTGGGTCAGATAGATTTCCTCGGCCATTCGAGTTTCCGAATTCAAAAAGGCTGAGTTGATCGTCGCGAACCGCGACCTTTCCATTGCGCTTGAGCATACACGACGAGGCGCAACTATGAGCTTGGAGTTGTACATGCCCGCTCCAGATTCAGAGCAGATTAGCCCTTGCCAGAGACTCAGAACTTAAACGCGAAGAAGACCGCCGCGATAATCAGGGCGTAGGAGACCGCGTAATTCCATTTTAGGGTGGCTCCGAAGAGCACAAAGGCAATGATGGTAAAGACCACCAGGGTGATGCATTCCTGCAGGATTTTCAGTTGCGGCACGCTCCATTCATTTGATCCGATGCGGTTGGCCGGCACCTGAAAGACGTACTCAAAAATCGCAATGCCCCAGCTCGCGAGAATGGCCAACCAAAGCGCGGAATTCTTAAACTTTAGATGCCCGTACCAGGCGAGGTTCATGAACACGTTCGAGATCGTGAGGAGCAGAATTGTTTTCATGAGAGATCAGTCAGTTCCGCGGAATATCGAGCGCTTTAGGGGAAATCCCAACGAAGGCCTGCGCCGCCGACGATCCAGTGACGATCCGTCCTTCTGGGGCTCGTTAGGCTTCTTTGGCCATGTGTCGATAGTGAATCACTTTCACTTTCTCGAGAGTGACGAGACCGCCTCCCATCATCTGATCGAGCGCTGGAAGAAGCAGGTTCACCTTCTCTTCGGCATCAACGATTTCGATCACAAT
>JBPCLK010000044.1:0-9437 GCA_051003355.1 Chthoniobacterales bacterium | reverse complement strand
GGCTTTCTCTTACCGCCCTCACACGGCTGAGTCATCAGCCGCCGCAAGCGCAGATGTTCTTTTGAAATCCTGGATCGCTTAACAGTCGGATCATGGTTCGATCCAAAGCGTGATTCACGGTTTCCTGATAGTTCTCGGGAGTGCCCGAGTATCCATAGTTCTCGGAGGACCCCTCCAGGCGATCTTGCCAGCAGATTCCTCCTCCTTTCCGGATTAGTTCGGCAGAAATAAGGATGCGGCCTTCAAATCCGGAACGACGCGCGACGTTTTCACTGACGGCGATCTGACGGACGGTGATGCGAAGGGTCGCCGCGCCGGCTTGCTGACTGATTCCGAGCCGCTGCGCGGCGTTCGAAGCACCTGCCTTCATCCAGGCAGCAACATCGGAGGACGTGGTCACAGGGGCGGTGATCGAGGGATTCGTTTCGACATATCGTTTGCCGATCGTTGCGTCCAGTCGGCCGTCAACCACCTGAATACTGGAGAATGCTGCGCAGCTTGGGATGGTGGGAAACTCTCCGGGGCCCGCCACCGGGTGGTATTCCAGCGGAACTGTTAACGGGCCGAGCGAGGTCGGGATCGCTGTGCAACTGGCGACGAGGAGTAAAATAACCATCGAGCCAAGCAGATGGGTCGCGGTTCGAAAGGGATTTCCGGGCTGAACAGTCATCAGGGGCTGAGTTCTAAAAGAATCTTGGAAAGGTGACAACTGAAATAGGAGCATCAAGCAAAGGGGAAGCATGGCGCATGGAGGTCGAAGCGCGGAGCAAGTGATCCGCGACATGGACGTGGTCCCTTGGGCTAGCGCAGGGAGATGGCGCTGGCTGAACGCTCGTAAGTTTGCTGATTACGTTTGGTCAGTCCGTATCGCTTGTTGCCATGAACGGTCGCACGCGCATACTGCTGTCCCATGAAATCGTTGGTGGTTCCCGCCATGATGGCGACGGGTGTTCTCCTCTTGTTTGGCGCTTGTGCGTCGGAGGAAAGAACGGGTCCGGTGGTTAAAGTGGATGATGGGGTCCGAAAATATTCCCGGATTCTTAATGCTTCGGATCGGGATCGATCGGAGTCCCTGGAGACGGGCGGCGCGCCGGTTCCGGCGGAAGGGCCGTAGCCTCGCGGGTCGAGGCGGTTATTTGTTTTAGGTTGTTGGTTCTTGGGGAGACTCGGAAGACTGATGCCTACAGGCCCTCGATCCCGATCCCCGGCCCGTTGGGCGCACTTGGGGATTGCTTTCTGGGGGTGAATTTGATCTAACGGGGGGCGCAAAGTGCAACCGGGGGGCCGGATCGGGCGCATAATTCTGCGGTATGAAAGTGTTTTCCCTTGTGACGATGATGGTTATGGGTGGTCTGCTCTCCCTCGGCGGATGCGCGTTTGAGGAGCGGACGGGTCCCATGGCGCAGGTCAATGACGGCATTAATCGACATGCGACGGGAGTCTTCAACGAAAGCGATGTGAATCGCACGGCGTCGCTGTCAATCGAGCGGGGCGGTGCGCCGATTCCAGCGACTGGACCCGAGAGACGCAAGCTCGGAGTGATCCCGATCATTCCCTAGCCACGGAAAAGCGGCGGTGTTCGGACGGCCTTCCAAGAACCTAAAGAAACATTCCGGGCCAGTGGCGGTTGTGGAAGTCTCCGGGCCTAGCCCGGGTTTGGTTAATATCGTTAGGGATTCGGCGTTTCCGGAGTAAAGTAGGTCTGCGGGCACGTCTTTTCGTAGGTAAACGAGAGCGACTCCACTTATGAAAAACGAACTGATCAAAGCCGCTTCTCTTGTTATCCCGAATCCGCAAATGCTGGTCAACGTCGTCTCGAGGCGGGTGCGGCAGCTCGCGCAGGGCCATCGGCCGTTGATCGTAGCGCTCCCCGGGATGCCGCTCGCCGATGTGGCGTTGACGGAGATCGCCGAGAAGAAGCTGGGCTACGAGTCCACGCTCGGACTCGGCAAAGGGAATGAGGCGGCGGTGGTGAAAGTAGTGCCTTTCCCCGATGGCAACCCGCCTAAGAAAAAAGCGGCCTGACCGCTCCGGTCGAACGAGCCGGTAATTCCGGCCTTTGACGAGCTCGGACAAGGACGGACGGACGATTTTCCCCCATCGATGATGAAGTTTTGCCACGGAGCGGACTGCGATACGGCTCGCTGAACCTCGGCTCACGAATCAAGGGTGACGCAATCATGCGTCCCTGACTCGACCTAAAATATGTTTCGCTGGATCTTTCGAATTCTTGTTGTCACCGTCGCCGGGAAGCTTCTGAACCGTTACTTGGGCGACCGGTCCCGGCCGGCTCCACGCCCGCAACGTTAGGAGGTTGGGGTATGCAAAGAAAAATCAAATCAGTCGCCTTGGGCGCGGTGATAACCGCGAGTGCGTTGGTCTTGATTGCCGGGTGTGCGAACGAAGAGCGTTCGACTCCGACCGCCGTGAATGCGGAGTCCAGCAAGCGCACCTATTCGCGTGAGTATCTGGATCAGACGGGTCAGCATCAGATTGGCCCGGCACTGGAAGCGGCCGACCCGTCGATTCAATCGACTGGGGGTAGGTAGCCTTGCGGAGCGAGGCGGTTACTGGTTATTGGTTCTCGGTGATCCGGAATCACTGAGGGCTTGGCTCTGTGAAGAAGTAGAAGGGAAGAAGTTCGCGTAATGGAAGCGGCGCGATCGTTGCGCGGCGGCTGAAATCCGGGCTTGACGCTTCGGCGCAAGCTGGTGTTCAACGTCACTAATGGTGGCGCTATTACTCGAGGAACCGACGCTGCGGATCAGCTCGGCGGGTGCGTCGCTGGAATTTGCCATGCTTCACCTGCTGAGATTACCTAACGCGATCTCGTTCCTCCTGGTGGCCCTCTGCTCGGGCGGGCTGGCGGCACTGGGGCTGGCCTTGGTGCGCTGGAAGTTTTCCGCCAAGGAGTTGCGCGAAAATCATGATGTGGCTTTCGCCATCTTTGGCGCCTTCGGTTGGCTCTATGCGGTAGTGGTAGCCTTTGTCGTTTTTGTCACGTGGACTGGTTACGATGACGCCAACAAAAACCTGCAACTCGAGGCCAGCCGTGCGCTCGACGTCTTTTACAATGCGGAAATGTTTCCCGAGCCGGTGAAATCGGAGGTGCAAACGAGATTGATCGGCTACCTGGAATACATCCAGCGCGATGAACTGCCCAAGCTGGCCGACGGCCGCGCAACCTTGCGCTCGGCCGTCTTGCTACGCGACGTGATCACGATCTTTGACCGGGTAGATATGTCGACGATCACGAATGAGCCGGTCTATACGCAGTCCCTCGAGCATATCGATGACCTGGCGGAGCTACGGCGCCACCGCATTTTCGCCGGAACTAACACTGTGCCGGAGGTGATCTGGCTGGTGCTGCTTTTCGGCGGGCTCGTGACGGTGGGTTACACCTACTTCTTTGCCATGACGCACGTGAGCGTGCAGTACGTGATGACTTCTTTGCTCTCGCTAACGGTGGCGCTCATTCTTTTCCTCATCTATGTGCTCGATCATCCTTTTACAGGCGTGAATCGAATCAGCGCCGACCCGCTGCGGGAGGCTAAGGTGATCATGAAGGATCGGCTGGCGAGCGGAAAGTAAGAGGGATGAATTAAGAAGGACGAGAAAGTGGTGGGAGCGGACGACAGAAGTAAGCCGGCTAACTAAGTAAGGTTTTTGATGGCCAAATTCAGCTATCTTCGGTTCTCTTCTCGATCATCATCGGCCTGGCGGTAACGCGGTTGTTGACCGGGGTGATGGGGCTCATGCTGGCTCGGAGCGGGTTCGCAATTTCTGGCCGGTCCACGTGTGGGCTGGCACCCTTCTGCTGATCAGCACTCAGATGTGGTGGGCGATGTTTAGTCTGCGCGCGCGGCACGAGTGGGATTTTGCGTCTTTCGCGGTGCTCCTGGCCCGAACGGTCGCGCTCTATCTCCTAACGGGTTTGGTTCATCCGGATTTTCCAGAAGAGGGCACGGTGGATTTGCGCGAGCATTACTTCGCGCAACGACGTCATTTTTTTCCTCTCTACGATCACTCCGCTGCTCAGCGTGGCCCGTGATCTTTCTCGTCGCGCGTCCGCCAGAGTAAGGAGGAGGAAAGTAGGAAGTGAAAGGCTAACGTAGGAACTGGAAAATGCCAGGATGGCTAAGGCTTGCGAGTAGGGAGAGCGTTACAGATACTGCTGTATGGCAGCTAATGAGGAATTGGCAGAACGCGTGCGGCGGGCGTTGGCGCGGCGACAGAAAGTGGAGGAGAAGCGGATGTTTGGCGGAATCGCGTTCATGGCGAACGGCAAGATGTGCGTCACCGTGGGCTCCAAAGGATTGATGTGCCGGATCGATCCCGCATGGCACAAGGATGCTTTGCGCAAGGACGGTTGCAGCACGGTCGTAATGAGGGGACGTGACTGTATCGGCTGGATGCGGATCGAGCCTGAGGCGCTGCGAGAGGCGAGGGTTCTTCGGGAATGGCTCAAGATCGCCCTGGCTTATAACAAGGCTGCCAGTGTGCGGGGCACCGGTAGCTAACGTGGTAGGGGACGGATTGGTAGGCGTATGAGAGGCGATTCGTTTAACCTGGAGCGTTTCGTCGAAGCGCAGGAGAGAGTCTACGCGCAGGCACTTTCGGAATTAAAAAGCGGCCGGAAGCGTTCGCATTGGATGTGGTTTGTCTTTCCGCAGGTTGCCGGACTTGGTTCGAGCGCGATGTCGCAGCGGTATGCGATCAGCGACGCTGAGGAAGCGCGGGCCTATCTCGATCATCCGGTGCTCGGTTCTCGCTTGCGGGAATGCTGTGAAACGCTGCTCTGGCTCGAGGGGCGGTCGGCGGTCGAGATCTTCGGAGCGACTGATGAGCTGAAGCTGCGTTCCTCTGCGACGCTTTTTGCCAGCGTCGTGCCGAATGGACAGGTCTTTCAGCAGGTTCTAGATCGGTATTTCGAGGGAGAGGCCGATGAGAAAACGATCGAAAGGCTCGAAGGATGAGCGTCTTGGTTGAGGTAGGACGTTGATCAGCAAAAAGGGGCGAACGCCATCTAGACGTTCGCCCCTTTGCAAAGGCGAGGGAGATTAGAAGCTCCTTCGTCGCTTCTGCGATCTAGTCGTCGGTGTCTCCGCTGCGATCGAACAGCCGAGGAATCGGGCGAACCGGTGTAAGGTGCCGCGGACGAACCGCACCGGCATGTGGCACGGAACTGGCGGCAATTCATCGCCATGGCAATGGTGGTGGGAGTCGCGGGACGTCACGCATTGGATCAAGCCGTCCGGGTATTTCAAAAGATGCTCCTCACCACCATGATGGTGCTGGTCGTGGTGAGCGTGATGGAGGGAGTGATCCTGGCTCGATTGTTCACGGGGCGCATTTCGATGCCAGAACTAGAACTCTGTCTTTGCGGTGGTTTGATCATCTGGTGGCTTTGTCACAGGCAGGGCCAACAGATCGATCGCTACGAACGGGAGCGGGCTGCCCGGCGGCGAGGCCAGGCGGGGGAATGTCCAGTGGCGGGGACACTCGATCGGTTACCGGATCAATTCTTTGTCTTTCACGATGTTACCACCGGCATCGGAAATCTCGACCATGTGGTGATCGGACCGACGGGACTATTTCTGATTGAGACGAAAAACTGGCGCGGGGTAGCGACCGCGGATAGCAGGGGCGAATTGGTCTACAACAACCTGGCGCAATCGAAGCCGTGCATTCGGGCGTTTCTCGCGCGTTGCCTGCAGGTGCTGAACCAGGTGAAGGCGCTGACTCACCGCGATGAGCTCTATTTCAAGGCGATCATGGTCTTCCCCCGGGCCCGGGTCGACGCGCCCTTGGGCAGCACCGGCCGCGTCCATTGCATGACGGATGACAAGCTCTGCGCCTACATCGAGAACGAGCAATTCTCCGACGATCTGTCGAAGGCCACGATTGGGCGATTGGTCCGCGCGTTTGCAGGCGTGGCGCGCAGGGAGCTGACCTTTCAGCGCGAGCCGGCGGGGGATGTCGCGGCGGTGGGGCCGCTGGTGACGGGTGAACCGATCTTCAGCGAGTTGAAATAAGTTGGCGCTTCGCTTCTCGTATCTTCAGATGAAGACGAACATTTTGCGGGGCGCGGTCCTGGGCCTGTTGGCTGGAGTGCTGGTTTTATTGAGTCAAACAACCCGGGCTGATGGAGACAAAATTCCTACGAAGGCGGAACTGAAAGAGCGGCTGACTCCGCTCCAATATGAAGTGACGCAAAATGGCGGGACGGAGCCCCCCTTCCACAACACTTATTGGGATAACCACAAGCCGGGGATCTATGTGGACATCGTTTCGGGCGAGCCGCTCTTCAGCTCAAAGGACAAGTTTGAATCCGGCACTGGCTGGCCCAGCTTCTTCAAACCACTGGAGCCTGCGAATCTCGTTGAGGTCCCCAAGGAAGGCTCGATCGAAGTGCGATCGAAGAAAGCTAACTCACACCTGGGCGATAAGTTTCCGGATGGACCGCCGCCCACGGGCATCCGTTATTGCATGGACTCAGCCGCCCTGCGTTTCATCCCGGCGGCAGATCTGGTGAAAGAAGGTTACGCGAAATACGCCGCCCAGTTTACAGACACGAAGTAAGTCCGAAGAGAGAGGCGGACAATGGCGCTTCCCAAAGGAAACGCCATTGTCTTAAAGATAGATTTGGTTGGTCGAGTTACTTCCCGAAGACCTTCTTCACATCGCCCACTTTCTTTTGGGCCTTCCCTTCAGTCTTCTCTGCGGCGCCTTTGGCCCGCAGCCGATCGTTCCCCACTACTTTGCCTGCCGCTTCCTTGATGGAACCGGAGGCCTGTTTTGCTGTTCCCTTTGCTTTATCGCCTGCACTTGAGTTCATGCTGCTAAATCGAAAACAGCAAGGACGCAGGCTGTTCTTATTTCTCGTAAGCCGTAAGAATTTTTAGACCTTGGTCTTGGGCGAAACTCTCGGCCGCTTACTTGGTGCGGTAGCAGGGTGGCCTAACCCGATGCGGAGAGCGTGAAAACCGCGATAAAACCAGCGGGAGACTTCGTTCAAAGCCTGATAGGGATAGGTGGTGAGATAACGACGCGTCCGGGAGAGCCGTGGCCAAGTCCCCGGCTGGACGGAGGAAAGAAAGTCGCTCTCGGTTTGGGAAACCGGGAAAGGAAAGATCGAGGCGGCCGTGAGGCCTTGCCGCCATTCTCGATCTATGGCGTGATCAAACGGCAGTCGCATGGGGAGAAGACGCTTGAGGAGGGCTCGAGCCGCGGTGCGATCCACCACGTAGGCGCCCGCGCCTTTCAGGCGGCCGAAGTGCACACAAAGATCCCGATCACCCGCCAGGCGCGCCACCCGCATCGGGTGGGCCGCGCTCAGACCCGTTAGTCGCAGGATATTCCATTGATTCGAACGCTGCAGAGCGGCGGCCAGGGAACTATCGAAATCTGGACGGAGAACGATATCATCCTCGGCCACAAGGCCATGCTCCTCTCCAGTGTCGAGAAAGGCTTGCAGAGCCTTGAGATGGCTCAGGTAACAGGCAAGTTCGCGTGGATTGATCTTGCGACCGTGAAACCAGCGATATTGACGCGCCGCAAACGCAGGATGGGGCAGGGAGATAGTCATAGCATCCACCGCTGCAACCCTGGTAATACACAAACTACTCTGCGTTATGGATTTATGAACAAAAACCCAGCGATCGGTCGCCGTGGCCAGGTTTATGACGAAAGCTTGCATTTATGACATCCAAGTGCGTCGAGTTACCAACTGAAAGGGTGTGGGAAGACGAGCGCGGAAATCTTTAGGTTATTATCGAATATTTTAACAGCTGGAGACTCTAATGAATCGTAACCAGAAGTGCTGGTATGATCCAGCCGCCACTCATGATCGAGGGCTCCGGTCCGTCCACACTGGTCGGGCTTATGGTTTTGTTAGCTAACAAAACTAGAAAAGTATGAAATCCAAAACACTGAAAAACGTCATTGCTCTAACCGTGATCTCCGCGTTCTCCGCCGCCACCCTGATGGCCGGTGAGATGAAAGAAGGCGAAATGAATCACGACGGCGTGATGATGAAACACGGCAAAATGATGGTCTCGAAAGACGGCAAGACCATGAAGATGAAAGAGGACATGACGATGTCCGACGGCACCGTTGTGATGAAGGACGGCATGATCAAAATGAAAGACGGCAAGACCATGAAGATGAAAAATGGCGAAATGGTCATGATGGACGGCAAGATGATGATGATGAAAGACGGCAAGATGGTCGAGATGACTCCCTAAGTGCGGATTTCTTCAAACGGTGAAAAATGTGAAAGCCGGCGCGCGAGCGCCGGCTTTCTACTTTCCGCGAGATCACGCGATGCGAAATGCTGCCCGTGACCAGTTGAAGGGCGGGGTATCCGCCCGGTCAGGAAAAGTTACCGGCTAACGGTTCACTTCTGCGATGCCGGCCTCGATCTCCGCGATCGCTTCGTCAACTAACTTGACCGCTTTAACGCGATGGCCACTCTTGTTGTGCTCGGCGTTGACCAGAGCAATACGAGCTTCCTTCAGACGAGCGAGCGCGTCCCTCATGCGAGGTTGATCGGGTTGGTCGGCTCGCGCGAAGGGCAGGCTGAGAGATGAAAGAGCGAGCAGTAGAACGACACCGTATTTGAGTTGTTTCATACTCCGGCTAGTGCCGCGGCCGGGCGGCGGTGTCAAGGTGCGAGCCTCATCCGTGGCACGCAGACCAAAGCGTGACGTCCATGACGGCCGGTGATGCGCTAATCAAACGAAGCCCTCTTTCCAACGCGTCTGCGGCGATATCGAACGGCGGGAATGGTTCGTGCTAGGAAGGATCATGGATTTCGAAAACGGCTGACCCCGTTTTTGAAATCACGAGAGTGCCGATCGTTCCTGGCTGGAGGGACGCAGACTGTGACGAGGTCGGACCTTTTGAGTTTGAGTCCCAAAAGGCTGTTGCTGTTTAAAAGAAAGCCGCAGCCGGTCGTTAAAAATGAGAACTCAAATGTCCAGGAAGCTATCCGCAAACTGCCGATCGCATGGTCTTTCGGCTGGATGCAGAGGCTGGCGATCAGCGTCGTGACAACGGAAAAAGGTACGGGTCGGATTTTCTGGATGGTGCGCCTGCTCGTCGGGGCAGGCTTTGTCACCATCCTCATTTTGATCGGCCTCGTCGGTCATCAAATGCGCACGATTCGCGCGGAGCGCGAGCGATTGCAGAAAGAGCAGGAAAAACTTTACCAGAGATCCGAGGAGATCTTGCGGCTCTCCATCGCAGCGCGAGGGGAGATCGTTTCGATTCTCAACAATAATATCGCAGGCAGCCAGACGGGCGCTGCGGAACAACTCTCCAAGATGATTGGACGCTTGGACGAAGGCTCGCAGGAGGTTTTCGCCCCGGAGGCGCTCAAAGATCTGGGTGTAATGGGAAAAGGGTTACTCAAAATCAAGCATCGATCTCTCACC
>JBPCLK010000043.1:0-10686 GCA_051003355.1 Chthoniobacterales bacterium | reverse complement strand
CGACGGTTTTGCCGCCTTCGCGAATAGCGAACCGAATCGTTTTCTCCATGGCGATCGGCGTGCCGAGCTCCACTTCGACAGCAACGTTGTCTCCCGGCATGACCATCTCGACGCCTTCGGCCAGCTTCACGCTGCCCGTCACGTCGGTCGTGCGGAAGTAAAATTGCGGACGGTAGTTGGTGAAGAACGGCGTGTGACGGCCGCCTTCTTCCTTCGAAAGAACGTAAATCTCCGCTTTGAATTTCTTGTGCGGCTTGATGGAGCCGGGCTTGGCGATGACCTGGCCGCGCATGACGTCTTCTTTCTTCACGCCACGGAGCAGCACTCCGACGTTGTCGCCGGCGCGGGCTTCGTCGAGAAGCTTGCGGAACATTTCGATGTCGGTCGCGGTCGTCTTCGCGGTGTCGGTCAGGCCGACGATCTCAACTTCCTCCATTTTCTTGAGGATGCCGCGTTCGACACGACCGGTCGCGACGGTGCCGCGGCCTTCAATGTTGAACACGTCTTCCACTGGCATGAGGAAGGGCTGATCGACCGGACGCTCAGGGACGGGGATGTAATCATCGACCGCTGCGATGAGCGCGAGGATCTGCGCTTCCTGTTCCGGATCGCCGTTCAGCGCCTTGAGCGCGCTGCCTTTGACAATGGGGATGGTTTCGCCCGGAAATTCGTATTGGGTGAGGAGGTCGCGCACTTCCATTTCGACGAGGTCGAGCAATTCGGGATCGTCGACCATGTCGACCTTGTTCAGGAAAACGACGACCGAAGGCACGCCGACCTGACGGGCGAGCAGGATGTGCTCACGGGTCTGCGGCATGGGACCATCGGCGGCGCTGACCACGAGGATCGCTCCGTCCATCTGGGCGGCGCCGGTGATCATGTTTTTCACATAATCGGCGTGGCCTGGGCAATCGACGTGCGCGTAGTGGCGCTTATCGCTCTCGTATTCCACATGCGCGGTCGAGATCGTGATGCCGCGCTCTTTTTCTTCGGGAGCGGCGTCGATGGAATCGTAGGCGCGTGCCTGGGCAAAGCCCTTCTTCGCGAGCACGCTGGTGATCGCAGCGGTGAGAGTGGTCTTGCCGTGATCGACGTGACCGATCGTGCCGACGTTCACGTGCGGCTTATTGCGTTCAAACTTGTCCTTAGCCATCTGGAATTCTCCTTGAGTTACTTAATCTGTTTTATACTGACTTTTCGTTAGGGTTATTTTCGGTCGCGAGTCCCTTTTCGGAGCCCACAACCGGGCTTGAACCGGTGACCTCGTCCTTACCAAGGACGTGCTCTACCAACTGAGCTATGTGGGCCGCTGTTCATTCTCCGGGCTGGCCCTGCCCATGCAGGAAGCAACCGGTTGCTCGTCGTCGTTAGAAGCGAAAGTCCCAGAGCCGGTCAACGATTTGAACGACCATGGGACTTTTCCTCGATCTCCGAAAAAGCGTCGGCAAGCTAACCGCGGGCCTCGCAGTGTCAAAACAATTTCTTGACCGACCGACCGGGAAATTAACTCCCGCCCACTCGATATTCCGAGCCGCTTTTCTTCCGCGCCATCATGACCACGACGATCACGAGGATGAGCAGAATGACAGCTCCGATCCCGATATTCATCGGAGTGAAGAGGCTCGCCTTCGGCACGGGCGTCGGCGCGGGCGTTGCGACCGGCACCGGCGTGGGAGTGGCAAAGAGACTCTCCTCGGCCTGGGCGCGGCGCTGAGCGTCGCCATCTTTCGGGTTCAACTCGAAGGCTTTGCGGTAATCGGCCGCGGATTTCCGGAAATCCTTCATCAAGTGATAGGTGTAGGCCCGGCCTTTGTAGAGATTCCACTTATTCGGCGCCTGCTCGATCGCCTTGCTGTAGTCGGTGACCGCTTCCGGCAATTTCTGCTGGTTGCGGTTGGCCTCCGCGCGGCGCTCGAGAGCGACCTGGTCGGTCGGTTTGGCGGCCAGATATTTGTCGTAATCGGGTAGCGCCTTATCCCACTGATTGAGCTTCGCGTACGCGAAACCCCTGAAACCATAAGCCTCCGCATCGTCGGGTTTCAGCTCGGTGGCCTTCGACAAATCGGTGATGGCTTCGTCCCATTTGCCCAGATAAAGTGTGGCCTGGCCGCGACCGAGGTAGCTGCGTTCGTCGTCGCCTTTCATCTCGATCGCCTTGCTGTAGTCGGCCACGGCTTCCGGGTATTTCCCGACCGCGATATACATGGCGCCACGGTTCTGGTAGATGGCGAAAGCGTTGTCGGGATTCGATTCCAGCGCTTTGGTGAACTCGGCGATGGCGGGCTCGAATTGTCTCTGATCCACCAGTTGCAACGCCGTTTTGATGTGGCCGCCGGGATCGCCACCAGACCCTTCACTTTTCTTTTTCGCTGCGGACAGCCCGCTCGGAGAGAGGAAGAAAGTTGCTACAAGGGCCGCCAGGAGAAGTCGTTTCATCAGATTCATGTTGGTTGTGTCTTAACCCTTCGTATCTGCCCGCGCTCGCGATTGCAAGCAGTGTAGCGGTCACATTTTTTTTTGGCGCACCGGGAGGTCGCGGAAGAAATTTCTCTGCCTTGCAGGCAGCATTCGCAGGTAATCTGCGCGCCAGTCATGACAGCTCAGCAGGAAAAAAAGGGGTATGCCGCTGTCTTCGCGACCATCTTCATCTGGGCCACGCCGTCGCTCTTCCAGTTTTACCTCAACCGTTACTACGACCCGTTCGCGCAGAACTTTTATCGTTACTCGATCGCGTTTCTCGCGGTGGCTCCGCTGGCGCTCTATCGCTTCCGCCGCCTCGGCCCGCGCCTCGACTGGAGCGTGCTCCTGCTCTGCCTGGGGCCGGCCGTGCCTAACGTCATTCACCAGATCACTCAGGTGCTTTCCCTGCATTACATGGGGCCCGGCGTTTATGCGGTCTTTATTCGTTCGTCCGTCATCATGACGGCCCTGCTGGCCATGATTTTCGTGCCGGAAGAGCGCTGGATTATTCGGCAATGGCAATTCCAGCTCGGCATTTTCCTGGGATTGTTAGGCGCGATCGGGGTCTTCTGGTTCCAGCCGCGCTGGACGGCTGGTCACGTTTCGTTAGGCGGGCTCGCCCTTGCTTTCACCGCCAGCTTTTGCTGGGCGCTCTATGGCGTTCTCGTGAAACGTCCCTCCGCCCGCCTCGGCAGTATTCGCAGCTTTGGCATCATCAGTTTTCTCACCTCGATCATGCTCTGCCCGCTCACTTTCGCCTTTGGCAATATCGCCACGCCCGGGCAGGTGAGCGCACACGTGAACGGCATCCTGGTCGTGTCCGCGCTGCTCTGCATCACGGTGGCGCATCTGCTTTATTATGTCGCGATCCGCGAGATCGGCGTGGCGCTTGCCCAGACCTTGCAATTGCTCAGCCCTCTCGGCGCGCTCGCGCTCTCGGCCTGGATTTTTCACGAGCGATTTTCGGTGACCCAGTTCTGGTGCGCCGGGGTTTTGCTCTTCGGCGCCTTTCTGGCCACTCGCGTGAAACCGCAAGTGACAGTCGCCACGGCGGAAAATATCTAAGGAGCGAGCGCAGGACTACATCCGCGCCTTGAGTTGCTGAGCCTTTTTCACCAAGGCGAGGAAGCCATTGCGATAGCCTTTCGCATCAATGCCTTTGCCTTCCTGCGCCCATTCCGCCACGGCTCCGAGCGTCCCGTTGCCTTTGAATTCCGAGTCTCGCAGAATCATGCCAAACTCCGCCACGGCTGCGGCAAATTTTAAGTCGGGCGCGGCGCTGGCGAATGGCTCCCCGCGATCGACGAAGGGCCGCTCGATCAGCTTGCTCGTCTCGCCAGCCGGTTCTTTGTAACGCAATTTGACCGTGAGCAATTCCGGCGCACCGGGTTCTGCCTTCGCCGAGGCAACCCTGGCCTGCTCTTGATATTTCAAGGGATCAACCGCCGGAACGCTCGCGGCGGGATTGGCCTCCGCGCCGGCCGGCACCACTTCATACAAGGCGGTCACGGTGTGCCCGGCACCGATCTCTCCGGCGTCGATCTTGTCGTTGTTGAAATCTTCTTTGCGCAGCAGGCGTTTCTCATAACCGACGAGCCGATACGAGGCGACCTGCGCGGGATTGAACTCGACCTGGATCTTCACGTCCTTGGCGATCGTGACCAGGGTGCCATTGATCTGTTCGACCAGCACCTTGCGCGCTTCGTCGATGGAATCGAGGTAGGCATAGTTGCCGTTTCCTTTGTCGGCCAGTTTCTGCATCATCGAGTCATTGAGGTTGTCGTCCCCCACTCCAAGGACGCTGAGGAAAACGCCGCTTTTGGCTTTCTCCTGAATCAACCTGACGAGTTCGCCTTCGCTGGTGTTCCCGATGTTGAAGTCGCCATCGGTCGCGAGGATGACGCGGTTGACGCCGCCTTTGATGAAATGCTCCGCGGCGGTTTGGTAGGCGAGTTCGATGCCCTGGGCTCCGTTGGTCGAACCGCCCGCCTGCAGGTGCTCGAGCGCACTCAGGATCCGCTCCTTTTTATCCCCGGCCGTAGAGGGCAACGCCAAACCAGAGGCACCCGAGTAAACCACCATCGCGACCCGGTCGTTCTCGCCCAGTTTGTCGATCAGGAGCCGCATCGCCTGTTTGACCAGCGGCAGGCGATTTTCCGGATTCATGGAACCCGAGACATCGAGCAGAAAGACGAGGTTGCTGGCCGGTCGATTCTCGTTAGGCATCTCCCGGCCCTGCAGGCCGATGCGGACCAGCCGATGGGTGGGCGCCCAGGGACAGGCGGCTGCGTCGAGGTTGATCGAAAATGGCAGATCGTCGTTAGGCTGTGGGTAGTTGTAGCTAAAGTAGTTGATCATTTCCTCCACCCGCACGGCGTCTTTCGGCGGGAGGGATCCATTTTCGAGGAAGCGCCTGATATTCGAATACGACGCGGTATCGACATCGATGGAGAAAGTGGAGAGCGGATTGCTCGTCGCGGTCAGGAACGGGTTTTCCTCGATGTTCCCGTAGCGCGCCGTGTTGAACTGGCTCGGCTCCTGCCGGACGGAAAACTGATCCTGCCCAGCGGGCGCCGAGACCAACGGCGGAGCGCTGGCTTCCAGCATCAGCTTGTCCGCCGAAGAGCGCGCAACCGCGACGCGAGCCTCGCCTGGTGACTGTCCGGAGGAGGGCGAGATCGCACCGGTGGCGGCCTTGGCCCAATCCTTCGCCATGGCTGGTGGCGGCGGCGGCACTTGCAGGATGGTGGTCACCGACCCCGCCGCCGGTTCGGCGCTCTCCGGCTCATCGATTCCTTCGACCACATTGCTGGCCGGAGAGTCAGACCGGGTCACCGGACCTCCGGCCACGCAGCCCGCCTGGCCCCGATTCCCCAGCCCGCCGCGTTGCACCGTGGCCACGACCAGAGCGCCCAGACAGGCGCAGACAGTGATGGTGGCGGCCAGGGCCAGCCGGCGAGAGACACTCCATGGATCGTCTTTTTGCCCGAGCAGCACGATGTTTTCATGCCCGAGCGGATGGGTGTCCCGCTCCGCCTCATATTCCGCTCGCAGATTGCCGGTGAGGAGACGCAGCTCCCTGACAAAATCCTGAGCTGCAGCCGAGGCGGCCACGGCCGTTTTCATTTCCGCGTGCTCCGAGCCGGAGAGTTCGTCCAGCGCATAGGCGGTGAGTTTGGGATCGTCGAGATTGATATTCATGAGGCAAGTCGTGGTTTGAAGGGGATGAAATCACGCGCCGCTTCAGCATGGCGGACGCGCAGTGTTTTCAGGGCGGTGTGCAGGAGAACGCCGACATGGCTGACGGAGAGTTTGGTGACCTCGCTGATCTCCTGGTAGCTGAGATCGTTTTGAAATTTGAGCTGGAGCACCTCCTGCTGCCGCGGCGGCAGCGTGGCGACAATGCGGAGGAGGAAGCCGCTCGCTTCTGTCCGCTCGAGTTGTTCGTTAGGCGTGGGATCGTGCCCGGGCTGTTTTTCCAGAATCTCTTCGTCGAGATGGGTTATGCGCTTTTCATTTCGGCAGATGTTGAGAGCCCGATTGCGACAAACGGTGAAGAGCCATTTGGCCGGCGCGGAATCGGTTTGCCAGCGCTGGTTTTTCTGCAGTTCGACGAAGGTCTCCTGGACGACGTCGCGCGCCCGGTCGCGATCGCCCAGAATGCGGGCGGCGTATTGCAGCAGGGGCAGCTCGAAACGGCGCAAAAGCGTCGTTAGGTGATCGTCGGCTGGGATGAGTTCGGCCACGCGCATAGAGTCTTCATTGGTTCTAACGTGCGAGCCGAGAATTTATTATAAGAAATCGAAATGCCGCCTCCCAGCGGCAGAAGCGTCACGCCGGAGATTTCGCGCGGCAAAGCGCGGCTAGCTCGCCGTGCTCCCCGGCAGAACGAATGTCTGGCGCGCCAGCGCGGATTGCAGCACGTCCGGCCGGTAGAATCTCTCGAGCAAATCTTTCCGGAAGAGGTCCGGGTTCCGCTCCTCGAACTCTTCCCAGCTCGCGCAGGGTTTGCCCAGGCTCCGCTCCGCAATGAGCGCGAGAAAGGCCGCGGTCATCGTCTCATGGTAGATCTCCGGTTTCCCGGCTTTCGCGGCCAGCCGGCGCAAACCCCGCGCCAGGTGCAGGAGCGCCTCGGGAAAACGCCGTTGGGCCAGGAGTTCGTAACTCACCCGGACGTGATCGCGATGCGAAAAACTGGCGGGATCGACCCGGCCTTGCGCGAACGCGGTCAAGAGCTCGGATCTCTTACTGGCGAGCATGCCCTTCCTCCACCAGGCGATGGCTATCGCGTGCATTCAGTTCCAGCCCATAAATCGCGCGCAATTTTTTCACGTGGCCGAGCGTTTTTTTACTGAATGGGGACCTGCCCTCCAGGGCATGCAGGGTGATTCCCTCGAGCAGATCGCCTAACGACAGCTCAAGATACTCGGCCAGCGCCTTGAGCGTCTTGACCAGCGTCTTCTCCATGCGCGCGCCGATTTGCACGCGCGTGACCGATTTCTCTTTTGCTTTCATGGGACAATGTTACCAATGTCCCAAGATAAAGACAAGCGCCGACGGGCGCTGTCTTTTGCGACGAAGAAGAAACGAGCGCGGGGCCGCAGCGGCGCCAAAGATAGCGACCAGCGGCGGTCATCCGCGAGGCCAGACCCCGCGTCAGGTCAAAGCCGGGAAAGGCTAGGTGCGGCGGGAACCTTTAGACCAGACAAAGAAAAGCACGCCTAAAGTCGCCAGGACCGCGGTGGCGATCAGAAATCCTCCTGTTTGATGAATGTGCAGGAAGGTCTTGTCGTGTCGAACTCCATCCGCCCACCCCAGCAGGAAGCACAAAATGGCCACGGCGAAAAACATGATGCTGAAGGCAAGCATCGATTCGCCTCGAGAACTGCGCGGTGCCGGATCGGTAGGTGTCATGACCATGGTGGCCATTGGTAACCGCCCTGAGCCCGGGCGGTCGAATGAAATTCCGACCGGAGACGCGTCTAAAGAGAGCAACCCGGCGCAAAGTTTCGACGCCAGGCCATGAAGCAAAGAAGAGGATAAATTTGCTTTCGATGATCGCGCCTGCCCGCAAAGTGCTCGTCCAGTAACTGTCGCACAAAGCCCGGCTGGAAGAGGCCGGTCTCCGCCAGCGCCGCCGGCGAGCAAAGATCTTCGATGAGCTCGCGCATGTTGTGTTGCAACCAGAGCGCCACCGGCATCATGAAGCCGCTCTTGCGCCGATGCACAATCTCGTTAGGCAAAAGGCCGCGCACCGCCCTTTTCAAAACGTATTTAGTCGTGAGGCCGCGCAGTTTATCGGCCGGCCGGATACGCGCGGCATACTCGACCACATCGCGATCGAGAAATGGCGCCCGCACCTCGAGGGAATGCGCCATGCTCGCGCGGTCAACCTTGAGCAGAATGTCGTCCTGCAAATAAAGCTTCAGACACAGGTACTGCAGCCGTTGAAAATCTCCCTTCAACCCGCTTTGCCGGATGTAGCCGGAGATATCCTCAAAGGCGTCCTCGCGCAGCAGGCCTTCCTGCAGGGGGACGGAGAGCAGCTGTTTTTTCTCGGCATTGCCATAGCATCCGAGCCAAAGGAAAAACCGCACTTCGGGAGATAATCCGAGACCTTTGACAAATTGCTGCATCAGAAACTCGGCGCTGGCATAACGATGCGAAACAGGAAGACGACGGGCGATGTGGCGAAGTCCATCGCGCCAGCCGGCCGGCAGAAAGGAAAGATTCTGCACCAGTTTGTGGGCTTGAAAGGCAGCGTAGCCGGCGAACAATTCATCCGCGCCGTCTCCACCCAGGACGACTTTGACATGCTTCGCTGCCAAGCCGCTGAGGAAATAAGTGGGCACGATCGAGGCGTCGCCCAGAGGTTCATCAAGGCGACTCATGACTTCGGGAAACAGGGTCGTGGCGTGGTCTAAAGTGAGGATTTCTTCATGATGCCGCGTCCCACACCAGGCCGCGACCTGCCGCGCGTAGGACGATTCATCGTAGCTCGCGTCGTCGAAGCCAATCGAAAAACTGTGAAGCTCGTGCTCGGAGGCTTGCGCGGCCAAAGCGGTAATGGTGCTGGAATCGAGTCCGCCTGATAGAAAGAGCCCGACTGGCACATCGCTGCGCAACCGTTTCTTGACGGAATCACGCAGGAGATCGAGCAGATCCTCCGCCCACTCATCTACGTTGCGGTCGCTCGCTGGTTGGTCGACGAGCGGGAGATCCCAATAGCGATCAAGATGTAATCCTGTGCGGTCGAAATAGAGATAGCCGCCGGGCGGCAGCTTATGGATTCCGGCAAAGATGCTGTTGGGACACGGGATATAGCCGTAGGTGAAAAATTTGCTGACCGAAAGTGGCTGCAGCCGTCGTTCGACCTGCGGATGAGCGAGCAAAGCCTTGAGTTCGGAACCGAAGATAAGGTTTCCGTGTCGCACGCAGTAATGGAGCGGCTTCACTCCGATGCGATCGCGCGCCAAAAACAGACGCTCAGTCACACCATCCCAGATCGCGCAGGCGAACATGCCGTTGCAGGACTGGAGGGCGTCGACGCCATCAAGAGCAAACTGCTCCAGCAACACCTCGGTATCGGAGTGAGTCTTGAAAACGCAGCCGCGCTTTTCCAGTGCAGCGCGCAGCTCGACGTAGTTATAGATCTCGCCGTTGTAGACGATGTGATAGCGGCCGTCGCGACTGACCATGGGCTGGGCGCCGCCCTCCATATCAATGATGCTGAGGCGGCGATGTCCAAGAGCCACCGTCGGCGCAACAAAAACACCTTCTCCATCCGGGCCGCGCGAAGCCAGCGGAGCGATCATGCGGCGCACGAGGGTTTCGGCTTCCGGCGAAACCCCGCTGAACTGAGTAAATCCGGCAATCCCGCACATGGTTTTTCTCGCTCGGTCAGGCTTTAGTCGTGCGCGGCTCTGGCCGTCATGCTATGCAGCGAGAGCTGGCCGGACACGCCATGACGAACGCTTCACCACAAGTCGGAAATTTCCTCGCGAGTCAGCGCACGGTATGGCTGATCGGCGGACTCGCCACCTGCTTTTTCGCCCTAACGAATCTGCCCTGGAACCTGGACGATTACGATCAGGCGCTGCAGGCCTACACCTCCTTTGAGATGATCAAGGCCGGCCACTGGTTTTTCCAGCACACGCCGCATGGGCTGATCGCCCAGAAGCCCCCGCTGGTGGGCTGGACCTCAGCGTGGACTTACTTTCTGACTCGCTCCTGGAATGTGGCATGGCGGTTACCATGCTTTCTCTCGGCCGGATGGCTGGCGGTAGTCTTGTTTCGGGCGGCCCGTGCAGCCTACGGGCCGGTGCCGGCTCTGATCGCGTTGTCGGCTTTCGGTCTCAACCTGCTCAGCGCCCGGCTGGCGACGCTGGTGCGAACGGACATGCCCCTGGCGCTTTCGCTCTTTTTGCCTGGGCTCCTTATTTGGCAAAAGATCCGCACCCGAAGCGGATGGCAGAGGCGTGACCGCTGGATCATGTTCGCGCTCTTCGCCGTCTCGATGATGATCAAGGGGCCGATGAACTTTGCCTTTCTCCTCCCGGGAATTGTGCTCTTCCAGGCGTTGGTCGCGAGGCGAACCGGAACGAGCGCGTGGTGTGGGTGGTGGCCCTGGCTGGCTTCTATCGCGGTCATTCTCCTCTGGACACTCTGCGGGATTAAGTTTGTTCCCGCCTTTTACGAGGTGGTTTTCGAAAAAGAGTTTCTGGGACGTTTTGGAAGCTCGGTCCATCGCGCGCAACCGCTTCTCTATTATGTGCCGCATCTGCTGCAAAAATTTGCTCCCTGGTCTTTGCTCCTGATAATCTTCGCCTGGTGGGGCGGCCGGAAGATGAACGGCGGGTGGCGCGAGCGCTGGCGCGATATCTCACCGGAAACGCTCTGGCTTCTTTTCTGGAGTTTGGGCGGGATTCTCCTCATGTCCCTGGTCCCTTCCAAAAGGGTCGACCGCATCTTTCCGGTTTTGCCCCCGCTTTGTTTGCTCCTGGCCGCCCAAGTGGCGCACCTCCTGGGAAATGAGGAAAATCGCGTGCGGGTTCTCCGCTGGACTGCGTTCGGAATCCTCTTCGCGATCTTTTTTACGGGGATCTATTCCGCCAGCAAAGTGGTCTCAAACTATCGTGACCACGCCGACAATCTGGAGAAGTTCAGTCGCCTGGCGTCGAAAGAAATCGCTGCGCACCAGTGGCGTTACGCAGTGATCGAAGGGAA
>JBPCLK010000042.1:0-9606 GCA_051003355.1 Chthoniobacterales bacterium | reverse complement strand
CAGTTTCCCTTGTTGGAGGTGCGGAAATCGCTCAAGTGGAGGCGTGGAAGATTTTACTGGCAGCGCGGTGGTCGACCAGCCCATCCGTCCTTCAAAGATCGGGCCGGAGTTCGAAGCGCGGATTCACCAGTTAGTGAAAGATTGGGGCGTCGAAAAATCCCCCGAACTCGTCGAGGAACTGATCGGCACGGCGCTGAAAATGGGCAGCGATAAGATGGGCACGGGTGATCTCAAGCTGATGAACCGCGCCTTCAAAGAGTTGCGTTACGCGGCCAAGATTTTCGCGCCTTACCGGAATGTGCGGAAGGTGGTGGTTTTTGGCTCCGCGCGGACAGCCGCTTCAGAACCTGAGGCCCAGCTCGCGGAGGAATTTGGACGCCAGATGGTGGCCAATGATTACATGGTCATCACCGGCGGTGGTGACGGGATCATGGGCGCAGCGCAGCGCGGGGCGGGCCGTGAAAACAGCTTCGGACTCAATATTCGCCTGCCTTTCGAGCAGCGAGCAAACGAGATCATTCACGGCGATCCGAAGCTCATTAACTTTAATTATTTCTTCACGCGCAAACTCAACTTCGTGAAGGAAACCCACGCTTACGCGCTCTTTCCAGGGGGCTTCGGCACCATGGATGAAGGGTTCGAGGCGCTCACGCTCATGCAGACGGGCAAGGCGCTCATCATCCCGATTGTCCTGATCGATCGGCCGGACAGCAGTTATTGGGAAACTTGGATGAGCTTCCTCACAGATCACCTTTTAAAACTGGGTTTGATCAGTAAGGCGGACTTTAACTTCATTAAAATCGCCCACGACGTCACCGAAGCGGTCGACCACATCCTTCTTTTTTATCGGAACTTTCAGTCCTCTCGCTGGGTCGGTTCTCAATATGTCATCCGCATAAACAAGCGATTGATAAACAGTGCATTAACATGTTTAAATCAGCAATTCGCGGATTTGCTTCGTAGCGGCTCCATCGAGCAACGCGATGCTTTGCCACAGGAAAAAAATCAGCCGGAGATTTGGGATCTGCCGCGCCTGGTTCTGTCTCCTCATCGGAGTGAGTTCGGCCGCTACCGACAATTGATCGACGCGATCAATCTCGCGGAAACAGAATCCTGATTGAATTCGGAGGCCGTTAGCCGGCAAGCGTCAGGCCGCAGACCGCTCGGTCTTTTCCGCGATGTAATCGTGAATCGAGTTCACCGTTTGCAGGGCTTTCCCGGCCACTTCGGAATTCGGCACACCGACCCCGAAGGTTTTCTCCATGCTCACGACCAATTCGAGGGCGTCGATCGAGTCCAGCCCGAGACCGCCGGGGCCGAAAAGAGGAAGGTCGTCAGCAATCTGATCCGCAGAAGTCTGCAGCATCAGGTTCTTGACCAGCATCTCCTTGATCTGACGGCGTAAATCGGGCTCGGGCATAGTGCGGAATTTTTGGGACGCTATGCTTAGACGAAAAGATCCCGGATGTCATCGGATAAATCCGAGTTTCTCCCAGTGACTACCAAACCTCCGCGATTAGAAGATGCGGCCGGCCGGTCGAACTAAACCCTGACGACTGAAATCAACGGTAAGCTTAGACTTCGCGCGAGGTCCGCTCTTCCGCAGGCTGCACCACTTCATCTCGCGTCGGTGGTGGTGGCACTTCCCGCGCGGTGGCCATGTTATCGATGCGAGGAACGGTTGCGTCCGCCTGCAGCACATCAGGTTCGGGCGGCGTGGTAGTGCCGGCGTTATGCAGCTCATCGCTGAACTCATCTTTAGCCTTTTGGAACTCCTTGACCGCCTGACCCATTCCCTTGGCCAGCTCCGGCAGCTTCTTCGCGCCGAAGAGCACGAGGACGATGAGGAGGATGATGATCAGATCTGGGCCGCCAAAGTTCGACAGAAGAGCGAGGAGACTCATAACGCTGATCAACATCGGACCATCTCCCGCGCTTGCAAGACATTTCCCGGCCTCTCCATCGAAACTGGCGAGAGCGGATTTCGGCACCTGGGCGAGCAGCTCCGGGGGCACTCCCACCCGGCCACGAGGCGGATCGACAGCTAGACGTCGTAATACATCTGAAACTCGTAGGGATGCGGTCGCAGTCGGAGCGAGTCGTATTCGCGTTGCTTCATCTCGATCCAGTTGTGGATGAAGTCGGCGTTGAAAACATCGCCACGAAGCAGAAAAGCGTGGTCCGCCTCGAGAGCTGCGATGGCCCCGCCTAACGAATCCGGCACGCTCGGCACGTTGGCCAACTCTTCGGGCGGCAGCTCGTAGAGATTCTTATCCAGCGGATCGCCGGGATCGATCCGATTTTGAACGCCGTCGAGACCGGCGAGGAGAAGCGCGGAGAAAGCGACGTAAGGATTGGCCGCCGCGTCTGGAGTACGGAATTCGATCCGCTTCGATTTCGGATTGGCAGAATACGTCGGGATGCGAATGGCGGCGGAACGGTTCCGCGCCGAATAAGCGAGATTAACGGGCGCTTCAAATCCCGGCACGAGCCGTTTGTAGCTGTTGGTGGTCGGGTTTGTGATGGCCGTGAGGGCGGGCGCGTGTTTCAAGATGCCGCCGATGAAAAACAACGCCATGTCGCTTAAGCCGGCGTAGCCGTTTCCGGAGAAGAGTGGCTTGTCCTCTTTCCAAAGGGAGATGTGAGTGTGCATGCCCGAGCCGTTGTCGCCGAAGATCGGCTTCGGCATGAACGTGACCGTCTTGTTATGCTTCCGGGCCACGTTACGGACGATGTATTTGTAGTACTGCATGTAATCGCCCATCAACTTGAGCGGCGCGAAACGGATATCGATTTCGGCTTGGCCAGCGGTGGCGACCTCATGATGCTGGCGCTCGATCGGAATACCCGCTTTCTCGAGCTCCAGGCACATCTCATTGCGCAAGTCCTGCAGAGTATCCGCGGGCGCGACTGGGAAATACCCTTCCTTCGCCCGGATCTTGTAGCCGAGATTAGGGAATTCTTCGCGGCCACTGTTCCAATGCCCTTCGCTGCTATCGACGGAGTAGGAGGAGCTGTTGCCGTTGTTGGTAAACCGAACATCGTCGAAGATGAAGAACTCGGCTTCCGGCCCGAAGAAGGCCGTGTCGGCGATCCCGGTGCTCTGCAAATACGCTTCCGCTTTTTCCGCGACGCCGCGCGGGTCGCGATTATACGGCTCCCGTGTGATCGGCTCTACGATCGTGCAGATCAGGCTGAGGGTCGGCTCGGCGTTGAAGATATCGATCCAGGCGCTTTCGGGGTCGGGTATGACCAGCATGTCCGAGGCATTGATCGCCTTCCAGCCGCGAATGCTGGAGCCATCGAACCCGAGACCTTCGGTGAAGATGTCTTCATTATACTCGGTGAGCGTGGTAGTGAAATGCTGCCACGCGCCAGGCAGATCGGTGAACTTAAAATCCACGAGTTTCACCTCGCGGTCCTTGATCATTTTACTGACGTCGGATGGAGTTATCTTGTCTTTAGGCATGGGACAGCGAAGCAGGTGTTGCGGTTTAATGGTTGAACGGCTGAGAGGTTGAGGACGTGAAGGAAGAGATTTCGCTCAACCACCCAACTCCTCAACCTCTCAACCTTCAAACAGCCTTCTCGCCAATCTCTTCCGTGCGAATGCGCACGGCATGCTCCACTGGGAGCACGAAGACTTTGCCGTCACCGATTTTACCCGTCTTGGCCGCAGCCACCACTACGGTCACGGCCTTGTCGACCATGTCGTCCGCCAGCACCACTTCGACTTTCACTTTCGGCAGGAAATCGACGGTGTATTCGCTGCCCCGATAAATTTCCGTGTGTCCTTTCTGGCGCCCGAAACCCTTCACTTCCGTCACCGTCATGCCCTCGATGCCGAGCTCGGCCAGCGCCTCTTTCACTTCCTCGAGTTTGAATGGCTTGATGATGGCTTCGAGTTTTTTCATGCGCGTTACAGTGATGAAGTCCGAACGATTTTCAATCGGCTTCGTTGTAGAAAATCAGAGAACACCGGGACAGCGCAAGCGCAGAATTCGTGAGAATGAAGATTGCCGTCCCGTGAGCATGCTCGAACTGCGAAAGCGTCTGACAGTCGGTCTGGTTTACCATGTCCTGCAAGTCCCAGGAGGATTCCTGGAGGAACGGTCCGCCCTGGCGGGAGCACGGCGATTTTGGGGAAAGGAGAGCGGATTCCTTGCTGGTCCCGAGGGCAAGTTTATACTGACCCCAGATGCCCGCCGACGACTTCGTTCACCTCCATCTGCACACCGAATATTCGCTCCTTGATGGAGCGGTGCGGATGAAGGCCTTGATGCAGAAAGCGGCGGAAATGAAAATGCCCGCGGTCGCCATGACCGATCACGGCAACCTGCACGGCGCGATCGAATTTTATCAGTCCGCCATGGAGGTGGGCCTCAAGCCGATCATCGGCGTCGAAGCCTACATGGCGCCCGGTTCGATCAGCGATCGCCCCAATTCGCAGCGCGATGCGGCCTATCATTTCACCCTCCTCGCGCGGGACGAAATCGGCTACCGCAACCTGGTCAAACTGATGTCGACCGCGCACCTCGAGGGGATGCACTACAAGCCACGCATCGATCGCGAGTTACTTGCCGCGCACGCGCAGGGGCTCATTGGGATGAGCGCGTGCCTCAAGGGCGAAATCAACATGGCGATCCAGGCCGATCACCTCGACCAGGCGCGAGCCAGTGCCGCGACTTACCGCGACATTCTCGGCGCCGAAAATTGCTGTCTCGAGCTGCACGATCACGGTCTCGAGGCACAGCACAAATGCAATGCTTTCCTCCCGCAGATCGCGCAAGAGTTTGGACTCGGCCTGGTGGCGGCCAACGATGTGCACTTCCTGGAGCGGAGTCATCACGATGCGCATGATGTCATGCTCTGTATCGGCACCGGCAAGATGGTCCAGGACGAAAAGCGAATGCGTTACACGCCGGAGCTTTATTTCAAGAGTGCGGCTGAAATGCGCGCGCTGTTTGGGGACCATCCGGAGGCGATTTCGAATACGGTCGCGATCGCGGAACGCTGTCACCTGAAGTTGGAATTCGGGGTCGCAAAATTTCCGGAATACGAAGCGCCATCTGGTAAAACTCGACGCCAATATCTCCGCGAACTTTGCCACGAGGGAATGCGCAAGCGGTTCGGTGATCGCGCAGTCACCGATGAAGAGCTCCTTGGCCGTCTTAACAAAGAACTCGATGTGATCGAGAAGACCGGATTTGTCAGTTACTTCCTGATCGTTTGGGACTTCATCCATTTCGCGAAACAACGCGGGATACCAGTTGGCCCTGGGCGTGGTTCGGCGGCCGGTTCGCTCATTGCTTATGCCCTTGAGATTACCGATATCGATCCGCTCAAGTTCGGCCTGCTCTTCGAGCGCTTTCTCAATCCCGAGCGCGTTTCACCGCCTGATATCGACATCGATTTCTGCCAGGCGCGGCGCGGTGAAGTGATCGACTACGTGCGCCGGAAATATGGCGCGCGCGCCGTCGCACAGATCATTACCTTCGGTACGCTCGGCGCGAAAAGCGTGGTCCGCGATGTCGGCCGCGTTCTTGGTTTCAGCTACGGGGAATGCGACCGCGTCGCGAAGATGATCCCTAACGAAATTAACATTAAACTGGCCGACGCCGTGGCCAAGAATCCCGATCTGAAACGGGCCTCCGAGACCGAACCGGCGACTCGGCAGATTCTCGAATACGGCAATCTGCTCGAAGGTCTCACCCGCGGCGTCGGCGTGCACGCGGCCGGCGTGGTGATCAGCGATCGCGATCTCTCGGAATTCATCCCGCTGACGCGCAGCAAGGATAACGAAGTGACGAGTCAGTTTGGCGGCAGTGCGCTAGGCGACCTCGGCATGTTAAAGATGGATTTTCTCGGTCTAAAGACGCTCACCGTGATCGAGGATACGCTCACGCTGATCCACCAGCGCGAGCCGGGTTTCGCGCTCAAGGACATTCCGATGGACGACGCGGCCGCCTTCGGTCTCTACAACCGCGGCGAAACGGTCGGGCTATTCCAGATGGAATCGGTGGGGATGACCGCTGTTTCCAAGCAACTCGACGTCCAAAAGCTCGGCGACATTATGGCCCTGATCGCGCTTTATCGTCCGGGACCGATGGATTTGATTGGCGATTACATTCAGCGCAAGAAGGGTCTTAAGAAGATCCGCTACGATCATCCATTGCTGGAGGAGATTAGTGCGGAGACTTACGGAGTCATGATCTACCAGGAACAGGTCATGGCCGCGGCCAACCGGCTCGCCGGTTACTCGTTAGGCCAATCCGATTTGCTGCGGCGCGCGATGGGCAAGAAGGACAAGGCGAAGATGGCGAAAGAACGCGCCAACTTCATCGAAGGCTGCGCCCGCACAACCAAGATCGCGGAGAAAAAGGCGAACAAGATTTTCGATTTGCTCGAGAAATTCGCCGGCTATGGATTCAACAAGAGTCACAGCGCGGCCTATGGCGTGATCAGCTATCAGACCGCTTATCTAAAGGCGCATTATCCGGTCGAATTCATGTCGGGGCTACTGAGCAACGAGATCAATAATACGGATAAAATTTCGATCTTTGTGGGCGAGTGCAAGCGGATGGGAATACCCATTCTGCCGCCGGATATGAACCGGAGCAGTCTGAAATTTACGCCGGAAGTTTTCGAAACGGTGGAGGGGCCTTTGCGCGTCGGTCCGGCAACGCCTGAGGAGCCAGAAAATCGCGGCACAGAGGCCAATCCCACCCTGAACGCCATTCGTTATGGAGTGGCCGCCATCAAAAATGTTGGAGCGGGTGCGATGGCGGCGGCGATCGCGGAACGCGAACGGGGAGGGGACTTCACATCGCTCGAAGATTTTTGTAGTCGGCTCGACTCGCGGATCGCCAATCGCAAAATCATCGAGAGCCTGATCAGGTCCGGCGCCTTTGATTTTCTCGAGAGAAGGCGCGCCGAGCTTTTTGCCTGTGTCGAGGAGACACTGGCGGCCTCCGCCGCTGCTCACCGAGACAAGGCGGTCGGCCAGGAATCACTCTTCGGTGATTTGCCGCCGCCGGTCATCGAACGGGCGGCAAGCGATTATACACCTTGGACGGATCAGGAGACGCTGGCCTATGAGAAGGAGTTGCTCGGTTTCTATGTGACTGGACACCCGCTGGACGATTACGCCGGGGTTCTGGCCAGCGGAAAATACCAAAACATCGTGTCGTTAGGCGAACTCGAGGACCGCGCCAGTTTCGCTATTGCGGGCGCGATAACGCAAGTCGATCGCAAGTTTACCAAGAAAGAGGGCAAACCGTTCGCGGTTGTTTTCCTCGAAGACTTGACAGGGGTTCTCGAGGTTGTGCTTTGGAACGAGGCTTACGTGCCCGTGGCCTTGGCGCTCGAGCCCGGCAAGGTGATCGCCATTCGCGGCACGCTCGATAAACGCGACGACAATGTTCGGGCGACCGCGCAGAAAGTTAAGGTGCTGAAACCCGATCGGCTCAGCGGTTCGCCCGATCATGCTCAGAAGACTACCGATACTCCGCGGGTCCGCGAAGAGTCCGCCATCATCCTGCGCTTTGGTGCTGAGACCGTCGCAGAGGAACTCCGACGAGTGCGGGAAATTCTCTTGTCCTCACCTGGCGCGCAGCCTGTCATCCTGCTGCTGTCGCTCGGTGAGGGCAAGACCATGCAGATCGAAACGGGCGATGGCTGCCGAGTCGCTTTCAGCCCCATGCTCGAACGCCAGCTGGCTGCCTGGCTGTAGCTAGGCTCGTTAGGCGTTTTAGCTCTTCGCGCCGAGCGGTTGTTTTTCCATCTTACTGCACTCCGCTTTCAGCTCAGCATACTGTTCGGCCGAGAGTGCTTCTTTGGCGGAGGCAAAAAACTTTTTCATGCTTCGCTCGGTGCAGCCTTCCTTCATGCAAGTCTCCTGAGCCGCATCGAGCTTGGTCTTTTGCTCCGTCGTCAAATTAAGCTTGGCGTAAATCTTCGCGCATTCCGCTTTGCCGCTTTTCGTGGCGCAGCATGTCGTATCGCCGGCGAATGCGGGAGCCAGAGTGATTGCCACGACCGTGGCGAGCAGGGCAAAGGTCTTCGTGATCATTCGCCATTATTGCACGGCTAATAACCTTTCTCAATCTGTGTTCGTTAGGCCCAATTCTCGCCAAGCCCGGACCAAGGGTCGACCTCCCTCCCATTCCCTAAAAAGGGTTTACGACGCGCGACCACGATTTGATGAATATCCCACTCCAAAACCTTCGGTATCGATTCCGCCACGCGCGCTCAGTCGCGGATGAAAAATCGCCAGAAGGGACTGACCCCGAGCAGTTGCGGCAGGTCATGACTATCGGAACAAAGAAGCGGGCCAATCGCCAATCCGAGTCGGGGCGCTGCACCGCGGTCAGGACCAACTTGGCATACGCCTGGGTGTAATTTACCTGCGCTTCTGGCGGCAGGAGACAGCAGGGCGCGTCCTCCGCACTGGTTGCACTTGTCACCAGAAGTATCTTGGCCGCGATAAAACGATCGGTTTCACGCCCAACGGAATCGCAGGAGGAGGGTCAATCAACCCGCGGCTTCGAACATAAGTTTCCCGTCGCGTTCATCAATCTTCACGGTCTGCCCTTCGTGGATCTGGCCCTCAAGAATCCGGAGGCTGAGCGGGTCGAGGATTTCCTTTTGGATCGCGCGCTTGAGCGGTCGCGCGCCGTAAACAGGGTCATAGCCTGCCCGCGCGATTCGATCCTTGGCGGCCTCAGTCAATTGCAGAGTGATCTTTTGGTTCTCCAGCCGTTTCGTTAGGCGACGCAGTTGGATGTCGACGATCTTCTTCAGGTCTTCATCGCTGAGCCGATCGAAGATGATGATCTCGTCGACGCGATTCAGGAATTCGGGCCGGAAATGCTGGCGGAGCGCCTCCATGACGAGCCGCGAACGGCCTTCGGTCGTTGCTTCGCCGGTGATGAATTGCGAGCCGATATTCGAGGTCATGATGATGACCGCGTTCTTGAAATCGACCGTGCGCCCGTGGCCATCGGTAATACGTCCGTCGTCGAGGACCTGCAAAAGGACGTTGAAAACGTCGGCATGCGCTTTCTCGATTTCATCGAATAAAATCACGCTGTAAGGCTTGCGCCTGACGGCTTCACTCAGCTGCCCACCTTCCTCGTAGCCGACGTAGCCGGGGGGCGCGCCGATCAAACGCGCGACGGTGTGTTTCTCCATGTATTCGCTCATGTCGATGCGGATCATGGCGTTCTCGTCGTCGAAGAGGAACTCGGCCAACGCGCGCGAAAGTTCGGTTTTGCCGACGCCGGTCGGACCCAGGAAAATGAACGAACCGATCGGGCGATTCTCGTCCTGCAAACCAGCGCGAGCTCGTCTGACTGCATTCGAAACCGCCACGATCGCTTCTTTTTGCCCGATGACTCGCTGCATCAGGCGCTCTTCCATGTGGACGAGTTTTTCGCGTTCGCCTTCCTGCAAACGCGAGACGGGAATGTGCGTCCAGCTCGAGACCACTTCGGCGATGTCCTCTTCGGTGACTTCCTCTCGCAAGAGCTGGTTTTCGGTTTGTCCTTCTTTTTCCGCCAGCTCTTTTAGCTTCGCTTCGACCTCCGGGATGCGGCCGTATTGCAG
>JBPCLK010000041.1:0-2669 GCA_051003355.1 Chthoniobacterales bacterium | reverse complement strand
GGCGATCGGATCGATGCGATGCGCGAGATGATCCTGGCCGACAATCTCGACGATCGAAAAGCCGCGCTGGCCAAGCTGTTGCCGTATCAACGCGAGGATTTCACGGGAATTTTCAAGGCGCTCAAGGGATATCCAGCCACCATTCGCCTGCTCGACCCGCCACTCCATGAATTTCTTCCGCAGGATAAAAAGGCGCAGGCTGAGTTGGCGAAGAAAATGGGTGTCCCGGCCGCAAAAGTCGCCCAACGCGTAAAGCAACTGCACGAGCTCAACCCGATGCTCGGACATCGCGGTTGCCGCCTCGGCATTGCCTATCCGGAGATCACGGAAATGCAGGCGCGCGCCATTTTCGAAGCCGCCGCCGCTGTGGCGAAGAAGAAGATTCAGGTGAAACCGGAGATCATGATTCCGCTCGCCGGTTACAAGAAGGAGGTCGACCTGCAGGCGGCGATCGTGCACCGCGTCGCCAAGGAAGTAATGGCGGAGACGAAGGTCGATTTTGATTACCTGGTCGGCACTATGATCGAAGTTCCGCGCGGCGCCCTGACCGCCGACCAGATCGCGAAAACCGCGGAATTCTTCAGCTTCGGCACCAACGATCTCACGCAAATGGCGCTCGGAATTAGTCGCGACGACATGGGGAATTTCCTCGTTCCGTATACCGAAAACGAGATTTTCACGAAAAACCCGTTCGCTTCACTCGACCAAACCGGAGTGGGCCAGCTGATGGAGATCGCAGTCGAGAAGGGCCGGAGCACCCGGCCGAAGATCAAACTCGGGATTTGCGGCGAACACGGCGGCGATCCTGAGAGCGTGAAATTCTGCCATCGCCTCGGCCTCGATTACGTGAGTTGCAGTCCTTTCCGAGTGCCGATCGCGCGGTTGGCCGCGGCCCAGGCTGCGCTCGAAAAATAGAGTTCTCCTTCCCGGAACCGGCATCCCGAACCGAGGAAGGGCCAGGCAAGTCAAAAGATGTCCCTCGCCTATTTAAAAGAAGCGATCAAAGATGGCGACTCGGAGAAGCTGATTCGCTACGTGCGCCTCCATTTCGGCGATGGGAACGAGGAGCGAGGCGCCAGAGAAATCGATAAGGCGTGGGTCGAGGCCCTGAAGCCTATGCTGGAGATTCCTGAGACGGAGCGGGAATTCATTTTGAAAACCCTGGCCGAGAAAGACCCAGCAACGCTGGCGCATCTGTTCTTTCATTTGCACTTTTATTTTGTCGGACGCTCGGGAGAATGGATCCACGATGGCAACCTCTGAAGGAAAGGAATTGCGTCCTGGTTTGTGGGAAACGGTCAACGAGCGGTATCCCGGTTCGATGATCACGAAAACGGACTTCGTCCCGCTGGCGAAGTTGTCCAAACCGCTGAGCGAAGCGCGTCTGACTTTTGTCAGTACCGCGGGTGTGCAGCCGAAGGGGACCTTGCCCTTCGACACGGTGCATCCGGTGGGCGATTACACTTTTCGCCGGGTGCCATCCTCTTCGAAACCGGCGGACCTGGAAATTCACCAGCTGAAATATCCGACCTTCGGTGCGAACCGGGATTTGAATGTGATCTTCCCGATCGAGCGATTACAGGAGCTGGTGAACGAACGCTTCCTCGGCAGCCTAACGAAAAATTTCTATTCCTTCATCGGTTATAATATGGATCCGGAAAGATTGGAGAGAACGCTGGCGGTCCGGATTGCCGATGCGGTGGAGGCGGAAAACGCAGACGTGGCGTTGCTGGTGCCGGCCTGACCCATCTGCCACCAGAGCATCTCGCTGGTTCAGCGAGCACTAGAACAAAGAGGAGTTCCGACCGTTTCGCTGTCGGTCTCTCTGGATGTCACTGAGCACAGCAAGCCGCCGCGGGCGATGTTTCTGCCGTTCATGATGGGCCACCATTTCGGGGTTCCGTTTCACCATGAGCTTCAGAAAAAAATCATCCGCATGGCACTGTCCAGAATCACCGACGCGACGAAGAGCGGCGACATCCATTTCTTCCCGATGACGTGGGCGCAGGCGCGCCTGCAAGGCAGGGAAATCGAAAAGAACCTCGGCATCGTCGCAGAGCGGCATCTGCGGAAGCCTTGAATGAGAGTTTCTTTACCTAGCCCTACTCTTCCCGGAGGAGCTTTGAGGGATTAATGCGCAGCGCACGCAAGGCCGGGATGGCTGATGCGGCCAATCCCAGTAGCGCCATCGTCACGACCGCGCCGAGCACCACGATGGGATCGCCGGGATTTGCGTGATAGACGACCTGCCCGAGGAGCCGGCGAGCGAAGACACTGACGAGAAGGCCCACGAATGACCCCAGCGCGAGCAGCACGATTGGTCGCCCGATGGCAGCGCGCAGAATATGCCGGGAGCGCGCGCCTAACGCCACCCGCAAGCCGAGCTCTTTCATCCGGCGACTGACGTTATAGGCCGCCATGCCGAAGATGCCCGTCACCGCGAGCATCACTGCCAGGAATCCCATGACGCCCAGTGCTGCGGTCGCAGCCCGCGCCGGCGCGAGCGCGCCTGCCATCGTGTCCGACCATGTTTGGACCGTGATTTGCGCAGCAGGCTCGACACTCGTTAGGGCGCGCTGCAAAGCGGGTGCCATCTCACTCGGCGTCCTCTGGGAACGCACGACGAAGACAGGCCAGCTCTCCTCGTTTTGCGATAACGGTAGATAGAG
>JBPCLK010000040.1:0-13400 GCA_051003355.1 Chthoniobacterales bacterium | reverse complement strand
GCAAAATTTCGCGGTAGCGCAAACGCATGCGGTGCAGGGCTTGCTTAACCGCGTTCTCCGTCATCGCTGATTCGCGCGCGACCTCGGCCTGCGAAGGATGCCCCGGCTCATCGGTGAGCAGGAGCTTTAGATGATCGAACAACGACGCTTTTTCGGCGGCGCGATATTCCTCTTCGAGGTGCGCCAGAACCTGATCCAGCACCGCTGTCGCCCAGCGCCGTTCGTAAATTTGCTCCGCGGTCAAAGTTGCGGCTGGCTCGAGTTCGAAACGTTCGTGCGCGAGAATCTCGTCGAGCGAAATGGGGGTTTCGCCGCGCCCGCGCTTCGCTGCCGCCGCCCGATGCCGTTCGTTCGCGAGAAAATGCTTTAGCGAAACGAGCAGGTAAGAACGCAGGCGTCCCTTCTCGCGGCGCGCCGTTTCAAAATCTTTGCGTTTAAGAAAACGCGCGAAAAATTCCTGAGTCAGATCCTTTGCCTCTTCCGGCGCATGGCCTTCCCGCCTAACGAATGCGTAAAGCGGCAGCCAATAGCTGCGACAAAGCTTTTCCAGGGCTTCCTGGGCCAGCGGAGAATCGCCCTGCGCGCAGAGGACTACGCTCCAGTGCGTCGTGAGGAACGCGGCATCTCTATTTCTGAAGGTGTCAGAGGCGGGGGCCATAGCGCCGAGCCTATCGCTTTGCCCGGCGGATTATCAAGAGAATTACGGGGGAATTGCGTCCGTCGAGCCGGGGCGCCTCTGGGGCTGTCACGGCGACGCCGGGATTCCAAGCTAAAGCGGCTCGCGCTCTTCGCGGGCGCGGTCTTCGAACCGGGTGAATTCCTTGCGGAAGGTGAGGGGAACGTCGCCGGTCGGGCCGTTGCGCTGCTTGGCGATGATGAGGTCTGCCTTGCCTTCGGTTTCGTCGCGTTCCTCCTCGGTGTCGGCGTAGTATTCCTGCCTAACGAGCAAACCAACCAGGTCGGCGTCCTGTTCGATGCTGCCGGATTCGCGCAGATCGCTCAGGCGCGGCCGCCCTTTGCTGTCGCCAGTGCGGTTTTCCGGATTTCGATTGAGCTGGGCGGCGACGATGATCGGGATGTTGAGCTCTTTGGCCAGGCCTTTGATGCCGGAGGAGATTTCCGAGATTTCGATCTGGCGATTCTCCTGTCCGCGCCGGGAGGTGGAACGGAGGAGCTGGAGGTAGTCGATCACGATCAGCTCGATGTCGTGCTGCGCCTTGAGGCGGCGGGCTTTGGCGCGGAGTTCGAGAATGTTCAAGCCCGGGCTGTCATCGATGAAGATCTTGGCCTCGGCCAGCTTTGATGCAGCCGCAGTCAGTTTCGGGAAATCGCGTTCCGCCAGGAAGGTGCCGTCCCGCACTTTCTGCGAGTTCACGCCAGCACGCGAGCAAAGGAGACGCTGGACGAGCTGCTGCGCGCTCATTTCCAGGCTGAAGACGGCCACAGCGCGGTTCTCATCCACGGCGACATGCTCGGCGATATTCATGGCAAAGGCCGTCTTGCCCATGCTGGGGCGGGCGGCGATCACGATCATCTCCGCGGGATGCAATCCACTCGTTAGGCGATCGAGGTCCTTGAAACCGGTCGAGAGTCCGGTGATGCCGCCGTGTTGCTGGTAGAGTTTTTCGATCGCCTCGATCGCGTCCATGACCTGGTCCTTCATGGAGAGAGCCCGATCTTTGAAACGGTCCTCGCCGACCGCGAAGATCTTCTGCTCGACCTCGTCAAGGAGGTTGTCGACTTCGTCCTGCTCATCGTAGGAGCGGCGCGCGCCCTCGGTGCAGGCGCTGATGATTTCGCGCAGGATATATTTGTCCCGCACGATCTCGAGGTAATAGCCGACGTTGGCCGCGGTCGGGACGAAGGTGAAAAGGCTCGTCACGAAGGCCGCGCCGCCGACGGTCTCAAGGAGGTGCCGGTCGCGCAGGACTTGCGTGAATGTGATCAGGTCTATGCCCTGGCCGGCGTTCCAGAGTTCGACCAGGACGGTGTAGATCGTCTGGTGGGCGGGGATGTAGAAGTAACGCTCGTTAATTTTCTCGACCGCCTCCGCGATGATATCGCGCGGTGAGATGAGCATCGACCCGAGAACGCCCTGCTCAGCTTCGACGCTGTGCGGAAGCGCCCTGTGAATATCTACGGGAGAACCTTGGGACAACTCCCCGTTTGGCCGGCCGCCGTTTCGTGGTTCCGAGCCTCGGTCAGCACCGTTCGGAGCTGTCTTGCGAGGCTCCCCAGGATTCCCTTGGGGACTTCTCGGCATTTACTTTGTTACTTGGTGCGTTTGCGCGGGCCGCGGGATTTGTCGTCCGCCTCTTCGGCAGATGATTCGGTTTTCGGTTCCTCGGTCGATTTGACGTTGAACTTGAACTTGGCCGTAACGTCCGGATGCAGCTTGATCGGGACCTCGTGCTCACCGGTCGTCTTGATCGGATGTTCGAGGACCAGGAGATGACGGTCGATGTCGCGACCAACTTCATTTTTCAAGCGCTCAGCCAGGTCGTTGGCGGTGATCGAACCGAAAGCCTTGCCGGTCTCGCCCGTCTGAAGCATGAAGGTCACCTTGAGTTTGCCAATGCGGCGCGCCAAGTCTTCGGCCTCGTTCAACTCGCGAGCTTCCCGTTCGGCCCGTTTGGCCTTGAGCGTGTCGAGTTGGCGCATGGTGCGCGGCGTCACCTCATAGGCTTTGCCAGAGGGCAAAAGAAAATTGCGCGCATAACCGCGACGAACTTTAACGACGTCCGCCTCGGCCCCGAGACCCGGAACGTTTTCAGTGAGGATAATTTGAGTGGAAGGCATGAGTAGACTGGCTCCTGAATTTTTTCTCCGCGACCACAGCGAGGGAGGGGAGGGCGCGGGGACGTGATTATAGAACGCGACCGAGCGCTGTCAACGGCGCGCCTGTCGGGCTCCTGGCGTTCCCGCCCCCGGCCGTGGGTTTACAGATCGTAAATCTCGAGGAGGCCTGTGCCAGTGGTGCCACCCACTCCGGAAAGAATGGTGGTGTAGGCGCCGGCAGGAAGATGAACGATGGTCGCGGCCTCGGCTGAGTCGGTAGGGGCGAGGTCGTTGAACTCGATATCGGCCGCAGTGCTTCCATCCTGCCAGTTATCGTTCATGGCGACAATGGCTCCGTTGCTATCGTAGACGGTCAGGGTAGGATCGTCTAAGACCGAGGTGAGGCCAGCAGAGCTCAGCGAGGGGCCCAAACCGCGGATGAGAACGGTGTTGCTATCTACTTCGCCCACGATAAAGCCGCTGATCAGTTGGGCGGCATCGGTCCCGACGGTTCCGCGCGTACTTAGGTTAGACAGACGAGAATCAGCCAAGGGAGAGAGGTCATAGGCCTCGACCAAGCCGATGCCGGGTGAGGCGCTATCCTTGCCGCTCACGACAAAGGTATAAGCTCCCGGAGCGAGCGTCTGCAAAGTTGCAGCCTCAGCAGGATCGCTGGGAGCCAGACCCTCGGCTTCGATTTCTGCGGCACCGACAGCGTTTTGCCAGTCATCGTTACGAGCCACGACCTTCCCGTCGGCGTCATAGAGCGTGAGGATGGGATCCGCCACGGCTCCGGAGATGCCAAAGTTCACCAGCGACGGGCCAATGCCTCGCAGCACAACCTTCTGTGATTCTGTTCCAGTGACGATAAAACCGCCGATCAAGGAATCGTCTCCCGAGCCGACATTCCCGCGGGTGGAAAGATTAAGCGCCCTCGCCGTGACTGTAGGAAAGCCGGTCCGTTCCAGATGAAGTGGAATCGTGTTATAAGCGGTGTCGCAGAAGTTGGTGGGATATTGATAATAGAATACTTTCTCGCCGGCCCCGTTTAACCCGAGCAATTGGGCGGAGGGATTTTCTGCGGCGAAGCCGCCGACGAAGGCGTAATCGATCACATAGTTATTAGGCGCGTCCTCGTAGATGCTGCTGCAGATCGGACTGAGAATCGATTGCCCCATCTCGTAATTGTAGATTTCCGTTGCGGTATTCTCGGCGACGTTGATCTCATACTTGCGAGGACTCGCATAAGTGCGCGTGATCCCAGGCGGCTGTTGGAAAATGCTATTAAAACCATTGTCTAGCAGAAGAAGGTTTTGATCGTGGGCGATCGAAAGGGCGTGCTCGCCAATCGGGGCAAGACTACCCGCGGGAACATCCAAAGCATATTTGGCGAGGGACGGAAATTCGTGCCAGTGCTTGTTCGGATCGCCGAGGATCCATTTGATGTCGCCGGTCTCGTAATCGAGGCAGATAATGAAATTCTCGCGGCTGGAAACCAGGACCGAATCATCCGCTCGATTATAGGTGACCGCATTGTTGTGAAACCAGTCGGTGGGAGCCTCGTAAACGAACTGGGAGGGATCATCCCCGCCGGCAATCATCGCATTCTTAATGATGTCGCCCAGGTTCCACATCTTCAGGACGTTGCCTGCCCCGTCCACTTCAATATTAACCGCCTCGATATATTCAGTCGTATCCAGATCGAGAATCATCCCAACCTTGCCGCGGTCGATATTGTGATGCAGGAAGGTCCCTTGCGAGTCGGGATCCCCAAAATCGGTGTAATCTTTAAGGAAGGTGATGGTGCCGTCGAGCTCGACCCGATATAACGAAGTTCCGTCCGCTTGATAGACGGCATTATCAAAGAAGGTCGAAGGCAGAATGGAGAAACCCGTGGGACTGACCCAGCGAAGGGCTCCATCGGTATCCAGGATGACGGGTTCAAATCCTCCACTGCACCCTCCTTTGACCAGCATATAGTCGTAGCTCAGGGTGGTATCATCCGTGCGAGCCTGCAGCACCGTAGGGCTATCCAGGTCGCAAGGATGACTGAAGCTGTCCGTCGTGATAGTCGTCGTGTCCTGGCTCGACGAACCGTCATCGAAATAATAGGTCAAGGTCACCGAGTTTGAGTAACCGGCGTAAAGTCCGTAGACATAAACAAAGATCTCCCCTGTGCTGGCGTTCAAATAACCGTGTTCAGTCAGATAGGCCTTCGAATAAGTAGCGGAAAGAGGGCGCGTGACCGAGCCCATCTTTGGCGTGATGGTAAACTGGACGCTCTTGATCGAATCGGTCGTGCTGGCCTCGAGCGATAATTGACTGATGAATGGGGTCGCTCCAGCGCTCTGGCCGGTAATGGCAATAGTGGTGTCGTCCGCCTGGGCGGCACCGGCCGCGTGGGCGACGATTAGAGTGGCAGCGAGGCCGCCAAGATAGACGATGATTTTCATGAGGTGTTAGTGGGTAAGTTAAGGCAGGTTATAAACTTCAACGAGACCGACGCCGGTCCCGCCGCTCGCGACCTGCACCACTGCGGTGTAGGCTCCGGGAGACAGGGTAATTAAGGTGGCTGCTTCGGCAGGATCGGTCGGGGCAAGGCCGTGACTCGTTAGAAAGTCTGCATTTGGATCTTGCGACCAGGTATCATTGGTCCCCACAGCCGTGCCGTTGCTGTCGTAAACGGTTAGCTTCGGATCCGCGAGTGCACCGCTGACCCCGAGAGCGGTCAGAGAGGGGCCAATCGCTCGAAGCACAAAGCTTCCGGTATTACGGCTCCCAACGATAAAGCCGCTGATTAAGACATCATCAGTCAGGCCCACGAAGCCGCGTGTGCTGACGTTAGCCAAATTGGAATTGGAATTGCGGGTAAGGTCGTACGCTTCCACCAAGGCAACACCTGAGGCGCTGTTCTTACCGCTCACCACAAAAGTGTAGGAGCCCGGCGCCAACGTCTGGATGGTGGCCGATTCACTCGTGGCTGTCGGGGCGAGGCCCTGCGCTTGTAACTCAGCAGCGGCTTCGGCATTCTCCCATTCATCGTTCTTGGCCACAATGGCCCCGCTGGAATCATAAAGTGTCAGGACGGGATCTGAAAGAACACCCGATACACCACTATCAGCCAGCGAGGGTCCAAGGGCGCGCAGAGCAACCACTTTCGATTCGGCGCCAGTGATGATAAAGCCGCCCACCAAGGCGTTGTCGCCGACATCGACTTTTCCGCGAGTAGAGATGTTAAGAGTCTGGGCCGAGTTCGTGAGGGAAAAAGCCTCTGCGTGAAGAGGCAGGGAATTATAGGCCGTATTACAGCCACCCGTCGGATACTGATAGTCGAAGATCAATTTCCCGCTCGCATCGAGGCCAGAAATACGAGCATCCGCAATCGTTGTCCCAGTTTCCAGGACGAAGGCGTAGTCGATCAGGTAATTGAGCGGCGCGTCCTCGTAAGTGCTGCCGCAGAACTGTGTATAGATCGTCTGATTCCGCTCATAGTTCCAGACTTCCGTCGCCGTGTTAGCAGCCAGATCCAGCTCATATTTTCGCGGGCTGCTGTAAGATCGGTTAATGCCCAGAGGAGTCTGGAACTGGCTATTACGGCCATTGTCCATCATGAGAAGATGATCGTCGTCGGTAATATTGACTGAGTGTTGGCCGATCGGCGGAAGGGAATCCGGCCCCAGAGTCAGGGAGAAGGCCGCCAAGGACGAAAACTCATACCACTTCTTGGTCGTGTCACCCAAAATCCATTTGATCTCGTCCGTGTCATAATCCAGAGCGATGATGAAATCCTCGCGACTGGACACGATAAGCGAGTCGTCCGAGCGACGATAGGCGATGCCATTGTTATGAAACCAATCGGTCGGCGTGGGGTAGACGAATTCGCTCGGGTCGTCGCCGCCTGCGGTCATGGCGGCGCTGATGATGTCAGCGAGATTCCATTGTTTTATGACATTGCCGGCCGTGTCGACCTCTATGTTCTCGGTTTCAAAATAGGAGGTGGTATCTGCATCGAGAATCATTCCGGTTCTGCCCGCGTCGATTTGGTGATGAAAATTAACCACGCCAAGACTGGCGTAGTCTGCGACTTGAGTGATCGTGCCGTCGAGATCGACGCGGTAGAGTATGCTGCCTTGCGTGAGGTAAACCGCATGGTCAAAGAAGGTCGAGGCTGCGGTTAGAATCGCGTCAGTGGCGAAAGGGCAGATCCAGCGAATTTCTCCGTCCGTGTCCATGATGACCGGGGAGATGCCGCTGCCCCCGCCGCAGGCTCCGCGGACCAGCATAAAATCGTAGCTTAGAGTGGTGCTCGCGGTCCGGGCTTGCAGAACCGTCGGAGTGCTAATCCCACAAGGATCGACGAAAGTCCCGGTCGTGATAGTCGTCGTGTCGCTCTTGGATGACCCATCGAGGAAATAGTAGGTCAACGTGACTGAATTTGCGTAATCAGCGTAGAGGCCATAGACCGGCAGGAAGATATCGCTGGAACCCGGTAAGCTATAGCCGTGGCTGGTAAGATAACTGGCCGAATAGGTCTGAGTGAACATCCGTGTGACCGAGCCAGCCTTGGAATTCACAGCAAAACGGATGGCCCCGAGAGCGCCCGGGTCACTGGCCCTGAGCGTGAGTTGGTAGATTAAGGGAGTGGGACCCTCTGTGTCTGCGGTGATCGTGATAGTCGTATCATCAGCCTGGGTCGCGCGAGCCTGGGGCGCTAGAAACGCGAAGAGAAGGATAAGAGCAAAGAGGTGACAGGGCTTCATGTGCCGCTTTTTTTAGGTGACGCAGTCACTATTGCAAAGCGTTTTTTTTTGCGCCCGGAGGAATTCTTCTAAAACGCTCAGGAGCAGTGAGCTGCAAGACGGAGAAATAATAGTGACGAAGCGCTCTCTTTGGGAATCACGGGAGTTCGTAGATTTCGACCAGGGAAGTGCCTGTTTGGTTCTGGGCACCTTGTACGATCACAGTGTAGGCGCCGGCGGGTAAACGCAGGGCAGTGGCCGACTCGGCGCTGTCGGTGGGAGCTAGCTTGAGTGTCGTGAGATCAGTGGCGCTCAGGTCGTCGAGCCAATTGTCATTGGTGGCGATGGTCGCTCCATTGGCATCGAAGACCGTGAGACTGGGATCGGCCAGAGGCTCCGCCACTCCAAAGGAACTGAGAGAAGGCCCCAGGGCGCGAAGCACAACCGTGCTGCTCGCGACATCACCGACAATAAATCCGCTGATGAGCACGTTGTCGGAGGTCCCGACCTCGCCCCTGGTACTGAGATTGGCCAACTGTGAACTCGAGTTCGGCGACAGATCATACGCTTCGACCAAGCCGATCGCGCTTGCTGGTTTCTTGCCATTCATGACGACGGTGTAAGCTCCTGGAGTCAAATCTGTAACGACCGCCGCTTCGAGAGGGTCATTCGGAGATAAGCCTAACGTTGTTAGCTCTGCCGCCCTCGGGTCGGTTTGCCAGTTATCGTTCATTGTGACCAGCTGGCTGCCAGCATCATAGACGGCCAGGACAGGGTCAGCGACCACATCGGTCAAACCACCGCTGGCCAGCGAGGGCCCCAAGGCCCTCAAGGCGACTTTCTTTGTTCCTGAGCCAGTCACAATAAGGCCGCCGATCAAGGCGTCATTTGCTTGCCCCACCAGCCCCCGCGTGGAAAGGTTGAGCGCCTGCGGTCCTACGGTCGGGAAGGCAGTATCTTCCAGGTGTAGCGGGAGGACATTAAAGGCAGTGATACAAAAGACGTCGTCATACTGATAATGAAAGATCTTCTCCCCATTGGCATCGAGACCTAGGAACTGCGCATACTGGACCGGCGCGCCGGGGCCGTTGACGTCGGCATAGTCGATCAGATAGTTCAAAGGCTGATCCTCGTAAACGCCGGAGCATATCCCGGAACGGACGGACTGATTTCTCTCATAGTTCCACACTTCGGTGGCGAGATTAGCTTCCAGATCAATGCGATATTTTCGCGGGCTGGCATAGTCTCGCATCACCCCCACCGGAATCTGGATATCACTGTCCTTGCCATTATCGAACACCATGACGTGCTGATCGTAGGTGATAGAAACGGCATGCTGACCCACTGGAGGCAGAGTATCTGGACCTAAGTCCAGCGCATACTTGGCCAGAGATGGGAACTCATGCCATTTCTTGGTCGGATCTCCCAGGATCCACTTGATCGCGCCTGTCTCATAATCGATCGCAATGACAAAGTTCTCCCGGCTGGAGAGAACGAGCGAGTCGTCCGCGCGATTATAGGCGGTTGCATTGTTATGAAACCAATCATCCGATGTGGGAACGACGAAATCGTCAGGATTGTCTCCCCCCGCGATCAGGGCATCACTGATGATGTCCACCATGTCCCACATCTTAAGGACATTGCCGGCGGCATCCACCTCGAGATTGAGTGACTCTTTGTGCTCGGCGGTATTGACATCCAAGACCAAGCCCGTTTTGCCGCGATCGATATTATGATGGAAGGAGGTCACACCGATATCGCTATAATCGTGCAGAAAGGTCACCGTCCCGTCCAAGTCGATGCGGTAGAGTGAAGTCCCTCGGCCAATGTAAAAAGCGTTATCGAAAAAATTGACATGCGCGCTGGTGAAGCCGCCCGGCCCCACCCAGCGCAGAGCGCCATCGGTGTCGATGACTGCGGGAGAAAAGTCGCTGCAGCTTCCTCGAATCAGGATGTAATCATAGCTCAGGGTGGTCAGCGTCCTGCGAGCTTGCAGAATGGTTGGTTTATCATAGCCACAAGGATCATCAAAGGTGTCGGTGGCGATGGTAGTGTTAACGTTCTTGGAGGAGCCGTCCGTGAAGGAATAATTGAGAGTGACTGTGTTCGTATAACTGGCGTAGAGTCCGTAGACCGGCAGAAAAATTTGCCCGCCTTGCAACAGCCCTCGGCCGGTGAGGTAGCCATTGGAATAAGCTCCTGATAAGGGGCGAGTGACCGAGCCGGGCTTGGGCGTGATGGTAAATTTCACGCTGGCGAGGGCGGAAGTATTGCTAACTCCAAGGGTTAACTGATGAATAAACGCGGTCGGTCCAACAGTATCGCCCTCGATCGTAATCGTGGTATCGTCAGCCAAGGTCGCCCGGGCGGGCGCGGAAAAGAGAAGTGAGGAAAGGACGGCGAAAAGAACAAGGCACTTGCGCATCGCCTTTTTCTATAGGTCCCGGCACATCGATGCACGAAAAATCTTTCAGATCATTCGCGTGAAATGTGCCGGCGGGGCTGCGGAAAACGGTCAGCCCGCTGGCGCCTACACCATGCCGAGCTTCATGCGGCCGGCTTCGCTGATCATATTTTGGTTCCAGGGTGGATCCCAAACCAGTTGCACGTCCGCTTCTTCCACGCCGTCGATGCTTAAGATTTTGCTTTGCGCATCGTTCGCGATGGCCGGGCCCATGCCGCAACCAGGGGCGGTAAGGGTCATCTTTACTTCGACTTTAGTGCCGCCGTCCGGGTTTTTTCCCAGGCTGCAATCGTAGACGAGGCCGAGATCGACGATGTTGACCGGGATTTCCGGGTCGTAGCATTGGCGCAGCTGATCCCAGACAGATTTTTCGTCGACTTGACCGGCGAATTCGCCTGTAGGAGCGGGCTTGTCGCCGTTCGCGGTCGCAGGTTTCTCCAACCCAAGGGCGTCGAGATCGTTTTCTGAGATGCGCGCGAGCCCCTGGTAGGTCGCGATGGTATAGCTGCCGCCAAGGGTCTGGGTGACGACGCCGGGAGTGCCCTCGGGAATCGTGACCTTGGTGCCGCTGGGGATTTGGATCGCCTCGACGTCGCGGGCGGTGGTGAATTCTTTATTTTCGTGCATATGAGTAGAGTCGTTAGGCTAAGGGTCGAGAACGATCTTCAGCTTGTTGGCCGGCGCCGCACCTGGTGCGAAGGAATCGAGCAGGGTGGGGGCGACAGATTCGGTTTTCGCGGGCGCCGCGTCGCCGGTGAGAGCAGACCGCAGCGCACCTTCCACCAGTTGTGCGCAATGAATCTTCACCGGAGGCAAAGCCCCTAACGGCGCCGCCAGATCTTCACCCGACATCGACATCGCTTCGTCGACCGTCTTGCCGGCAAGCATCTGGGTTGCGACGCTGGCGACGGCAATCGCAGTCTGGCAGCCGAAGGTCTGGAAGGTCGCGCGATCGATGACTTTGCGGCCGCCTTCATCCTTAAATTTGACCCACATCCGTAACATGTCGCCGCAATCGGCGCTTCCGACCGTGCCGATGGCGTCGGCGTTTTCCATCTCACCGAGATTTTGCGGATTCTTGACCGCCGCTTCGATCCGTTGTTCGAGTTCGTCGCTCATGGTCAGGTGTTTTCCAAATGATAGCGGGAGAGTTTTGGATCGACTTCGACGCTCCAGGCGTCGATGCCGCCGCGGAGGCTCTTGATTTGCTCGAAGCCGTGACCTTGAAAGAACGCCGCCGCGTCCATGCTTCGCGCGCCTTGGTGATCATAAATCACCACCAGATCGGCGCGCGACCACCTGGCCAGGATTTCCTGCATGAATTCCTGGGTGAAAAGATGCGCGTTGGGTAGCTTCACTGCTTCGAATTCCTCACGGGTGCGAATGTCGAGCAGGTTCACGGTTTCACCGGCAGCGAGCTGGTCGGAGAGTTCGCGCGGCTCGATTTGCATCGCGCGATCGGCGGCGTCGCTCACCAGGATGTGCTCGGTCACTTCATCGGTGTCGAGGTTTCCGTTCCGCGCGCAAACGCCGGCGAGCGTTTCGTCCGGGCTGAATCCACAGCTCGCGCAACCGCCGATATGGTAGCGGCGGAAAAGCGCGCGCTGAGCTCCCGGATATTGCTCCAGCAGCTCCCGCATGGTGATGTCGGGATTGATTGTCGCGGTGGAAGTCATCGCGTCAGGAAGATAGTGGCGGTCGTTGACTGTCGCAAACCCGAGACCGCGCAAGGAAGCGCTTTCCTCAATGTGGGAGGGGCCTTTGCGCCCCGATGGGAGGAAACGTTTCCTGGGATTCACATCGCTCATCGCCGCGCGGAGGCGGCTCCCACGTTGGGGAGCGCACGTGCCTCGCGAATTGCCGGGGCGGCGGGACGCTCGTTAGGTTCAAGGTCGGGCCGTGCTTGGATGATGTTTGCGGCGGGGCGCCGCAAACGGCAATGCGAGGGCGCGTGCGCTCCCCGGCCGTTTGCGCGAGCGCGACTAGAGCTTCTCGGGCGTCCCCATCAACTCGACGATCTTTTGCAACAAGCGCCCGGCACCGCCGCCGTCGAGGCTGCGGTGATCGAAGCTGAGCGTCAGCTCGGCTTGTGTCGTGGGCACGAATGTTTTCTTCGCTTCGTCCCAAGTCGGCGCCTTTTTGCCAGCGCCGAGGCCGAGGAGGAGCGTCTGATCGGGGAGGGGAATGGGCGTGCCCCAATCGAGCCCGAAGGTGCCAAAATTTGAAACCGAGGCGATGCCGCCCGCGGTCATCTCCGAGGTGACGCGGCGGCGGCGGGCGAGATCGACCAGCTCGGTGTATTTACTCGTGAGGTCAGCGAGCGAAGTTTTGTCGGCGCCGCGGATGACCGGCACCATGATGCCGTCCTGCGCTTCGACGGCGACGCCGATATCGATGGACTTCGAGCGAAGCGCGCGATTGCCGATGAGACGTGCGGCCGCACCGGGCGTTTCCGCGAGAGCCAAAGCCAGCGCGCGCAAAGCATAGAGCGCCGGACCCGGTTTCGGATCGCGCTTCTTGCGGTCTTCCAAGACGGGATCAAGACAAACCGATAAGCCCACCGTGGCCAGCGGCCGCGTCCAACTGCGCCGCATCGCGTCGGCCACGCCGGTGCGAATCGCGCTTGCGTCTTCCGCCGTTTGTTTCTCCAAGCCTCCGAGAAAACTTTCGAGATCCTTGATCGTCACGCGCCCGGCGTTGCCGCTGCCCGCGATGCCCGCGAGGTCGGCTTGCGTCAGCTTCAATTCCGCCATGCGCGCCCGCACCCGTGGCGACGTGTAACCCGCGCCTTTCGTCCCGACCGGCACTGGCAGCACGCCCGTCTGATCGACTTGGAAATGCGAACCCGTCGGCACCTGCGCCAGCTCCTTTTCGTCCACTTGGAAATGCGAACCGCTGCCATTTGCCGTGCCGCCTTCGTCGCGTCCGGGCACTTCTTCGGCCACATCCGCCTCCGGTGGTTCGTCCACCGTCTTTTTGAAACGCGCCGCGTCGGCCTCGCTCGCCTCGATGTAACCGAGCACCGCGCCGACCGCGTAAACCTTCTTCACTTCTGCCTCGATGCCAGTGATCTCGCCCGCGCAGGGAGTCGTCACACCCATGACCGCCTTATCCGTCTCGACCTCGATCACTTCCTGGTCGACCGCGACCTTTTCCCCCGGTTTCACTTTGATCGTGACGATCGTGGCCTCGGCCATCGATTCGCCGAGCTGCGGCATGGTGATTGGAACTTTCGGCATAATAAAATTATTCGGCGAGCACCTGCCGGGCTTTAGCGGCGATCGTTTTGGCGTTAGGCCGATGGGTTTCCCAGAGATTCGGATGATAAGGAATCGGCGTGTCCTTTGCGTTGCGGCGGGCCGAAGAGGGACCCCACAAAAAAAAAAACTCCCCCCTTGCGCTCAACAGCACCCCCTTCG
>JBPCLK010000039.1:0-11303 GCA_051003355.1 Chthoniobacterales bacterium | reverse complement strand
TTAACCCACTCCGATAGGTTTCAGCCAACAGCGCCGGCGCGCTGTCTCGTCCGGCCTGTCAAAACCAGCGACTCTCATCATGATTAAACTCACGACCTTATTCACCTCAGTCCTCGCGGCCTCCTTCTGCCTCGCGGTTTTCCCTCAGACGTTAAAAGCGGGAACGATCAGTTCCACAGTGCTGGAACTGAACGGAAGCACGACGCAGGGAGATGGACAAAACCAACAACTCTCCACGACGTTCCCGGCGCGTCTTACGGACACGACGGGCTTCGACTTTAGCAGCAATTTTTCCTCCCTAACGGCAATCACCTACATTCAAATCACCCTGACTCTCCAGGATGCGAATTCTAATCAGGGCGGATTTGATTTTAATCACCTCTTCCTTGGCTTGGATGGCGTGAATACCGGGCTAGCTTTGAACGGTTTCCCGGGCAATGGCCTGGAAGCGACCCTAACGATTTCAGGCTTTGTCGATCAAGTGACCGGGGCGGCTATTTTCACTAATCTGCAGGATGGCTTTCTCGTCGGAAGCATTATCACCGATAACGCGATGGATTCAGTTATTTCGCCAAACGACCTCTTCGTCGGGAATGATGCTCTGAACGCGACCACCACCCTGGTCCTCGGCGATGCGGCGGTGCCGGAGCCGGCGACCTATATTCTGGTCGGCGTCGGGATACTTCTCATCCTGGCCCCGCGGCTGCGCCGTTTTCGCAGTGGCCATGCAGCTTAGAGAAACTCTTCCGCATCACATTTTTATTTTACCTAACGTCACAAAATAACCTCATTGTAGCAATCCACCAAAATTCATCGTATGAACAAATCACTCCCATCCCTCAGTTCAGGCCGAACGCTCCTGATTCTTCTCGCGGTGACCGCCCTTGGTCTCATGCAAGTGCACGCCGCTAACCCGGCCGAAGGGACGGTCACTCCTGCGACCACCACTCCGGTTGAGTGGGATAACACCGCCGTCGGCACTGGCGCAACCGATGAGACGAGCGCTATCGAGGGCGTTAACCGGGATACCTTTATCCTGCACGTCTCGGCTGGGGATTACACGGGTAAGACCATCGCAGTGAAGATTGAATGGACGCTCGGAGCTAACGACTACGATCTCTACATTCACAAGCGGAACGCCGACGGTTCGGACGGTGATCTGGTGAGCAGCTCGGCGGGTGGGGCCCCTATCACCAGCGAGAGCGCGGTGATCAACCCTGTCAACGATGGGACCGGCGACTTTAACATTATCACGGTCTATTTTGTGAATACGCCTGGCGCTGATCAGCCACACGGCACTGCGCAGGTAAATGTCGCAACACCGGTCCGGTCCGCCAAGTATCTCAGCGGCGGGCTCACCTTTTCGGCCAATTCGCCCATGAAAGCACAGACAGCACGGTCCGACGGCGAGCCGAGCAGCCGTGTTGATCCTTTCGGCAACTTCTACGTTTGCGGCATCCGCGGTGTCCCGGCGGGAGTCGATCTCTGGTACTTGGATCTTCGCCCGACCATCGATGGCAAACGCAACTCGAGCTTCGATCCAAATATGCGAGTCCCAATCTATCGTGGCCAGCCGGATTCTACCACTTCGACTCAAGGTCAAGACCAGTTGCAGGCTGGAGCGCTAGGCGGCGGAGATATTGATCTCGCGGTGGGTTTTGGCCCCTATACAGGTGTCGGTGCAACCGGCCAGCCCTCGTTGGCCTACGCAAGTCTGACGGCCGCCAACAATACGATCGGTCGCTCCCTGGATCGCGGCCAGACTTTCACCTTTAGCCCAGTGGGAAATTTCGAAGGTGGCGTCCCAATCAATGACCGTGAATGGATGGGCTTTGTTGGGCCCAACAAGGTCTATCTGGAGTATCGCAATTTCGGCGCCGGTGTCGCCTTCGCTCAGCAGTCGACCGATGGGGGTCTTACATATGGACCGGCGGTCGTCGTCGGGACGATTTCCCAAACTGGCGGTCTCGATGTCGATCAGGTGGATGGAACGGTTTATATCAGCGGCAACGATGGCCAGTTGGCGGTCGGAACGCCCGATTCTGTTACGGGGTTTCCTCTGACTTATACAGTGTCGCAGGTGATTCCCACCACCATTGATCCGGCCAATATCTTCGTCGCGGTCCGAGTAGCCAACGACCACCCAACCGGCGACGCGCCGAACACGGTCTACCTCTGTTATTCCGATGGCAACAATATCTTTGTTATCAGTTCCGCCAATCACGGGGCTACCTTTACTGCTCCCGTTCAAGTTAATAACCCAGCTGATCCCGCGACCAAAGTAAACCTGCTGCCGTGGATCGCCACCGGCCCAACCCAGGGTGATATCGGAGTCGTTTGGTATGGCACCGATAACCAAGGGAACAACGACGACGCACGCTGGAGGGTTTACTTTGCGCAGAGCTTCAACGCCAATGCTAATATTCCGACTTTCCGTATCGTACAGGCGAGCGATCACTCGAATCATGCGTCGAATATTTCCCTCAAAGGTTTACCTCTGACGGGTCAGGCACCGAATCGCAACCTGATCGATTATTTCCAGGTTAACTTCGATCCACAAGGGGCAGCGGTGATTGGTTATACCGATGACCACAACGACTTCGATGGGAACACCTATGTGACTCGGCAAATCACCGGGCCTTCAATTAAGGGTGGTAAACTTCCTCGCGTGCGTGAGGGATCCGCGCTGCCGGCGCAGCCTTTTGCGACTCCCGGTGCGACTCCGCCGCCCTCTGGCGGCGTGACTCCACAGGCCATGCAGCCGGGTCCGTTGGGAGAGCAGGTGACCGATTTTGCCTACGACCAGGATAGCGGATTGCTGGCCGTCGCGCCGGCGCCTAGCTCGGTGGATATTATCACCATTACCTACGCCTCGCAGAGTGGTAGTGCCGGCCCGGTTATCACGGCAACTACCAAGGTTTCCGACCTCACCGCAGTTCCGCCGAACGCATCGTGGAAAATGTATTTCACCGCGAACGCACCGGAAATGGGGATCGTTAACATCGCGGGTAACTCTTACTCGAAAGGCTTGTCCGATGATGGAGATCAGTTTTTCGTCCAGGCGACCACCGATGCCACTGGCACACCGAGCTATAACTACGGCACCACTGCCCGGAACTTCGACGGAAGCACGACCGATACGGTGGTGGGAACTGCAGATCGCGGATTCATCAACCAGCAGGATAGGACGATTTCCGTTCGTCTCACGATCTCAAAGCTCAACGCGATCCTGACGGCGGCTAGTCATCCCACGGTTGATATCGGTTCCACCTTCTGCGGCCTGCGCGGCCGGAGTTCGGCGGCTAACTCCGTTGTTCTGGAGGATGTTACTCGAGGCGGAACTGAATTCACCATCACCAGCACCCCTTAAAGTTCCGCACTCCCATTAGGTGATCTTCTGGAGGCGGCATACGGCGGCGGCTTTGGCCTTGAGCCTTTGCCTGGTCGGTCAAACAACCGGCGAACCGTCGCCTGCCTCCTCGGCACCTCCGAAGGAAGACTCGCCTGACTCGTTGCCGAAGCCCTCAAAGTTGGCAACCTTTGAGGAGCGGCTCAAGGCGGCTTCGACGGTCAAGGTTCAGACGGATATCCTCGGCTTGGAGCTTGGTGTGTCCCTCGAAGCCGCTAGGGTAAAGCTCAATCCGCTCGGCACTCCGGGCAAGCCCGCGCTGGAGGAAGGGGAGAAGCCGGAGGAGGGCGACGAACAACATCGGGTGCTCTGGCACCTCACCAGGACCGATTTTAAGAACGTCTATGTGAAGACCAACGACGAGGATCAGCTAATCTACATTTCCGGCTTCATCCGAGCAGGAAAGGAGATTCCTTTTTCTAAGATTGGCGAGGTTGAGAAGGCACCGATTTCTAGCGAGTCAGCGGTGGCTTGGGATGTCGTTAGGCCGAATAAACCCCTCCTCCGCGTGGTGGCTCGGGGCGAGAACAAGAAAGCGAGTTCCATCACGATTTTTTATGTGCACGAGAGCGGAGAGTGAAGGTCGGCCTCGCGTAGCCTCCCAATTCATCGCGGCTAGGTCAGCGTTTTAGTCTAACCAGCCTCAAAAGAGCCGAGGTTGACTCGTCTTACTCTGAGGTTCGAAAAAAGTTTCGGATCGTGACTTCCTGTCCGGTGAGGTTTTCTCCTCAGCGGAAGCCCGCCAAGCGCTGATCCCGTGGAAGACAGGGGCGCGCTCGTCGCCGATCATGGTTAGTCTGTCCAGGTGACGGAATATATCCACGCGGCTTTTTTTGCTGGTAATTCTCCAGTGAATGTTTGGCTCGTCGCAGTTCCGCCGGGTTCAGCTTGCCGCTGGCGATGGCCTGCTCCTCGTAGTGGACAGCTGATTTAAAGTCGCCGGATGCATAAGAGGTGGCGAGAGTATCTATGTAGATTGCTTTCTTCCAGTAGTTGAGCTGGCAAGCTCGCAACGCGTCCGCTAAGGTCGCCTGGGGATCTCGCACCGAGGGATCGCTCGAAACCGCACGAAGCTCAGCCCGGGTGGCCAGAGCGGTGGCGTCCGTCTCATCATCCGCGTGTAAAGAGAAAACCCTGTTCAGGTCGGCCAGACTCTCGCGGTCGCGAGCGAGATGCTCATAGAGCTGTGCCCGCAGCACAAAAGTCCGGAAAAATCCAGGCCGCTCACGGACAGCAACTTCACAATCCTTCAGGGCTTGTGACCACTTTCCTTCGCGGGCAGAGACTGCTGCGCGATCGAGGTAAGCTGGCCAAATATCGGGATCCTCCCGGATGGCTGCATCGAAGTTGGCGCGGGCACCCTTCAGGTCACCGACTTCAAGTAGTTTCGAGCCGCGGTTGAGGTAAGTGACCGAATTCCCTTTGAATCGGAGCCGCAGGGTGAAGCTATCTTTCTTATCTGCAACGGCCGCCGCTAAGGTGAGCAGGAGGAAGGTAGATACGGTGAGTAGAAATCGCGCGCCAACGGTCATTTGAAACAGAGGGAAAAACTGTCACCTCAGCGGACAAGTGTCACGCAGGAAAGCGTCGTCGAGATCGGTGCCGCCCGAAATTGATGAGCGAGCGCTCTCTTCATTTTTCAGCGGACGGCTCTGGCCGACAGAATGCTGAAAATTGGCGGAGAAGTAACGCGGTTGCCGGTTAGAGCATCTGCTCGATGAAGGCCCGGCTATCGAACTCGGCAAGATCCTCTAGTTTCTCGCCCGTCCCGACGAACCGTGTGGGAATGCCGAGTTCATTCTGAATGGCGATGACCACGCCTCCTTTGCCGCTACCATCGAGCTTTGTCACGATGAGTCCGGTGAGATCGACCGCCGCGTGAAATTCGCGAGCCTGGGCGAGGGCATTGCTGCCCGTGGTCGCATCGACCACGAGAAGACGTTCCTGGGGAGCTTCGGGATCGCACTTGGCCAATGAGCGCTTAATTTTCTCCAGCTCTGCCATGAGGTTACTCTTGGTGTGCAGGCGGCCGGCGGTATCGCAGATGAGGAACTCTATGTCGCGACGATCGGCCGACTGATATGCCTCATAACAAAGAGCAGCGGGATCCGCATTGTATTGGCCCTTAATCATTTCGACTTCGAGTCGTTCGGCCCAAACTGCGAGCTGCTCTATGGCGGCTGCTCGAAAGGTATCAGCCGCCGCCAACAGGACGGTGTGACGATTCCGCTGGAAAAAATAAGCAAGCTTTGCGGTCGAGGTCGTCTTGCCAGTGCCATTCACGCCAACGATCAGAATGGTCTTCGGTTTCGCTGGCAGCGGACGAATGGGCGCCGGTTGAATGGGAAGGACGCGTAAGATCTCTTCGCGCGCGACCTCGGCCACATCATTAGCCGTGATCTTTTGGCTCTCTGCGCGCGCCTGGAGAGCGGTCACGATCCGCAAGCTCATCGGCACGCCGAGATCGCTGCGAATCAACATCTCTTCGAGCTCGTCCCAATCGACTGGCTTGCCGGCGAATTTCTGGATGAGTGATTTAAAAAACTTCATAACGAGCCTTGGCGGAGTGGCGGGCAAATTGCCTCGCTCCGCCTTCGAGCGGGGAAGGGGAAGGTCAAGGATCTGGTCGAGTGGTCAACGCTCTCGTCGATAAAAAAATGCGGCGCCTCCGAGAGAGGCGCCGCCTGCAGAATCTATCGGACTCCCGTTATTTCATCTTCGCGATCGCTTCGTCCACCATTTGCAGGTGTTCCTTGAGCGTAGGAAGAGTCTCTTTCGCGAGCTTGACCACGTCGGAGTCTTCCTTGGAACCGGAGTCATTCGCTTCTTTTTCGAACATGGCGATGTCCTTCTCGTGATGCTTCTTGAGCATCATCAGGTATTCCTTGTCGAAGTTATCCCCGGAGAAAGAGGCCGGTTTAGCTTCCACTTTAGAAAGGTCCATGTTTTCTTCTTTGGCGATATCCATCAGCTTGTCATTGACCTTGCTGTGGTCGGTAACCATGCGATCGGCAAGCTCCTTGGTTGCATCGTTCTTGGCCTTGTCCTTGGCCATTTTCGCGTTGGCCACCTCAGCCAGTCCGCCTTTGTAAGCCTTCTTAACGAACTTTTTATCGTTCGCGCTCATCTTGCTTTCAGATTTGCTCTCCATTTTTTCATCAGCTGCTTTCGCAGTGACCGAGCAAAGCAGCCCGGTGGAGATGATGGCAGTGGCCATAACCGCCGCGGTGAATCGTAAATATTTTTTCATAGTAGTCGTTAGGTTGTCAGTTTTCGACCGGAGCATCCGGTTACCAATAATTCGTGCCTCCGCTCGCCCTCGGACCGTCTGCCCGGTTAACTTTTTTGTCAGGCTGAGCCGTAGAGCCGAGTTCCGAGCGGATCTAGGGCGACCGAATCGCGCGGTCGTAGGAACTCTCTACGCGTTGGGCGACATCACGATACCCGTAATCGGCCTCGTAAATCTTCTTCATCGCCTCAATATATCTACCGGAATCGCCCATCTGTTCGTAAACCAGGCCCAGATTGTAGACGATTTCTTTCTTCACCGCGTCCATGGTCATCATCTCGCGCGCCGCATCGTCGAGCTGCTTGGCCGCCAAATCGAGCATACCGAGCTCGCGGTAGCACTGGCCTAGGAGGTTCATGGCCTTGAGCCGGGCATTCGGATTTTGGCGAGCTCGTTGCAACTCGGGAAGGGCTTCGCGATATCGGCCTGCCCGGGCAAGATGTTCCCCGAGCTCATAGCGCAATCGCAGATCGGTCGGGTTGCGGTCGAGGCGCCCGCGCGCGTCGTCGATTAGAATCCCGGCCTGCTGCCGTTTAGCCGTTTCCAGTTCCGCGCGCTTCTCGGTGGAATGCTCAGGGTCGCCAGTGTGCTCCACGAGATATTCTTCGAAGGCCCGGATCCGTTTCTCGAGTTGTTTCATTTTCAGGTCGGCCACCTTTCGGACGAGGCCCGGGTCGCTGTGGCTGGTGAGCTCGACCGCATATTGGTACCAGGCGATGGCGCCTTCGTGGTCCTGCTTTTTGTCGTGCAGAATCGCGAGACGTTTAGCCAGATCGACATTTTGTGGTTCGGTTTCGTGCTGCTTAAAGACTTCTCCAATCTGTTCTTTAATTGAATCGTCGCTCAACTGCGCGCGATTTTGCTGCTCGAGCGAGGTAGCCACCTTTTTGTCTTTGATCACGTCACGATAGCTTTCAGCCTCATTCCATCCGCCTTGCTTCATCGAAGCGCGGGCCGCCGCGTCTTTCCCAAGTTTGAGCGCTTCCAGGTCGGACGGATTGATTTCAGTGAGCCGGTTATAGACGACGACCGCCCTGTGACTTTGCTCGTGTTCAAAGCAAAGGCGGCCCAGTTCGTGCAGCACTTTGACGTCCGCCGGATCGTTCTCGAGCAGCGTTTCCATGGCGAAGATCGCGACCTCCGGATATCCCGCCGCCACGGCGGCCTCCTTCAAGAGGATGTTGGCAGGTCCGTTGTAAGGCTCCTTTTCCAGAATCTTCTCGACCAGCGGCAGGACTTTCGCCGGCGCTTTCTTCAACTCGCGTTGGGCCTTGATGAGAGCGAGAGGCGTAGTCGTGATATTGAAGAAACCCTTCTTATCCGTTTTGGCGCGGGTCACTTCGGTCCGTCGCAGTATTTGTCGCGCAGTCAGGAATTCCGGCTCTTCTTGCAGAAGATTTTGCAGGAGATCGATCGCATAACGAAGATTGCGCAGCTCGATGGCGGCGACCGACTTTAACCAGTAGCCGCGCAGACGGTCCGTCAGATCTTTCTCGGTTTTTACCGGCATCCTGTTCCAGTCAATCTCAACCTGAGCCTGATTCCAACCTTGTTCATCGTGGCCCGTCTACAGTAAATCCAACTGTGGCCGTTCTCCTTTTGAGGCCGGGCGGCGCGTTCGCTTTTTTCGAGGAGGACCCTGACTTTGGTTGGAACCGTTAGGCTTCTCGAGATGTGAAAGGATATCCTTGGCGCGACTAAGGATCTCTCCGGGAATGCCGGCGAGTCTTGCCACCTGGATGCCGTAGCTCTTGTCCGCTCCGCCGGGAACGATCTTGCGCAGGAAGATAATTTGCTCATTCCATTCCCGTACTGCGACGTTGAAGTTGCAGACGCCGCTGCGCTCTTCGGCCAGCTTGGTCAATTCATGGTAATGCGTGGCGAAGAGGGTGCGCGCTTTGATCTTATCGTGCAGATACTCCGCCACGCTCCAGGCGATGGAAAGTCCGTCGAAAGTGGAGGTGCCACGTCCGATTTCATCGAGGATCACCAGGCTGCGCTCGGTCGCGTTGTTCACAATATTCGCGGTCTCGTTCATCTCGACCATGAAAGTGGATTGGCCGCGTGAGAGATCGTCGTTGGCGCCGACCCGGGTAAAGATCCGATCCACGATTCCAATCTCCGCATTCGCCGCCGGCACGAAGCTGCCGATCTGGGCCATGAGCACGATGAGCGCGACCTGCCGGATATAGGTCGATTTGCCCGCCATATTGGGACCCGTGATGATAGCGAGGCGAAATTTCTCACCGTCCAGGTCGGTGTCGTTAGGGACAAATTTCTCTTCCGCGAGATTCTGGTCGAGGACCGGGTGGCGGGCGTCTTGCAATCGAAGGCGCAAAGAATCGTCAAGTTGCGGCCGGCAGTAGTGGAAGAGGCGCGCTGTTTCCGCCAGCGAGCAGATCACGTCGAGGGTGGCGATGGCGCTGGCGGTCTCCTGGAGCGGACCGAGCTCGCCTAATGTCTCTTCGCGCAGGGTTTGGAAGAGTTGATACTCGAGATGCCGCGCGCGCTCGTCCGCGCCGAGGATCTTCGCTTCCACTTCCTTCAACTCAGGGGTGATGAAGCGCTCGCCGCCGACGGTGGTTTGCTTGCGCGTATAGCGGTCCGGGACGCTGGCGAGATTGGCTTTCGTCACCTCGATGAAATAGCCGAAGACCGAATTGAAACGGATCTTAAGAGACTTGATGCCGGTGTGCGCGATCTCACGCTCCTGCAGGGCTGCGATCCAATTTTTGCCCTCGCCGGAGGCCTGCCGTAATTCGTCCAGTTCCGGGTGGAAGCCATCTCGAAAAATTCCACCTTCTTTGAGCGCGAGTGGGGGATCATCCAAGAGTGCACTGGCTAGTTTGGTCGCGAGACTCGGCATCTCGTGTAGCTCTTTTTCGAGCCGCTGCGCGAGCAGTTCCTCCCTCGCCGAATCGTCCGAATGATTGGCCCCAAAGGACAGACGGTCGAGAAAGACTCGCAATTCCTGTTTAAGAAGCGGGATTTGCAGTAGCGAAGTTTTGAGCGCGACCAGATCCCGCGGGTTACCCGAGGCCTGGCTCAGGCGACTGGAGGCGCGCTCGAGATCGCGGATGCCCTTCAGGCAATCTCTGAGCAAGGCGAGCAGGTCAGTTTCTTGGAGAAGATCCGAGATGAACTGTTGCCGACACTCGAGCTCTGTCAGGTTCCGAATCGGTTGTAAGATCCAGTTACGCAGGCGGCGCCCGCCCATGGGAGTGACCGTGCGATCGAGTGAGGCAAGCAGGCTCGTGTCGCGAGCGCTGCGCGAAATCACCAACTCGAGGTTGGCCTGGGTCGCGGCGTCGAGCGCAACGTAATCGCCCGCAACGTCGCAACTCAGCGTGGCCAGATGGTCGATTTTCCGACGCAGCTGGTTTTTGAGGTAATGAACAATCGCACCCGCAGCTGCCACGGCTTGGGGGAGGTCCGAACAGCCGAAACCGTCCAGCGACTTCACCCTGAAATGTTCGCAGAGGGTGAAACGCGCATTCTCAGTGAGAAACGCGTAATGGTCGTAGGACAGGATTTGTTCAAACACGCGAAACTGGGCCAGCTGTTGATCCGAAATCAGGAGTTCAGAAGGGGCCACGCGCGCCCACTGGTCGAGGAGCTCGCGCATGGAGCCGATCTGGGCCAACCGAAATTCTCCGGTGCTGAGGTCCGCGTAGGCAAAACCGAATTGCCCGTCTTCCGCGAAAATCGCTGCCAGGTAGTTGGCCTGCTTCGACTCCAGGAGATCGAGATCGCTCACCGTTCCGGCACTGATGATCTGCGTGACATCTCGGGTGACGATCTTGCCTTGTTGAGGCTCGCTCGTTTGATCACACACCGCCACTCTGCGCCCGGCCCTGATGAGCTTGGCGATGTAACCTTGGGCGGCGTGGTAAGGCATCCCGCACATGGGAACATCGTTCCGTTTGGTCAGGGCAAGGTTGAGCAGGCCGGAGGCGATCTTGGCATCCTCGAAAAACAGTTCGTAGAAGTCACCGAGACGGAAGAGCAGGAGGGTATCAGCCGGCACGCTGGCGCGGAGCCGTTGATATTGCTGCATCATCGGGGTGAGGGCGTGAGCCATGGCCAAAGGATTAAAGTTAGAGAGACGGAAATGCGAGTCTCGATTTACCGGGGAAAGAAAAAGCCCGGCACCTTGTTTCCAAGATACCGGGCAAAGTACTGGCGACGTCCTACTCTCGCACAACCTATAGATGCACTACCATCGGGGCTGCAGCGTTTCACTTCCGTGTTCGGAATGGGAACGGGTGGTGCCACTGCGCTATGATCACCAGAAGTTTGACCCGGACGCGCCGGGGCAAATCTCTGGCGGCGACTCATGGCGTCGCTCGCGTCAAATTTTCTCAAAGAACACTGATTCTCTGAAGTCTACATACAGGAAGTTTCCTACAGTCTTTCCAGGCTTCGTTTTGTTTAAATTGTCATTCCTCTCTATTTGCCACCGCGTCAGTTTTAAGGCTGACGCGGCGGGTTAATAGAAAAGTAAATGACCAAGCCGAACGAGTTATTAGTATCACTTAGCTGAATACATTACTGCACTTATACCAGTGACCTATCAACGTGGTGGTCTACCACGACTCTTCAGGG
>JBPCLK010000038.1:0-12421 GCA_051003355.1 Chthoniobacterales bacterium | reverse complement strand
CCATGACCGGCGCCACCGCCTTGCCACAAGTCCGCAACGAAAACGTTAAAGGCAAAGTCGATTTCGAAATTCCCGTCAACGCCGGCGGCGGTCTAATTGGCGACGGACACCCGGTCGGCGCGACCGGCGTGCGGCAGGTCGTGGACGCTTACCAACAGCTAACGAACCAGTCGGGAGCGCACCAGATCGAGGGCGCAAAGAAGTTTCTCACCTTCAACATGGGTGGCAGCCTAACGACTGCCGTCGCCATGGTTTGGGGTCGCGGCTAGCTTTCGAACCGCGGCTCCAGAAGTCCGCGGTGAGTCGCAGCCGGGAATTCACATCCCCGGCCACGAAAACAGTTAAGAGCGGTGACGTTGGTTGCTGAGCAACTTCGCAGCGGCCAAGGTGATCGCGCCCATCACGACCGGGTTGCCCATCGCTTTCACAAACCACGGCTTGTCTGCCACGGTCTTTTGCAGGGCTTGGGGATCATTCTTGCGTGCGTAATCCACGACTTTCGCCGCATCCTGATCGCTCATCTTTTGCGGGTCGGTTGAGCCGAGGCCGAGCATTCCGGCTAGCCCAGCAAGTCCGCCGGCCAAGCCACCGCTGCTGCTGCTGCCGGCTCCGCTTTGCCCCCCGCCAAGCGCGCCCATCAAAGTGTCGAGCAGTCCCGCTTTTTCGTGAGGCGGCGCTTGAGAGATAGCCTGAGTCGCCGCCTGATGAAATTCGTTATCAGGCAGTTTACCCAGATACTGGGTCGCAGCTTCGTGATAAGTCTGATTGTGGAAGTCGTTGTCTTCCGGACGATGGGACGTAAAACGGTCGTGGTATTGCGCCGCCTGCTGATCGTCCACGGTTCCGCCGCTGCCGAAGCGCTGCATGAAGTCGTCTACTGTGTCTGCCATAATTTGAGTTGGTCTTTGGTTGGTTGACTGCAAAAAAATTGACTTAAGGCACGGGGGTGTAGGTCATATCCTTGGTTTGGGCGTTGAGATGGGCGGTGCCGATCTTGTGCGGCGGGTTCGAAGGCGTGTAGGCGATCACGGTCAAATCCTGACCGGGAAATTCCTTCGCCATCTGCGTCATGATTGAGCGCATCAGCGCCGGAATCTTATCGAGCGGAACGGCGCGGTTAAGGATGAGGCCGAGTTCGTTTTGCTCATTGAGGAGCGCTCGTTCGATCGTGTTCGCATGCGGATCCGCCTCGCGAATTCGATTGAGGAACGACATCTGGCGCGCTCGGTCACCGGCGGGGCGAGCCGGTTGCGCATCCCGTCGGGTCTCCTGGACGGGCGCAGTGGGCGCTGGAGCAGGTGGCGCGTCGCAGCTGGCTAGGATAAGACCCAAAAAGGCCAGGCTAAGAAACCTGAGTCGCATCGAGTTAAATCAGAGTCGCGCAGACTTCTTGTCGTTAGGCAGTCCGACCTTTGATCAGCCGATAGATGACAAGCAGAATGATCGCGCCAATGACGGACGCAATCAACCCAGCTGGTTGGCCCTCGGCGTACCAGTGCATGGTGCGCCCGAGGAAGCCAGCGAGGAATGCTCCGGCGATACCAAGCAGAATGGTGATGATGAAGCCGCCCGGATCTTTGCCCGGCATGATCAGCTTTGCGATGGCGCCTACAACGAGGCCGATGATGAGAGTCCAGATAATTGACATAAGCGGATTGGTTTGATTGCGTTTCGATGAAACCGTCGCCAAGGTTTCGTCACGGCATTCCGCGGTGGTTGTGAATTAATTGAATTTCTTTCGGCGCGATGCGCGAAAGCCGCGCCGCCGGATCTTACTTCACCGGCGTGTAGACCGTTTCTGCGGTGGCGCCGTCGACGTGAACCACGCCTGCTCGGCGGGGCGGGACGGTTCCGGCATAACCAGCGAGCGTCACGTTTTGCTTGGGAAATCGCTTAGCGACCTCCGCCGCGATCTTACGGAGCTCAGCGGGCAGCGCGCTACCGGTCACGCGCGAGTAAAAAACCACGCCGAGCTGACCATCGGAAGCGAGCAGCGTGCGGCTGACCAGATTACTGTAGTCGTCGGTCTGGCGCAGCCGATTTAGATAGGTCCATTGTTTTTGAATCATCGGGGGCACCGCCGGGATGCTCGCGAATTCCTTCGCCGGCTCGTTGCTCCGGGTGGGTTCTGCTGGCGGAGTGGGCGTTTTCTGGCAGGAAGCGGATAACAGGCTTGCGGCGCAGATTAGCGCGACGAACCGCATCCGAATGGCCCACTTTTCTGGCTGCATCTTCTTTTCCATCGCGGCAAAGCTACGAAATTTTTCCTGTCTCGCGAACACGTTCTCCCTAACGTCTATGCCATGAGTGCCCAAGACGCCGATGCCACGATGGCCGTGTTCCTCGATCTGGAAAATATCGCGCTGGGCGCGCACGATGCGCAGTTCCCCGCCTTCGACGTGCGCAAGGTGCTCGAGCGGCTCCTGCTCAAAGGGCACATCGTGGTCAAGAAAGCCTACTGCGATTTTGAGCGATACAAAGCGTTCAAGCGCGGATTGCACGAGGCAGCTTTCGAGATGATCGAAATCCCACACGTCAGGCAATCGGGCAAGAACTCAGCTGACATTCGGATGGTGGTCGACGCGCTCGACCTTTGCTACACCAAGAGCCACGTTGATACTTTCGCGATCATTAGCGGCGATTCCGATTTCTCGCCCCTGGTCAGCAAGCTGCGCGAGAACGATAAAACGGTCATCGGCGTCGGTGTAAAGCAATCGACCTCTGATCTGTTCATTACCAATTGCGACGAGTTCATCTACTACGACGATCTGGTTCGGACGGAGTCGGCCCGGCGACGAGCAGGGTCGGGCACCGCAAAGAAGCCAGCGGCCAAAGCCGCCCCGGAGCAAAACCAGGGCCCGCCGATTGATGAGGCTCTTGATCTGCTCAACAACACGCTCGACGCGCTGCGAGCGGAACGGGGTGAAGATTATGCGGTGCACGGCTCGCGCGTGAAGCAAGCGATCAAGCGGCAGCACCCCGGCTTCAACGAGCGCGCCTACGGCTTTCGCACCTTTAGCGACCTCCTGCTCGAGGCGCAAAAGCGCGGGCTCCTAAAGCTCGAAAGCGATAATAACGCTGGCGGCTATTTTCTGCACGCAGCCGAGTAGGACCAGACGATTCCCAGTTTGGGATAAATGCTGGATTCGAGGGTCGCTCGTTGCCCGTATTCTGCGGAAAATTAGTGAATGAAACAGCTTGGAACGAGTCTAAGTTTATCCCGACTTTTGGTTGCTGCTGGGACCAGCTTGTTTCATGGATAACAGAATCTTTCTCAAACGCTATCGCCTCTCTCTGGGCCGCAACGGATTGCCCGTAGAACTGCATCGCACGCCAGTTGGCGTTACTTATCGGGGGCACGAAATCGAATCGGGTCGAGAAGTTGCCATGGAGCTTATCCCAGCTGCCGGGACGGACTCGAGTGCCTTGGAGCCACTGCGGGAAGAGGCGCGTGCTGCCAGCCAGGTCAGGCATTTGAATATCCCGTCGCTCCAGAATTTCGGGGTCGAGAACGACCAACTAATTTATGTGACGGAATACGTCGATGGCCCGACCGCGCAAGCCTGGGTCACCGCGCGTGGTCCGCTCCCGGCAGGAGCCGTTCTCAGGATTGCGATCCAGGTCGTGGACGCTCTGGGCGCCGCGGGATTTCATCGGCTGCCACATCGGGCGTTGAACCCGAGCAACATCATCTTTCTCAGCAATCAGGCAGCAGGCGGCGACTGGCCGGCGATCAAGCTTTTGCATTGGATGGGTCCGTCTTCCGAGTTGGCGCGGAATGGCTCTGCCGAGCAGCCGCTCAACGAGAGCGGGCGCTACGCGAGTCCCGAACAATTGCGCGGTGAGCCGGTTGATTTCCCTTCCTCGGTCTACTCCCTCGGTTGCACCATGTGGTTTCTTCTCACCGGCGCGGCGCCTCCGCCCGCGTCCGAGATTGCATGGGAAAAACGATCTCAGCTCGGTGGAGAGAAATTGCGAGGGCTCCCGAAGATTGTGCGTCATCTGCTCGGGCGAATGCTGCGCCAGGATCCGGCCGAGCGTCCGCAGGACCCCGTCGCGCTTTCCGCGTATTTGCAGACCTGCCTGACTCGTGTGGAACGTCGGGAAAAGGTTGGTCGTCGCGACGTGCCACCCGTTGCACCGGTGGCAGCAGGGGCTGCCAGAACTTCGTCTAGTTTTCCCTTGAAGGCACTTGGCTACGCGGCGCTTATCCTGGTTTTGGCTGCGGGTGCGGCCATCGCCTTGCCTCGGATCTGGCAGGCTCGGACGAATCGAAACGTGGCCGGGGACGCGAGCCTTCCTGTCGACGTCTCCTTCGTCACTCGGCCCTCTTACAGCAAACTATCGGATTACGGGGCCTCGACCACAGTCGCCCCATCCCCGAGTGCCACGGCCGCCGCGCGCGATGAATCCGGGGCGAGCCGCGAAGTCGCCCAGGTGACTTCTGCGTCGTCGGTTCCAACCGAAGCCCCCGCCGAGACGGTTCCTCCCCGGGCGAAGCCAGCCGAGGAGAGCGAATCCGCTCCGGTAGTCGCCGAGACTAACGAACCGCCGGCGGCTGCGGTGACTTCGGAACCCAGCGCTGCGATGGTCGCGGAGAGCGCTCCCCCCGCGCAGACGGAAGAAAAATTGACCGCTGCCGCGACGCCTGTGCCGGCTCCTTCAGCGCCCGCGGTGGAGCCTTTGATTGAAGACAGCGCATCGCAGCCAGAGGCCGCCGGAAGCGCGACCCCCGCTCCGGTGATCGCTCAGTCTAACGAGGTGCCTTCCATCGCACCAGAGCCGACCGTGGCCGCAGTCGCGGAAACTTCCGCCCCGGCCGCGAACGAGGAGCGGACGATCGCCGAGGCAACGTCATCACCCGAGCCTTCAGTCGCATTAGCGAAAACTCCCTCTCCCGTGACGATCGAAGAGCAGACGATCGCCCAGGTGACGCCAGCGCCTTCGGTCGCAGTGAGCCAAGATGCAGTCGCCGCTCTTGATAGTCCTCCGGCGGAACCCGAGGCGCTGCCTCTCCTCGCGGGGACGAACGAAGCACCGGCGGCTTCATTGTCCCCCGAACCGACTGCTGCGGCCGTGGCAGAGAACTCTGCGCCGAAGCAAGAGGAGGAAAACCTCAACGCCGCCCCGACCCCTGCGCCTGAGCCCCTTGCGGTGGCCTCCGAAGTTCCAGCCACCTCCCAGCCACCGCGGGCCGAGCCAGTCGAAGATGCCTCTGCCGCTCCTGTGATCGCCCAGGTAAGCGAGACGCCTGCACCGGAGCCAACGGTGGCGACTGCGGTGGAAAATACCGAACCGATCCAAGCGGAGGAAAACCCCGCCGCGACGCCGGCGCCGCAGCCGTCCATGGCTGACGAAAACACGGAGGGGGCAAGTTCATTGGCAGATCAGCCCGTTGAAGAATCCACACCAGCCGAGGCCGTAGCGCAGAAGAACGAGACACCGAAGAGCGAGCCCGAATCGAGCGAGGGAGCGATCGTAGAGACAATCCCGGCCGTGGATAGTGGGGAAAAATTAGTTGCCGCGCTCACGCCCGCTCCAGGGCCTCCTTCGCCGGCCGCGGGACCCGGCGAGACGAATCAAGCTCAGGATGATCAACTGGAATCCGCGGACGAAAGTCCAGCCGTGGCCGAGAGGAATATCCCGCCGCCCATGGAAGCCACTCCGGAGCCTGCCGCTTCTGCTCCCGCGGTTGCGGAAACCACTCCTGTCGAGGAAAAGGTCACAGCGGAAGCCACTCCGGAGTCAGAACCCGAGAAGCCTGCTCCGTCGCACGCGAAGCGTCGCGTCGCTGCCAAGAAAGCTTCCAGGGTCTCGAAGCGTTCGCGAACCCGTGTCACTCACCGGCGTGCCTCTTCGTCGACACGCAAGGTCAGCAATTCTTCGGCACCTGCGGTTAAGCGAGCGAAGCCGCTACCCAAGTTGCGGGTCGGTTCATCGCCCGTCGAGTTGGTGGGAACCACTTCAGATGGGAAGTGGATCCTCTCTACACGGGATACCGGCCGCAAAATTATCGTGCCGCCGCCTCCGGGCTACGGGCAGTAGAGGTTTCGCGCCTAACAAAATCGGCTAGCAGCGGTGCTGCGATCTCAAACGAACGCAGGCGCGCTGTGTGTTCGTAGATCTGCGCCGTCGCGATGATCTCATCTGCTGAGGTTTCCTCGATAATCTCCGCCAGCCGCTGTCGCACCGTGGACGGCGAACCAACCGCAGCATAACGAGTTCGCTGTTGCACAGCCCGATGCTCCGCTGCCGACCAATGGCCCTCCATGCTCTCCACCGGCGGCGGTAGTTGGCCGGGTCGCCCGCGCACCATGCTCAGAAATTGCAGCTGACTCGAAGTAAAAAGACGCTGTGCCGCCGCATCCGTCTCCGCGGCGCATATGCCGACCCCGACCATGGCGTGCGGTTGGGTCAGTGCCTCGGAAGGCTTGAAATGCCGCCGATAAAGCGCTAGCGCGACCAGTAAATATTCCGGAGCAAAGTGCGACGCGAAGGCGAACGGCAACCCGAGTTCCGCGGCGAGCCGCGCGCTGAAATCACTCGAGCCTAACAAATATAGAGGAACGTTAGCGCCTGCACCCGGGACCGCTTGCAGAGCCTGATCCGGCTCAGCCGGCGCGAGGTAGCTTTGCAATTCCAGCACATCCTCTGGGAAGGTATCGCCGCTGCTACCGAGATTCCGGCGCAGGGCGCGCGCGGTTAGTTGACCACTCCCCGGCGCCCGCCCGAGGCCGAGATCGATCCGGCCCGGATAGAGCGCGTCGAGTGTCCCAAACTGTTCCGCGATGACGAGCGGAGCATGGTTAGGCAGCATGATGCCACCTGCGCCAACCCGCATGGTCTTCGTGCCACCGGCCACGTGCCCGATCACCACCGAAGTCGCGGCACTGGCAATGCCGGGAAGGTTGTGATGTTCCGCCACCCAGTAGCGGTGATAACCCCACGCCTCCGCGTGGCGTGCGAGGTCGAGCGTATTCCGGAAGGCGAGAGCGGCATCACCGCCCTCGATGATCGGCGAGAGATCGAGCAGGGAATAGTATTTCATGCTTCGGATAATCTAGAACAAGAGTAGCTGCTTCGCTGAAGAAGCGCTTGGGAGCAAGGCAACCACGGCGTGGCCGCAAAGGCGACGCTACAGCCGACCCTGCTCGCGCGACCGTGTTACCTTACCGCATGGAATACACCCGTCTCGGCAACTCCGGCCTGCAAGTTTCGCGTCTTTGTCTTGGCTGCATGACCTATGGCATTCCGGATCGCGGCGGACATCCCTGGAGTATCGACGAAGATGCCAGTCGTCCGTTTTTTGCGCGTGCTCTCGAGCTAGGAATCAATTTTTTCGATACCGCCAACATGTATTCCCATGGATCGAGCGAAGAGATCACCGGTCGCGCCCTTCGCCAGATGGGCCAGCGCGACGAGCTTGTGGTGGCCACAAAATGCTTTTTCCCATGGCGCGATCGACCTAACACCGGCGGCCTCTCGCGCAAGGCAATCTTCGACGCCATCGATGCCAGCCTGAAGCGACTTGGGATGGATTACGTTGACCTTTACCAGATTCATCGCTGGGATTACGAGACGCCGATCGAGGAAACCCTCGAGGCTCTCGATGATGTGGTCCGGGCCGGCAAAGCGCGCTACCTCGGCGCGTCGTCGATGTTTGCCTGGCAATTCAGCCGCGCCCTCCATGTCTCCGAGAGTCGGGGGTGGACCCGCTTTGCCTCCATGCAACCGCATTACAATTTGCTCTATCGCGAGGAAGAGCGCGAGATGTTGCCGCTCTGCGAAGCCGAGGGCATTGGCGTGATCCCTTGGAGCCCGCTGGCGCGTGGACGGCTCACGCGACCTTGGGGTGATACGGGTGGCGGTCGCGCTTCCAAGGATGAGTATGGCCAGAAACTTTATCGCCAGACGGAGGATTCTGATCGCAAGGTCGTCGAGCAGGTAAACAAGCTTGCCCAAGAAAAGGAGGTGCCGCCCGCGCAGCTTGCGCTCGCCTGGATGCTGCACCAATCAGTCGTCACTGCGCCCATCATTGGTGCGTCTAAGCCGCATCACCTCGACGACGCCGTGGCCGCGCTCTCGCTCGAGCTTTCGCCGGAAGAAATCGCAAGCCTCGAGCAACCTTATGCACCACATCCCGTGCTCGGTCATTCCTAGCCGAGCGATCCACTCCCGCGTCCCAGCGGAATTGTTACCCGCAGAGGACGCAGAGAATGGCTAAAAGGGCACCGGCCGGGCAGGGAACGCGCCCTCGCGCTAGTTTCGACGTGTCGCTGAAACCACCGAACGGAGAAAAACGCGTGGAACACAATCCCGCATCCCCACAGAACAGCCCAAGCAAATATCCTTTCCGCCTCTACACTCTCAACGGTTAAACAATCCCCAAATAGCGCTTTCCGCGCTTCCATGACTCCCGTAACTTTCCTCCATGCAATCGCTCACCCTTATCGGCGTCGTGGTGTTGGGAGTATTCGTCTTCGTTCTGGCGATCGTCCTTTTTAATTTCTTCGGCCTCTGGTTGCGCGCGCGCATCGCCAATGCGCCCGTCGGCATCGGCAAGATGGTCGGTATGCGTCTGCGAAAGGTCCCCGTCGGCCTGATCGTCGATAACCGCATCACTGCCGTGAAAGCCGGCATCGACGTCCCGAGCGATCCGCTGGAAGCGCATTACCTCGCAGGCGGCGACGTCAACCACGTCATCCTCGCTCTCATCGCCGCCGACAAAGCCGGCATCTCCCTCGATTTCAACCGCGCCTGCGCCATCGATCTCGCGACCAAGGGCACCGGCAAGACTGTCCTCGAGGCCGTCCGCACCAGCATCAATCCCAAGATCATCGACGTGCCCAGCGCCGCGATGGGTCGCACGACCATCGATGGAGTGGCCAAGGACGGCATCGGGGTGAAAGTCAAAGCGCGGGTGACCGTCCGTTCGCACCTCGACCGCTTCGTGGGGGGCGCGACTGAAGAAACCATCATCGCGCGAGTGGGCGAGGGCATTGTGACCTCGATCGGTTCCGCCGATACCTACAAGGACGTCCTCGAAAATCCCGACCGTATTTCCAAGCTCGTCCTGCACAAAGGCCTCGATAGCGGCACCGCCTTCGAGATCCTCTCCATCGATATCGCCGACGTGGACATTGGAGATAACATCGGTGCCAAACTGCAAACCGAGCAGGCCGATGCCGACAAGCGCGTCGCCCAGGCGAAAGCGGAAGTGCGCCGCGCCGCCGCCGTCGCGGTCGAGCAGGAAATGCGGGCCAAGACCCAGGAAATGCGCGCCAAAGTCGTCGAAGCCGAGTCCCTCGTCCCGCAGGCCATGGCCGACGCCTTCCGCTCGGGCAACCTCGGCATCATGGATTACGTGCGGATGAAGAACGTCCAGGCCGACACCACGATGCGCGAATCCATCGGTGCGACTGAGAAACCCAGCACCGACACTTAATAATGAGAAGTGAAGTCGTTAATCTTGAGACAGCATCGAGTCGAATGCGCAATCAGGTAGTTAGCGTACCACTCGTCACTTGTCCCCCATCACCTTCCTTGTGAACGACACCATCATTTTTCTCGCCCTGGCGGGCGTCGCGCTGCTCTTTCGCCTCTTCAGTAACATGGCCTCTTCCCGGCAGGATAGTACCGGCCAGACTCCACCTAACGAACAAAGGCCATCGGTGAGGCCGCCTGCCCAGAGTGAGGAGGAACGTGTGCGCAAGTTTCTCGAAGCCCTGGGCGCACCCGCCGACAGCCCGCCGCCCCTACCAGTCCGCCCGCGGACAGCGACGCGGCGTGCTTCATTCCCACCGGCGGCGCGTCCGGCCCGGGCTCCTGGGGTTCGTCGTAACTGGGCCCAACTGCTGCCGCCGGTCACAACCGTCCCGACCGAGCCGATCGTCGTCGAAGCCGGTCCGCCAGCGACTCTCGTCTTGCCGCCTCCATTGCCGGGGGCTCCAGAGAACATTCCGGTAAGCTCGCTTCCGACCTTTGGAGCCAGAAAGCCACCCGTTCCTCGCGCGACCGTTACTACACCGACGCGAAGAATGCTGCGCGCGCGCGGCAGCCTCCGCCAGGCGATCATCCTGCGCGAAGTGCTGGGGCCGCCTCGGGGCCTGCAAGCGTTCCCCGACTCACCGATCCGCTAGCCCTCCCGCCGTGCGAAGATGAGAAGATCGAGATCGGTCAGCCGTGTCTGACTGGCGGAAAGGTTTACCTCCGTCGCCGCTTCTAATTGCTCGCGCGCGAACTGCTGATTTTGCTCAACGAAAAGCCTTGGTAATTCGAAACCCAAATGCTGCCGCCAGCGTAAAGCACGTCATACGGCAGGTGTCCCACCGGATAGGTAAAGACCGGCGAATTCGTAAAAGGCCGGCGTCTCGTGACCGTGTCTTGAGACAGGTTTGAAACCCAGAGACTATTCCGATCGAAAGTAATCCCAGTCGGCGACGAACCGACGTCGAGGGTGCTTAGGACCGCACCGTCGCTCGCGCGCAGTTGAGTCACACTGCTATCGAGGAAGTTTGTCACATAGATGGCGCCGCGAAAAAACAAAGCGTCATAAGGATCCGCGCCCACCGCGAAGGAGCCCAGAGTGCGGCCATCACTGCCCCGCAATTTGGTCACTGTGTTACTGGCCGCATTAGCCACCCAGATACTGGCTCCGTCGTAGGTGATCCCTCTGGGTTGACTGCCGACCGGGTAAGTTCCCAGGGCCAATCCATCGGCGACCCGCAGCTTGGTCACACTAGACTCACCAGAGTTAGAGACCCAGATATTGGCCCCGTCGTAGGTGATACCAAAGGGATGCGCTCCTACGTGAAAAACGCCGAGCCTGGCACCATCACTCGCCCGCAGCTTGGTTACGGTGGCCGTATCATCGCTCGTGACCCAGATATTTTCGCCATCAAAGACGACATAGAGTGGCGTCCGACCGACCGGATAAGTGCCGACCACCACGCCATCACTGGCGCGCACCTTGGTCACGGCCGCGCTATCAGTGAGGGCAGCCCAGATGTTCTCGCCGTCGTAGGCGAGGCCGATGGGGGAACCGCCCACCGGAAAAGTCTCAATGGTGAGATCCCCATTGGCGGCGGGAACGATTGAGGCGCCCAGCCCGAGAACCCCCGCGAGCAGGGCAGGGAACAAGAAGTAACGGAGGAAACCGGCGGGTCGGAGATCGAGGGAGGTATTCGTGGTGGTTACCATGGCCGGGTTTACGCAGATCTGCGTTTTGGTGTCAATCCCTTAATAAGGAAAGGTCGGTAGCGACGGGAAAAATCCTTGCGCAGAGCGCCCTCGGGCACTTCCATCAACCGGCTTGCCACTTCTTTTTACTCAGTGAACTTGACTTCTCGACACCCAGTATGCCAACGCTTTTGGACATGAAAAATAAATCGCTGAGAAGATTCCACGCGGGATTTGGCGGAAGGGAAATGACCAATGCACGCAGGGTTCGGCGACTCATAGCGGGTGCCTCCTTTGTTTGTCTGGCGCTCGCGCCGACGTTGCAGGCGGTGACGCCAGCCCCCGACGGAGATTATCCTAATCAAAACACTGCCGAGGGCGAGGATGCGCTTTTCAGTCTCATTTCCGGCCTCGACAACACCGCGGTCGGTTATCACTCGCTTTATGCCAATACTGTCGGTGCGGGAAATACGGGAGTTGGTTTTCAATCCTTGGCCGCGAATACCACGGGCAACTCCAATACGGGCGTGGGTTTGTATGCACTTTCTCGTAATACCACCGGCTACGTTAACACCGCGGTCGGTGACTACGCCCTCTTCCTGACTACGACTGGGTACGCCAACACGGCCACTGGCTCAGGTGCTCTCCAGCAGAATTCGACCGGCAGTTTTAATACTGCGACGGGAAGCAGCGCCCTCCAGGATAACCAAACCGGTTCTTACAACACGGCACATGGCTATCACACCCTCTTCTTTAATATCACCGGAAGCAACAATACCGCCATGGGAACCGAAGCCATGGGCGGCGATCCGGATTACCAGATGACTGGCAGTAACAACACCGCCGCCGGGTATCACTCTCTTCATGATAATATCACTGGTGCTGGGAACACTTCCTATGGCACGAGTGCCTTGGCTAATAACAGTGATGGCTCCAGTAACACAGCTCTGGGCCTTAATGCACTGGCTGTTACTTCCACGGGTAATTCCAATATTGCCGTCGGTAACTCGGCGGGGGCCAATCTCACGACTGGCAGCAATAACATCGACGTTGGCAGTGCCGGTGTCTCGGCCGAGTCCAACGCGATTCGTATCGGAACCAACGGGACGCAGACCGCGGCCTTCATTGCCGGAATTAGAGGGACGCCCGTCGCCGGCGCAGTCCCCATTGGCATCAGTGCGGATGGTCAGCTGTGTGTAAGAGGATCTTCGGATCGCTTCAAGGAAGCGATCAAACCCATGGA
>JBPCLK010000037.1:0-17141 GCA_051003355.1 Chthoniobacterales bacterium | reverse complement strand
TTCGGCAGCTTCCAGCAAGTTGTCAGTTACCTGTTTGATCCCGACGGAATCTTCGAGGCTAACCTCCGCCGAGCGGGGGTCCGCCAATTGGTCGTCGGTTCGCCCAGGATTTCCGGCCCCGAACATGCCGCCCGCCAACTGGCTCGGCCGCTCGAACAACTCGCGCTCTATTTGGAAAACCCGGCTCCTTCCATTCTGCCTAACGAGAATCACAAAACGATTAATGGATTGATCGGCCTTCATCCCGGCAGCGGCAGCGAGAAGAAAAATTGGCCGCTCGACCGCTTTGTCCGCCTCGCTGCTTCACTCCTGGAAGAGACGCGGAATCTTCGACTGCTATTCGTCGGTGGCGAAGCAGATGCTGAGCGAATGGCTCATCTGTCTCGTTCCTTGCCTAACGAACGCGTGGAGAGAGCGGAAAACCTGGCGCTGCCCGAGCTCGCACGTCGCTTGCAAGGCTGCGCGGTTTTTGTCGGTCACGACAGTGGCGTTTCGCACCTGGCCGCGGCGGTGGGCGTGCCTTGCCTGCTTCTCTTCGGACCGACCGATCCTGCGGTCTGGGCGCCAGCGAACCGAGATGTGCGTGTCCTGCGCGCGGCCGATCGCACGATGGCCGGGATCGAACTCAGCGACGTGATCTCCGCGCTACGCGAGCTTACGAGCTGATGCGCATTGGCATCAGGACGTAAAGGAACGGACTCTGGATCTTGATCACGCCCGGGCTCATCTCGTCGATCAGATCGAGAAAGATTTCGTCCTCGGAAAGATTCCGCAACGGCGCCATCAAGAATTCAGGATTGAACGCGATCGAGAACTCGCGGCCTTTGTAGGCGACCGGAAGCGATTCCTTCGCCTCACCGACTTCCGGCGTGTTCGCCGTGATGTCGATGTTGTTCTTGGTGAAATTGAGTTTGATCGAATTCGATTTGTCGCTCGCGAGAAGCGAAACCCGGCGCAGCGAATTCAGAAACGTCTCGCGCTCGAGCGTGACGCGCTCTTTCATCTCACCGGGAATGACCTGCCGATAGTTAGGATAATTACCCTCGATTAGTTTCGAAACGAGCAGCGTATTATTGAGATCGAAGGCGATCTGGCCGCTCCCGACGCTCACGCGCACGTCGCCATCGTCGGTCAGCAAGCGTTGCAATTCGGTTACCGCCTTGGTCGGGATAATGATGTCGGATTCGTGGCTACGCGGAAATTCGAGATCGATGTCGAGCATGGCCAACCGACGGCCATCAGTCGCGACCAGCGTGAGCTTATTATCTTTAAAGCTGAAGAGAACGCCATTGAGCACGTAGCGCGTCTCGTCCGTCGAGATGGCGTAGGAAGTTTTCTTGAGCCCATCGCGCAAGTCCTTCTGCCGGATGGTGACGACCTTGGAATCGTCGAATTTTGGCAGCGGCGGAAACTCCTCCTCCGGCAGACCCAGGATCTTGAAAAAGCTTTGTCCGCTGCGAATGGAGGCAGCGTTCTTGCCGTCGACGTCGAATTGAATCTCGCTCGAAGGCAGCTCGCGAATGATGGTGAAGAGCCGCCGGGCGGGCAGGGTGGTGGCACCTTCCTTTTCGATCTGGGCTTCGAAACTCCCGCGCACGCCGACATCGAGATCAGTTGTCGTTAGGCGAACTTCGCTGCCGTTGGTTTGCAGGAGGACGTTGGAGAGAATCGGCAGCGTCGTGCGCGTGCTGACTACGTTCTGAACTTGTTGCAGACACTCGAGGAGCTTTTCTTTCGTTACGCTGAATTTCATGAAGGCTGGATAGGAGTCGTTAAGATGTAAGGCTTCCGTTTTTATCCGGCAACCGCAATCTCGCAACGATCCTCAACGTTGCAGTGCGCTGTCGATAAAAGAGATCGTCTGCCGAATCTTATCCTGCTCTTTCATCCGTTTCTTCACCAGCTTACAGGCATGCAGCACGGTGCCGTGATCGCGTCCACCGAAGGCCTCGCCGATTTCGTTGAGTGACGCCTTCGTTAGCTCGCGGGCCAGATACATGGCGATCTGGCGCGGGAAGGCAATGTTGGCGGGACGTCGTTTGCTCGTCATGTCGGCCAGGCGGACATCGAAATGCTCCGCTACGCGGCGCTGGATCTGGTCGATGGTGACGGCGCGACGCGCTTCTTCCTGGAGGATGTCCTCGAGCAAATGCTCGACCACTTCGTTCGTCAGCTCGCGGCCGCTGAGTGAAGCAAACGAAGCTACTCGCATGAGCGCACCTTCGAGGCGGCGCACATTGGTTTTGATCCGCGTGGCGAGGAAATCGTAGATCTCGTCGCGCAACTTGATCTTCAGGGTGTGTGCCTTCTTGCGCAGAATCGCCATGCGGGTTTCCACGTCGGGCGGCTGCAGTTCGGCGGTCAGGCCCCATTCAAAACGAGAAACCAGCCGGTGCTCGAGATTTGAAATCTCCGAGGCCGGTCGATCGCTTGAGAGCACGATCTGTTTATGACCATCGAAGAGGGTGTTGAAGGTGTGGAAGAATTCCTCCTGCGAACGCTCCTTGCCGCCGAGGAAATGGATGTCGTCAATCAGAAGCAGATCAGCCTGACGATACCGCTTGCGAAACTTGACCAGGTTGTGGTGCTGGATCGCGTCGATGAATTCGTTGATGAACAGTTCGCTGGAGAGATACATCACGCGGGTGTTCTTGCCGCGCGCGCCAATGTATTGGCCGATGGCCTGCATCAGGTGCGTTTTTCCCAACCCGACGCCGCCGTAGATGAAGAGTGGGTTGTAGGTCTTGGCCGGTGATTGCGCGACCGCGAGGCTGGCGGCATGCGCGATTTCATTGTTAGGCCCGACCACGAAGGATTCGAAAGTATTGCGCGGATTGAGCCCGGGCGTCTTGTTCGCGCGGCTGGCCGCGGTCTGGGCTCGTCGCGAAATCTGCGGATCTGATTCGGCCGCGTCGGTGCCCGCCGAGGTATCCACGGCGCAGACAAATTTTACTGAACGCGGACTGCCGAGCGTCTCCGTGATGGCCTCCTGCAGAGCCGGCATGTGATTACTCTCGATCCAGAACTGGTAGATGTTATTGGGAACGAGCAGCGTCACCTCTTCGGGCGTCACGCTGGTCAGTTCTACAGCGGAAAACCAACGCTTAAAAGTATCGGCGCTGACCTGGGGTTTTAAAGCAGCAGAAAGCTTCGTCCACAACTGGGTACATTTCTCGTCCATGGCGACTTGTTAACAGCGTTAAATAACGCCGGCGGAGGGCAGCCAAGGAGAGTTGAAACGAACGAACGAGAGTCGCGCGGCCGTGAAAAGGTAAGCGGAATTTTCGTTAGCCCGTGGGAAGAACGAACGTAAAAAGCCATTCCACGAGGGAAAAACGCGCATTTCTCCGTTTGGGGAAAGCGACAGCGATCCCGGGTTGAGCTCCGGAGCGCCCGCCCTACTATAATTCTGTTCAATCTTCATAATCTTCACTCCAGCTTCAGGCGTTCACCTTATTCACATCTTATTGACACCCGGTTTCTTCCCCTCCCGGCCTGCGGCTTCAGATTAGAAATCGAGTGCCCCTCTCACAAGAAAAAATCGGAACTTTATTTTGCGAGTGCGCGCAAAAAAATCTTGACGCTCATTGATCTCGGGCGGGGCCGATTTTTTCACTGGGGCGAAGTTTATCTTGTGACATAAAAAATCGTTAGGCAAGGATCGAAAAGGAAATCCCGCCGCTGACTCGACCAGCCGCCGAGGCACGCGGAAAGGCGCAAAAACGTTCGCGCCACCGTCTTTTTGCCCGAAGTTCGTGCACTGGATGAAACGGCCTCCGAATGCCCATGCATAAATTTGTCGCGCTGGCTCTGCTAGCGTCTGGCGGTCTGATCCTGGGAAGCTGCGGGACCCTGACCGCACCGCCCGCGGCGCCTCGCACCCACGTGGTGCTGATGTGGCTGCGACATCCGGAGCGGCGCGCCGATCGTGAGCAACTGGTGCGTTCCGTGCATTCAATGCGCATGATGCGCGGTGTGCAGAAAGCGGAGACGGCGACCAGCGTCGCCGACCTTCCGCCCGGGGCGGACCGCAGCTTTGATCTCGCCGCGCTCATTACTTTTCGCGATGTCGCAGCGCTGCAGCGATTCGAGAAAGATCCGCGCCACCTCGAGGCCATGCGCCGGTATGCACGCCGTCTCCTGAGACGCTACGAAGTCTACAACCTGGTTGCTCGTTAGGCTCGATGCGCTTTTTGCCGGCGGCTCTGCTCTTATTTTTCCTCCCGGTCCTCTCCTCTCGCGGAGATGAGATCCCGCCGCCTTTCGGTTTTCGCTGGAATGATTCCGGGGCACGCGTCGAGAAAGTCCTGAAAGGCGCGAAAGCGAAGGTCGTTCAGCGTGACGAGCAGGATGGCCAGAAGGTCTGGACGGTGGAAGGGCTGATCCACCCGGGTTTGAAGCGGACTCTCTTTACTTTCAAAGGCGAATCGCTGAGCCAGATCGAATTGCAGTACGAATATCCGGATTGGACGCTGGAACATTACAATAATCGGATGGGAGAAATCCGGCGCTACTTTGATGCGAAGTATGGAACGGGACGGCTGATTTCACGTTCGCGCGACAACGACACGGACGTCATTCAGACGTTGGTCGGTTACCAGTGGGTGGTAGGTAAATCGGCCTTGGAACTGTTTTATTTTTCGGCCCAGAAAGAGCCGAACGTCTATCGCAACATCACCGTCACCTACAAGGCGATCTAGCGAGGCGCGTTTTCTTTTTGCAGGCGCTTCAACCGGCTGCGGAGCGCAACCTTGGTCGCGGCGCTCATCCGATCGATAAAAAGCACGCCGTTGAGATGATCCACCTCATGTTGCAATGCCCGGGCCAGGAGGCCAGTCGCCTCGATTTCCAGCTCTTCGCCAGCAAGAGATTGCGCGTGCACCAGAGCGACGAGCGATCGCCGAATCTCCCCGGTGATTTCGGGAAAGCTGAGGCAACCTTCGGCGTTCACGTCGGTCTCATCGCTCAGCGTGAGCCTTGGGTTCAATAAAACCAGCGGCATCGATTCCTTCGGGTCCACTTCGGCGCCGTTCAAGATCATGGTGCTTTCCTGGTCTTCCGCGCCTGCCACATCGATCACCGTCAACTGGAGCGCCTCCCCGATTTGCTGCGCGGCCAGCCCGACGCCGTTAGCTTCGTGCATCGTCTCGATCATGTTCGTGGCCAGTTCGTGCACGCTTTCATCGATCTCTTCGATGCGCTTGCCTTGGGCGCGGAGGACAGGATCGCCGTAACGAACAATCGACAACTTCATTTCGCCGTTGGCTCCGTGAAGGCGGGGAGATTTTTAATCCCGGCCAGCTTCAGCGCATCCATCACCTTGATGATGGTGCCGAAGGAAGCCTTCTCATCCGCCTTGAGCACGAGTGTGCCCTTCCGATCCGCGGGCAGATTTTTAACGGCGGACTGAAGTTGGTCCACTTCGATGGTCTTGCCATCCAGTTGCAGGGTGTTTTTCGCATCCACGCTCACGATCACGTGTTCGATCTCGGCTGGCTTGGAGCTCGAGGTCTTGGACTCGGGCAAATTGATCTGTACTTCCGGCTGATCTTTTTTGAAGGTGGTCGAGACCACAAAAAAGATGAGCAGAATGGTCAGGATATCGACCAGCGAAACAATAATGATCGAGGGAGCGCGTCGCTTCCGAACGGCAAACTTCATGACGGACTTAGCGGCAGGTTCGTCAGGTTAGCGGCGTGGGTGCGTGCGTCATGGCCGGCGAAGGGGCCGAGGCCGTGACCCGCTGCGCCGAGCCGTCCGGCAGGCGGCCGTAATAGCATTTGCTGATCAATTCCACGACCAGCGTCTCCATTTCCACCGACATGACCTCCACCTTCTTCGAGAAATAACTGAAAGCGATCAGAGTCGGCACGGCGATGGAGAGGCCGAAGACGGTCGCGTTGAGCGCCTCGGAGATGCCGAGCGCGATGGCTTTGGTATCCGCCGAGCCGGTGCCGAGCCCGAGATGGGAAAAAACGTGAACTAATCCCGAGACGGCGCCAATCAGGCCCAGCAGCGGCGCGATGCCGGTGATGATCTCCAGCACGATCAGCCCCTTTTCCAGGATCACCATCTCATGCCGGGCACGCGTCTCGACGGCTTCGATATTCTCGGAACGCGGCGCGCGGAGATTCTGGAGGGCCGCGCGCGAGATGCGAGCGAGCGAAGAATCATCTTCCCGCACGATGCGCGAAAGCCGCTCAGGATTTCCACCGGGCGAGAGGCGCTCGATCTCGCTCTCGATCACGAGCGGGAGCACGTTCTTTCGGCGCAAGGCCATCGAGCGCAGGATGATCACAGTCAACGCCACGATGGAGCAGATGAGCAGTGGCCACATGAAGAGTCCGCCCTGGCGCAGGAAATCGACGACGGATCGGAGGGGATTGCTGGCTTCGGTGAGAATGGCGGTCATCGGTTCGCGAAAATCGTGAAGGATTCTTCCATTGTAAAGTGACCTTCGGGCAGCGTGGCCAGAAGGTCTTCGGGAATGGGCGGGAATTTCGTTTCCTGAATCGAACGCAACGCGATGCTGGCCGACGCTTCATTCGCGGTGTTTTCGGTCATGCGCAGGTTCTTCACCTTGCCATCGGCCATGACCAGAAAGGTGACCGAGGTGGTGCCGATGCTGATCAAGTCACTCTTCGACGCAGTGTAGTAATACCAGCGAGACCCGATGGCATCCTCGAGCAATTTTTTGTAGCGGCCTTGGGGCGTGCCGACGGCGTTGACGCCGGAACGCCCGCGGTTATTGATCCCGCCGCGGATGAGGGTTCTCTGTTGGAGATCGCGATAACTCGAGGCGGCCGGGGGCGGAGTCGCGCTCGGCTCCGGTGTAGGCGTAGGGATCTCTGTCGGCGTTGGAACTTCCGTTTTCTCCTCTGTCTCCGGCGGCGATGGGATCGGCGTCGGGGTTTGGGTTAGGAGAGCGAGCTGATCCGGATCCGGTGTACTGGCGGGCGGCGGAGTTTGGTCTGGCGTTGGTGCAGGTGTCGGTTGTTCCTCGGGTGTCGGAGTAGCGGAAGGCTTTGGCTCGGGTTTGGATCCTCCGTTCGCGAAAGAGTTTTCATGTTCTTCCAGATTCATGAACGGCCGCTCTTTGCCGTCCTGTCCGGGCAACTGATTGTCCGTCGTGGCCGCTTTCTCCGCGGCGGCAATCGAGTTTTCGTTTGCCTCGAAAGTTTTCTCCTTGGGCGCCTCGGCCGATTTACGATCGGGATCGACCGTAGTCATCGGGGCATTTTTGGAAACCAGCGGCGGCGGGGTGGGCTCGGGCGGTTGCATGATCGTCAGCTGCGGGACCTGAGGTTCTTCCAAGGCAATCTCCTGACGGCTCCCGCCAAACGCGGCCAGCGAGAGACCGACGAGCAAATGCAGCGCAACCGAGGCGAGCACTGCCCACCACACCATGCGTCGATTTCGATTTGGTTCCGTCATTGCCAAGACCGCCCCTGAAAGTTACGCCGGCTAACGAAAGCGCGAGACGGGGAGGTGCGCGAGTTTCTCAGGCGGGAAATTATCTCACCTCGTGTGGGGTGACAACTGGCGCGGGGTCGTCTTGCGGGCGTGGTGGAAAAGGTATTGCTGCGCGTAGCCGCCGTGTTCGCCGAAATGTTTCGCCGCAAAGTCGCGCAACTTACCCGCCTTCAGCTTGCGCCGGCGGGGAAAATATTTCTGCATGAGGGCGCGTTCGATCCAGACATCGATCGGGAACGCGCGCAGCCTTTCGTAGGCGAAGAGCATCACGCAGTTTGCCACCTTCGCCCCCACGCCAGGGAGCGCGCAGAGCGCCGCGCGCAGCTCGTCGTCGGGCAGTTCCGCCAGTGCGTCGAGGTTCACCCTGCCTTCGGCAACGAGCCGCCCAGTCGCGAGAAGATTCTTCGCCCGGTAGCCGAGAGCGCAATCCCTCAGCTCCGCCTCGGTCGTTCGCGCGAGGCGGCGCGCGCTCGGGTAAGCATAGACGTGACTCCCGTATAGCACCGCGCCGTGCCCGTAACGCCGCCTTAACGTGTGTGAGATCTGGCGGATGTGCGCCACCTGCTTCATGGAGGATGTGATGAAGGTGGCCAGACATTCCCAGCGCGGTTGTCGCATGATGCGCAACCCGCGACAGAACTCGCTCGCTTCGCGCATCGGCGCATCGTCCGGCAGCGAAGCGCAAATCTCCGCCAGCGGATGATCCAGCGCGAAATAGCGCGCGACGATTTCGGGTAGGGTGGGCGTCCCGCCAGCCGGCGACGGCATCCTGGCTTCGTGAACTTTGAGCATGTCTCGGTATTGCTCCACGTAAACCGTCCGTTCCCCAATCGTCCCGACAAAGCCCGCGCCTAACGATTCCCAGTGGAACGTCTGGCCGGAATCCAGGGTCAGCGCAAGATCGAAATCGGGGCTGGGAATCTTGAGTAGCTCTGGTCGTTCCACGGAGCAAGCTAACGGTGCCGACTGGCTCGGCAATGTGGGAGGGGCCTTGGGGCCCCGATCCCTGTGGCTCCGACGGCTCATCGGGCCGCCGAGTTCCCTTCCACATTGAAAATCCTTTGCGCGCGGCGCGGAATTCTGGCAGCAAACATTCCGTGGATACGCGCCTGTTGATCGACTCGGGAGTCCTCCTCCTCTACTTCTTCGTCATTATCTTCATCGGCCTCTACATGGGCCGAAAGGAAGATAGCCTCGAAGACTTCGCTCTCGGCGGACGGAAGATTCCGTGGTGGGCGGTGCTCGCTTCCATCATCGCGGCAGAGACCAGCGCCGGCACTTTTTTCGGCACGCCGGGCGAAGGTTTCGCCCTCCGCAATTACACCTACCTCCAGCTCGCTCTCGGCACGATTATCGCGCGCATCCTCGTCAGCTACATCTTCATCAAGCCCTATTACGATTATAAAGTCTTCTCGATCTACGAATACCTGACCGCCCGCTTCGGCACTCGCACTAAGAACTCCGCATCCGCCGTTTTCATGATCACGCGCCTGCTCGCCTCCGGCGCCCGGCTTTATGTCGGTGCCATCGCCCTCGCGCTCGCCTACGAGATGATCAGCGGCGTCCGGCCCAACCCGACGCAGACGCTCTGGATCTACGTCCTTTCCACTATCGCGATCGTGGTCCTGACCGCGATTTACACCACCCTGGGCGGAATCAAAGCCGTCATCTGGACCGACTTTATCCAAGCTTCAATTATGTTTGGCAGCGCGCTCGTCGCGGTCGGGCTGCTCTACTTTTCCATCCCGGGCGGCTGGAGCGAAATCAGCGTCCGGACCGGCGGATTTCATTGGAATGACTTTTTCACCACCGGCCTCGATCCGGGGAAACACGGCTGGGCAAAAATCGCCGCCATGTTCGGAGTCGAATACACCATTTTCGCCGGTCTCTTCGGCGCGACGTTCATCACCATGGGCACACACGGCACCGACCAGGACATGGTGCAGCGGATGCTGACCGCGCCTGATATTCGGCGCAGTCGGCGCTCCCTCATCCTCTCCGGCCTGGCCGATATCCCGATCGCCTTCACTTTTCTAACCATCGGCCTGCTTCTCTGGGTTTACTATCAGGTGCACCCCGACCCGACCCTCTCGAAAACGCCTAACGAAATCTTCTGCCATTATATCCTCTACCAGATGCCGGTCGGCCTGCGCGGCCTGCTCATCGCCGGCATCTTCGCCACCACAATGGGATCGCTCAGCACCGCGCTCAACGCGCTCGCCACCAGTTTCACCCGCGACTGGTATCAACCGTACATCAATCCCGGCGCGGGCGAGGAGCAAAGCCTGCGCGCCGTTCGCTGGGCGACGGTCGGGTTCGCCATCCTCATGATCGTAGTCGCCTCGGCCACCTCCTATTGCGTGATCGTTTTGCCTAACGTTCGCATCATCCCGATCGCGCTCGGCATCTTCGGCTACACTTACGGCTCGCTCCTCGGCATTTTCTTCTGCGGCATGCTCACGAAAACGCGGGGCGCCGACTGGGTCAATCCGCTCGCCATGATTTGCGGCTTCCTCTTCGTCGCGCTGATCAGCAACCTGCCTAACGACATCGCGCGCATCTTCGGTGCCAAGCTTTACGCTCCCCCGTCCTGGTTTCCGATCATGGAATTCCCCTGGTGGATCTGCTTCGGCACGATCGTCACCTTCCTCGTCGCCATCCTTTTCCGTACCAGCGACGCGCAGCTCGTCTTGAACCGACACGGGTCGACTGCTTCGACTCGTTAGGGGATGAGATGAATGAGAAACGCAGGAAATGACCGGGCATCTGGAAAGGGAGGAATGGAGGCGCTGCACATCGAAGGAGAAGCGGCGAGGTAACTGCGCTCCATCCCCGGTTTCCAGAATCGTTCCGCTCCGCCAACTCCATTCTTTTTCCTGCTGTCCTGATTGACTTCCCCCAACGCGTGAACGCCCGGACCGAATTTCAAAACCTCCTCCACAACCCCGAGCCCGTCCTCGCGCTCGCGCCGATGCAGGACGTGACCGACCTGCGCTTCATGCGTCTGATCAGCGGCTACGGGAACGCCGACGTCTATTTTACCGAATACTTCCGCGTCCTGCCCGACTCGCGGCTCGATCGCGAAATCCTCGCCTCCATCACTGAGAATCCGACCGGCCGTCCTGTCATCGCGCAGAGGATCGGCAACGACATCTCCGCGCTCGTCCGCACCGCGCGCGAATTGCAGCAGCATCCCGTCGCCGCGATCGATCTCAACCTGGGCTGCCCCGTCCCGGTCGTGTATCGCAAATGCGCCGGCGGCGGCCTCCTCCGCGACCCCGATCGCATCGATGAAATCCTCGGTGCCCTCCGCGCCGCGATCGATATCCCGTTCACGGTCAAAACGCGCATCGGTTTCGAAGATGCCGGGAGCTTCGACGAGGAACTGCTTCCCATCTTCGCCCGCCACTCGCTCGACCTCCTCACCATCCACGCCCGCACCGTGAAAGAAATGTATCGGAGCGCGCCGCGTTACGACTTCATCGCGCGCGCCGTCGCCGCCCTCTCGTGTCCGGTGCTCGCGAACGGCAACATCTATTCCGCCGACAAGGCCGACGAGGTCCTCGCACTCACTGGCGCGCGCGGACTCATGATCGGCCGCGGCGTCATTCGCAATCCCTGGCTATTCCGCCAGATCCGGGAGAAACGCCGCGGCGCTCCGATCTTCCGCCCGACGGGCCGCGACGTCCTCGCCTACATCCACGCCCTCTACGAAGCTGTTAGCACGCCCGAGATCCGCGAGACCTCGCAGGTCAACCACATGAAGAAATACCTCAACTTCATCGGGCTCGGCGTAGAACCGACCGGCGATTTCCTGCATCGCATCCGCCGCACCACCACGCGCGCCGATCTCTTCGCGCACTGCCGCGAGTTCCTCGATCACGACGACCCGATGCCGCTGGAACCGTTCGAGGTCCCGCTAAAAAGCACAGATGTAATGGCCGGCGCGACGCGGTGAACGAAGGCGATAGTCTCGTCGGGGCGGCGGTTGCTCAGGGTTGCAAACTTGGATAGCAGGGAAAAACGGGGAGGCTTGGTTCTCCACACAACCTTCTTTTGCTGCGTTCCTGATTCGCGCACTGACCCTCGACCATGACGACCCGCTGCCGCTGGAGCCACTCGCGGTTCCGTTAAAATCAACGGATGCAGTGGCCAGCGCGACAGGATGATCGCGTCTCGCTTGCCATTACTGAATGAACCGAATTGTCATCGGATAGCGATAGAACTCGCCGTCGCTCGCTTTGATGGCGGCGATGATGGAGAAGACGGCGTTCAGGACCCAGAGGACGATCAGGAAGGCGAAGCCGATCAGGATGAGGCAGAAGACCACCGCGACGGCGTTGTAGATGAGCATTGAGATTTGGAAGTTGAGGGCTTCCTTGCCGTGGGCGTCGATCTCGGGGGAGTCGCCGCGCTTGACCAGCCAGACAATGAGCGGTCCGAAGATGTGGCCGGGGAAATGGAGGAAAACGCCGAGCAAAGCGCTGGCGTGGCAGAGCGCCGCCCAGGTGCGCACGTTGGTGAGCGGGACGGCAGGAAGCCGCGGTGGTGTGGGATAGGTTGTTTCCATGGCTTCTATTGACTAGATGCAGCTGACTCACGATTTGGATTCAAAATCTCGCGACTGGGTCGATCACGGACGGAGCCGCGCTAAAAAGGACCGGGTCGTCAAATTGTAGTGCGGGCGCTCCGCCTGAATTGGAAAATGACACGGCAGGGGAGCGCAAGCCCTACAATTTCTTCTGCTCCGCGTGCGCGATGTGGAGGTCACGGAGCTGGCGCGGGTCGACATCGCTGGGCGATTGCGACATGAGATCCTGTCCGCGGTTGGTCTTCGGGAAGGCGATGACGTCGCGGATGGAGTCGGTCCCGCAGACGAGCATGACGAGACGGTCGAGCCCAAGGGCGATGCCGCCGTGTGGCGGCGCGCCGAGGCGGAAGGCTTTGAGGAGATGGCCGAATTGCTTCTCGGTTTCCTCGACCGTTAGGCCAAGGACGCCGAACATTTTTGCCTGTAGGTCCCGCTCGTGAATCCGGATGCTGCCGCCACCAATTTCGACGCCGTTCAGGACGACATCGTAGGCATCGGCGCGCACTTCGGCGTAGCGGCCTTCTTCGAGCAAAGGGAGGTCCTCGGTTTTCGGCCGGGTAAAGGGATGGTGCACCGCGCTCCACTTGTTGCTCTCGGGATCGAGCTGGAGCAGCGGGAAGTCGGTCACCCAATGGAAATCGAGCTGGTCGATGCTCGTTAGGCTTTGCATCTCGGCGATGCGAAGGCGGAGTCGGCCGAGCACTTCACAGGCGACGTTCCAGGTGTCGGCGACGAAGAGGATGAGGTCGCCTTCCTCGATTTCGAGCGCGCTTTGCAAGCCGGCTTTCTCGGTCTCGGAGAGGAATTTTGTGATGGCCGATTTCCATTCGCCGCCCTCGACCTTGATCGAGGCGAGGCCTTTGGCGCCGAACTTTTTCGCAAGCGCTTCCAGCTCATTCATCTGCCCGGTGGTGACGCCGGCGAACCCTTTCGCGTTGATCGCCTTGATCACCCCGCCGCGCTCGACCGTACCACGGAAGACTTTGAAGGCGCTTTCGCGAAAAAGGTCGCTCAGCTCGACAAGATGAAGGCCGAAACGCCGGTCGGGCTTGTCGCTCCCGAAAGTATCCATCGCTTCCTGGTAGCTGAGGAGCGGGAAGGGGATCGGGATGTCGATGCCGCGGGTCGCTTTGAAGACAGCAGCGAGCATACCCTCGGTCAGCGCGTAGATATCCTGTGGCCTGACGAAGGAAGCCTCGATGTCGATCTGGGTGAACTCGAGCTGGCGATCGGCGCGCAGGTCTTCGTCGCGGAAGCATTTGGCGATCTGAAAATATTTCTCGATCCCGCCGACCATGAGGAGCTGTTTGTATTGCTGCGGCGCCTGGGGCAGGGCGTAGAACTTCCCGGGCCAAAGGCGGCTCGGGACGAGGAAATCGCGCGCGCCTTCGGGCGTGCTTTTGGAGAGGATAGGGGTTTCGATTTCCAGAAAGCCCTGGGTGTCGAGATAATCGCGGGTCGCCTTGGTGACGCGGTGGCGGAGGCGCAGATTGCGGGTGAGCTACGGGCTGCGGAGATCGAAATGTCGGTAGGTGAGCTGGAGATCTTCGTCCTTCACTTCGCCATCGACGGGAAACGGCGGAACCTCGGAGCGGTTCAGGATTTCGAGCTGCTCGGCCACGACTTCGATCTCGCCGGTCCCGAGGTCTTGGTTGGCCTGGCCTTCGAGGCGCGGAGCGACTTTGCCCGTGACCTGAATGACGTCTTCATGCCGCAGGGAGTGGGCTTGTTTCGCCATCTCGGCGTGATCTTCGGGACGAAAAACAACCTGGGTGAGACCTTCCCGATCGCGCAGGTCGATGAAGATAACGCCGCCAAGATCGCGCCGGGAATGGACCCAGCCGGCGAGCGAAACTTGTTCGCCGATGTTGGCGGAGCGGAGGGCGTGACAATGATGAGTGCGATACATGTGGCGAACGATCAGTGTGGGCGATGGCGGAAATCGCGCAAGTCAGCGGGCGAGGGTTTCCCGGAGGCGCGGGAGCAATTCTTCGTTAGGCACGAGCACTTCCTCGCGGGTCCCGAGGGTTTTTATTTTAACCGCCGGCCATTCGTCGCCGTAGAGCAGAGTCATTTTGGCGCCGAGCGCCTCGGCGGTTTGGAATTGCTTGCCGACCTTGGCGGCGGCCAGCGGGTAATCGACGCGCCAACCAGCATCGCGGAGTTGTTGCAGATGGGCGAGCGCGGGTCCGCGGCGCTCTTCCTTGGCGATGACCAGATAGAGATCGAGTTCGTTAGTCTGCCGCACGGACACAGCCAGGCGTTGCTGCGCGGCGGGCACCTGCTCGATGAGATCGCCGAGGACGACATCGCCCATGGCGAACCCAACTGCGGGCAGCGAGACGGCGCCGTCGCTCAGTTGGTGAATGAGATTGTCGTAGCGCCCGCCGCCGGCAATGGCGCGGAATTTTCCCGAACGATCGAAGACCTCGAAAACGACGCCCGTGTAATAGGCGAGACCGCGCACGATCGAGAGATCGACTTTGACGTAGTCAGCCAGGCCACGCTGACCCAGCTCGCGCACGATCCCGTCAAGTTTCTCGCTTTGGCCGCCGCCATCAAGGACTTCGAAGACCGGGCCGGCCAGGGCGCCAAGCCTTTCGTTAGTCTTCTCGCGGGTTTCGCGCTCACTCTTGTCGATGACCAAAAGCAGCTCACTCCAACGTTCGTTAGGCACTTCATTTTTTTGCAGCAGTTCAGTCCAGAATTCGCGATCGCTCAGGCGAACGACGAAATCGTTAGGGCCGAAACCAAAGCTGCGCAGCAGGTCGATGGCCAGGGCCACCACCTCGACATCCGCGGCCGGTGAGGCGTCGCCGATGAGGTCGCAGTTAAGCTGATAATGTTCGCGCAAACGGCCGCGTTGCTGTTTCTCGTAGCGAAAGCATTGCGGGATGGAAAACCACTTAAGCGGCTTGCGAAATTCGCGCTCGTGTGCGGCCACCACCCGGGCGAGGGAAGGAGTCAGCTCGGGGCGCATGGCGACTTCGCGGTCGCCCTTGTCGGTGAAGTTAAAGAGCTGTCCAACGATCTCCGGGCCGCTCTTTTTCCGATACAGGTCAGTCGGCTCGAGGACGGGGGCATCCCACTCGGCAAAGCCGTAGCGACGGCAAACAGCCCGCCACTGGGTAAAGATGGCATTGCGCCGGGCGCAGTCGTCCGGCAGGAAATCACGAAATCCGGGCAAAGGCTGCATTTAGATATAAAAAGTAAACTCCCTAACGGGGCAACCACGTTGCGACCTATTCACGAATAGAAAGGATAATTGAATAAACGACTGACTCGACCGGTCGGAATAACGCACGACGGAGAGCATCCGTTCAACCAAAGCAAAGGACAAATTATGAAACCAAACACACTGACGAAAATGTTAGCTGCCGGAGCTGTCTGCGCGTTCGCGCTGGGCACCGCTGTTGCGCAGGAAACCAGCACCACCACCAGCGTGACCGCCGGTAGCACGGGCGTGAGCTCGAGCACCAGCACGAGCACCATGGACGGCACGGGCACGATCACGACTTATACCCCGGGATCCGATTACATCATGTTCCGCGGCGAAGCCAACGCTGAGCCGGTGAAGTATTACTACAGCAAGAGCACCACGGTGGTCGATCCGGAAGGAAAGACCGTCGAGATGTCGATGCTGAAGCCCGACATGCCGGTGCACTATACTTACAGCAAAGAAGGCGACCGCATGGTCATCACCAAGGTGACTCTCGAAAAGCCGATCTCTTACTACGAAAAGAAAGAGACCACAACGACGACGACCACGAATCCCTAACGATTCGCGATCGATCGATTGATCGATAAGTTTGAAGCGCCCGCGGACCGTGTGTCCGCGTGCGTTTTCTTTTTTCGAGCGGGAACTCGCCGGCGTTGGAGAACCAAGCGATTTCGGTGGAGCGAGACTCCGTCGAGTCAGGGAGAACCACCGATTTTCGGCTAAGTTACCTGTCCCCGGCTCGACGGAGTCTCGCCCCACCGAGAAGGCGACGACTCGTTAGTCGCCGTAGCCGTTAGGGAATTTAAGGTGCCACTGCCACGCGCTCTCGATGATGGCGCGGAGATTCTCAAACTTTGGCGCCCAGCCCAGTTCGCGCTTGATCTTCTCCGAGGCTGCGATGAGTCGTGGCGGATCGCCGGCCCGGCGTGGTTTTTCGACGACCGAGATGTCTTTGCCGGTCACTTCGCGGCAGATATCGATGACTTCCCGGACGCTGGCGCCACCGCCGGTGCCGAGATTGTAGAAGGCGCTTTCTTTCGCGCCGAGCGCTAGGATATGCGCCCGGGAAAGGTCGAGAATATGGATGTAGTCGCGGATGCAGGTGCCGTCGGGTGTTTCATAATCGGTCCCGTAAATCTCCACCTGCGGCTTTTGGCCGAGTGCGACTTTGAGAACATTCGGGATGAGGTGCGTCTCGATCCGATGGTCTTCACCGAATTTTTTCGTGGCCCCGGCGGCGTTAAAATAGCGTAACGCGACGAACTTTAGCCCGTGGATCTGGTCGTACCATTTGAGGATTTTCTCGAACATGAGCTTCGATTCGCCGTAGGGATTGATCGGATTCTGCGGGAGCGTTTCATCGATCGGTACTCGCTCCGGCGGTCCGAAGGTGGCGCAGGTGGAGGAGAAGACGAAGCGGTTTACCCCTGCTTCGAGCATGGCGTCGAGGAGATTGATGCCGCCGGCAACGTTGTTGCGGAAATATTTCGAAGGGTTCTGCATCGACTCGCCGACCAGTGCGTTGGCCGCAAAGTGCATGACGGCATCCGGCTTGGTCTCCTTGAGTGCCAGGGTGACTTCCTCGCGACGGGCGAGATCACCGCCGATAAAGGCGGCCCGTTCGTCCACGGCGCGGCGGTGGCCCTCGGTCAGATTGTCGAAGACGATGACCTTGTGGCCTTCATCGAGCAGAAGCTCGACGCAGATGCTCCCGATGTAGCCCGCCCCGCCGACGACAAAGATTTTCATTCGCGGAAGGTGCGGCGGCCCTTGCCGCTGTCAAAAGAAAGTCTGACTAGAAGCGGCGAAGGATCTCGACGTTGTCGGGCTGATTGGAAAGGGCCAGGATCATCTGGC
>JBPCLK010000036.1:0-8952 GCA_051003355.1 Chthoniobacterales bacterium | reverse complement strand
GTCTCTCCCTGATCGGGGCGCCAAGGCTCCTCCCACATTGCAGCTCTGTCCTTCACCGCCTATCTATTTCGTCCGATGAAACCTGGAGGCAAACCGTGGGGAGGCGACACCCTGGCGTTGTTACGCCCGGGGCCTTTTCGGCGTTATCTCATCGGCACCTCCATTTCCGATACCGGCACTTGGATGCAGATCATGGCCCAGGGCTGGGTCATGAGCACGCTGACCGACAAGGCGATCATGCTTGGGATGGTGAATTTCGCCGCCGGGTTGCCCATGATTTTTCTGACCATGTTTGGCGGCTCGATGGCGGATCGTTTCGACAAGCGCAGGATCCTTGTTTGGACCCAGGTGGTGCAAATCGCGCTCGCCATCACCGTCGGTGTCCTGATTTACGTTGGTCATATCCAGATCTGGCACATCATCGTGGTCGCAGGATTGTTAGGCGTAGCCTTTGCTTTTGAACATCCGGCGCTGAACGCTCTCGTGCCGGATTTGGTCCAGCACGAGGAGATTGCGTCGGCGGTCGCTCTGGATCGCGGGGTGTTTCATTGCACACGTCTGGTGGGGCCAGCCGTAGCCGGGCTGGTGGTTGGAGTCTGGGGAGCAGCGACCGCCTTCTTTACTAACGCTTTCACGTTTGTCGCCTTCATTATTGCGCTCATCTCGCTGCCGCCGCGGCCTGTCGGCAGTCAGGAAGAGGAAGCCCAGCGCGCCACTGGTTTCAAAGAAGGATTCCGCTATGTGCGGGCGGACAGGCCGAGTCTGGCCATGGTTGGCATGATCGCTTCCATGACGATTTTCATTTTCCCTACCGTGTCGGTCATGATGCCTCTTTACGTACGCGACGTGTTGCATTTTGGGCCCTCTTTTCTCGGCTATTTGATGGCAGCCTCAGCCGTCGGTTCGGTCATCGGGGCGGTCGCGCTGGTCTCCATTCCGCGACCTCATCGCCTCTTGGGAATGATGGTGAGTGCGCTCTCGGTCATGGTGGCCGGATTTGCCCTTAGCCGCGTCCATCTTTTCAGCTACGCGGCCGCTTCGCTCGTCGTGATTTCGTTTGGGCTTTCACTCATTTTTGGGCTTTCCAACACCATCGTGCAGGAACGCGCGCCGGCTTATCTGCGTGGGCGTGTCTCTGCGGTCATGGGCCTGGCCTTCTTCGGTCTCATGCCGGTGGCCGGCCTTGGGGTGACCAGCCTGGCGGACGCGATTGGCATGCGCACGGCCCTGGCTTTTTCCGCGATTTGCTATGGCATTGCGGCCACTGTCATCCTGCTGCGGATCGGGAAAGCCCTCAATGAGACGCCGGCCAACTTGCCGAAACCGGTCGAGCCTGCCACGGTTCCTGCTTTGTAGGTGTCGTTAGGCGAAGCTGATGATCTCCTTTTCCACCTGCTGGAATTCCAGCCGCCACACCGCGGGCGACGCGATGTTGAGCGAAATCAAGAACCAGCTCGGCTTCGAGATCATTGAGCTCGGGCATGGCATCCGCATTTCCCTCATGCCTGGCATCCAGAAGATGTTCGATGCCGGGCGCGTGCGTTTCAGCAGCCTGCACAACTTCTGTCCGCTGCCGGTCGAAGTGATGGGCGCGTCGCCGGATTGCTACAAGTTTTCCGCTGCGTCCGGCCACGAGCGGCAGCGCGCCATCAAGCAAACGCTCCAAACAATCGACTTTGCCGAGCGGTTGGGCGCGCCCTTTGTCGTCCTGCACCTCGGTCGTGTGCCGATCAAACCGGTGACGGATCCGCTCATCGAACTGGCCAAGGCGGGGAAGATGTTTTCGCGCGAATATGTGCGCCGCAAAGTCAACGCTGTCGCGCGGCGTGAAGAGGCCGCGCCCGCCTACCTTCAGCACGTGAAGGAGTGCCTCAAACCAATCGTGGATCACGCCGCCGCGAAAAATATTCGACTGGGCATCGAGGGTCGGCGCGGCTTTGAGGAGATCCCAAGCGAACGCGAGATCCCCGCGCTGCTCGACGAACTGAACTCGCCGCAGGTCGGTTACTGGCACGATTTCGGACACATCCAGATCAAGCACAACCTCGGTTTTGTCGACCACGCGGAATGGCTGCGCACCGTCGGACCGCGCACTCTGGGATGCCACGTGCAGGACTGCATCTGGCCGGCGCAGGATCATCAGCCGCCCTTTGCGGGCAGCGTCGATCTGGAGAATCTGGTTCCGCTTCTGCCCGCGACCTGCTTGTTTGTCTGGGAAATGAGCCCTCGCAAAAAGGTCGAGGAGATTCGTAAGTCGGTCGTTACTTGGAAAGAGCGCTTCGGCGAATGAAAAAAATCCTCGGCACCATTTTACAGATCGCGGTCACCATCGCGGTCCTTTACTGGGTTTTCCACGATCCGCAGAAACGCGCGCAGATGGAAGTGGCTTTGCGGGCGGCAGATTATCGCTGGATCGTCGCGGCAATTTTTTTCTATCTGCTGGTCGAATTGTCGGCCGCCATCCGCTGGTGGATTCTGCTTAAGGTGCAGAAAATTCACCTGAGTATCTCGCGGGTCTCAGGGCTTTTCATCATCGGGATGTTTTATAATCAGTTCCTGCCGGGAGGAACCGGTGGCGATATCATGAAGAGCTACCTGCTCCTCAAGGAAACACCCGGCAAAGCGACCGGCGCTCTGCTCGCGGTGGTCTTCGATCGCATGGTCGGTCTGGTAGCGCTCATCATCATCACCGGGGTGCTGATCGGCCTTCGCTATGAATGGCTCACGCAATTGCAGGAAACCCGACACCTTGTTTGGCTGCTGGTGGCGATTCTGGGCAGCGCGGTGCTCATGCTGGTGACTTCCTTTGTGGTGAGCGGGGCGAACCTGGCCCACAAATTGCCGGCCCGCTTTCCCGGTCGTGAGAAGATTATCGAGCTCTCGGCGGCCTACCATCTCTACGCGCACCACTGGCGCGCGACCTTGGCTGCCTTTGGCGCCTCGATCGTGGCGCACCTCGCAACCTTCGCCACTTTTCTGTGTGTCGCTTATGCTTTCCGCGCGAAGGTGGCCGTGCTCGATTTTTTCGCGATCATGCCGATTGAGCGGACGATTTCTTCGTTGCCCATTAGCTTCGCTGGAGTTGGTCTGCGCGAAAAGATCTTTCAGATCATGCTGCACGGCTTGTGCGGAGTGCCGGAGGCGGTGGCGGTGCTCATTGGCTCGATGAGTTTCCTCGTCCTGCTGGCTTGCTGCGTCCCTGGAGGGATCGTTTATTTCTTTTATAAGCCGAGTGGCCAAACGCGTCACGTGAAGCTGAGCGAGATGCGCAAAGAAGTGGCGACTTTAGAGCATGAAATCGCTGAGACCGAGTAAGGCGGGAGGGGCCTTGGCGCCTTCATCGGCGGGGGGCAAGCGACGCGCTGAGCCGTTGGGACACACCGGCGCCTCCCACATTAAACAACCACCACGGCCTTTCGTGGCAGCGACCTTTGCCATGACCGTGGACGGCAAGATTACCACGCGCGCGTTTTCGCCGGTCGATTTCACGTCCCGCGAAGACAAGAAGCATCTCATGCGACAGCGCTCGTTAGGCGATGCGGTGCTCATCGGGCGCAGCACGCTCACTCATGATAACGTCCGCCTCGGCTTGCCCGACCCGCAGATGCGCGCTGAGCGGGAAGCGCGTGGCCAGGCGCCTTATCCCCTGCGGGTCATTGTCTCCAACGAAGGCCGGATTGATTCCGAGCTGAAGATTTTTCAGAGCGATATTTCGCGCATCGTCATCTTTTCCACTACGCGCATGCCGCGCAAATATCAGGTGGCCTTGCGCGAGAAGGCGACTTTGCGTCTGAGCGATACTCACTCGGTCGACTTGAGCCGCATGCTGCGGATCTTGCGCAGCGAGTACGACGTGCGGCGCGTGGCCTGCGAAGGCGGCGCAGAATTATTCCGTGGCCTGCTCGAGCTGCGGCTGGTCGATCAGCTCAACCTGACGATCGCGCCGTATATCTTTGGCGGCCAGGGTGCTCCGACTCTGACCGGTCGCGGCACGGAATTCCTGCCGGCGAGTGTGCGCTGCAATCTACGCGAAGTTCGCACCGTGGGTGAGGAGTGCTTCGCAACCTTCGGACTCAAGTACTGACGGCAGCTAATAGCCGAAGCGGAAATTTCCGGCATATTGCGCGAATTTCCGGCGTCTGATCTCGTCCATGCATTGCGCGACGGACTCCGGCGCATATCCTGACACTCCGTTTTTCCCGAAACCATGCAGACCGGCAACTCAATCATCATCCAGGCGCCCCGCGAAGCCATCTTTGAGACCGCCGCCGATCTCGCGCAGTGGCCCCGGATTCTGCCGCATTATCGCTACATCCGTTTCCTCAGCGAACGACCCGAGCGGAGCATCGTGGAGATGGCGGCTGTGCGGTCTGGGATTCCCATCTCGTGGACGTCGGAATTCATTGCCGATCGTGACCGCCTGGAGCTACGTTTTCTGCACCTGAAGGCTTTCACTCGTGGGATGAAGGTGGTCTGGACTTTTAAGGATACGCCGGCAGGCGTGCTGGTGGAGATCATGCATGTGCTGCGTTTCCGGATCGCCTCGCTCGCGCCGCTGGCGGAGCCGATCATCGGCAGGTTTTTCATCCATCACGTGGCCAACCAGACGCTGCGTGCGATGAAGGCGCATCTCGAGGGCGAGCACGTCCCTGTGACCCGAGAGTCTCGCGCTGCCTGATAAAGTCGGTCTTTTCTAATGATGGCCGAACCCAAGCGTCGTGCGGTGATCACCGGTCTCGGTCCTATCACCGCCGTGGGCATTGGCCGCGAGGAATTTTGGAACGGCTTGCGGGCGGAGAAGAGCGGAGTGCGTCGCGTCACGAGCTTCGACAGTTCCATTTTCAATGCCCATTGCGCGGCGGAGATTCCGGAGTGGAAACCGGAAAAATTCTTTCCTCCGCATCGGCTGAAACGACTTGATCGTTATGCGCAATTCTCGGTCGCCTCGGCCAGGCTCGCGCTGGAGGATGCTGGCCTCGAATGGTCGCGCGAAAAGCCGCAGCATCGCGTCGGGGTCAGTTTCGGCACCGCCCTCGGCGGCATTGCCAACGCGGAATCCGAGCACGCTCATTTCTTGAAAAAAGGAAGCCGCGGAGTCAACCAAACGCTCGCGCTCCAGGTCTTCGGCGGTTCCGCCCATACCAATATTGCGATCGAGTTCGGCTTCCGCGGCGCCGGGACGACGAACTCGAATAGCTGCGCCAGCGGCACGATCTCCGTCGGCGAAGCGCTTCGCTACATTCGCGATGATTTTGCGGACGTCATGGTTGCGGGCGGCGCGGAATCGCCTTTGAGCCAGCTAACTTTTGGCGCTTTCGATTTCATCAAAACGATGAGCCAATATTCCGGCGACCCAACGCAGGCCTGTCGTCCGTTTGATCGTTTGCGCGACGGATTTGTCATGGGCGAGGGGGCGGCGTCGCTCGTGGTGGAAGAACTTGAACACGCGCGGTCTCGGGGCGCACATATTTACGCGGAGGTCCTCGGTTACAGTTTAAACAACGACGCCTTTCACATGACCTCGCCTTTGCCCAGCGGGGAGTCTTGCATCAGAGCGATGCGCGAGTCGCTGGCCGACGCAGGCTTGGCGCCCGAGCAGATCGATTACATCAACGCGCACGCCAGCTCGACGCAGTTGAATGACAGCACGGAGACGCGGGCGATCAAGCAGGTCTTCGGCGCACACGCCGCCAAAATTCCGGTAAGCGGGACGAAAGCTTACACGGGCCATCCGTTAGGCGCGACCGGTGCGATCGAGGCGGCTCTTTGTGCGCTCGCTCTCGATCGCGGCTGGATTCCGCCAACCTTGAATTGGGAAAACCCCGATCCGGCATGCGATCTCGATGTGGTTCCGCAGCACGGACGCGATTTGGCGATCGATTACGTGCTGAGTAATTCATTTGGTTTTGGCGGAATCAACGCCTGCGTCATTCTCGGTCGCGTCGGTTGATTGAAGGGTGGGAGCGGTCTCGGGGCCGCCATCGGCAGGTCATCGGGACACAAAGCGCCTCTCACATTGACGTAGCCCTCGCGCGCTCCTAACATGCGCGCGTGCAAGTCGAATTGGAGCAGCTCCTCATCCTGCAGGATCGCGCCCAAAAAATCCGGCAAGTAGAGGCCGAGCTCCGAAGCCTTCCCTACGAGAGGAAATCGCTGGAAGGGCAGGTCGCTGCCGCCTCGGCGAGCCTCGAGACCGTCAAAGACCAGGCGCGCCATGTCGAGATGGGCAAGAAAAATCTCGAGCTCGACGTAGGCACGCGCAGTGAAAGCATCGCGCGGCTCAAGACTCAGCAATACGAGACGCGCAAGAACGACGAATTTACCGCCATGGGGCGCGAAATAGAGCGCTACCAGAACGAGATCAGCGGCTTGGAAGACCAGGAGCTGGAGTTGATGGAACAAGCCGATCAGCTCAAGCAAAAGATTGGCGAAGAAGAGAAGCGCATGGCGACGGCAAAGGAATCGATCGCCAAGCAGATTGCCAATCTCGATTCCAAAGAGGCGGCCCTGAACTCTCGTCTCGAGGAGCTCAAAAAGGAGCGGCAAGACCTGGCCGCCAAGGTGGAGGAAGATCTGCTCGATCGTTTCAATCGTCTCTTTGCCAGCAAAGGCGACGCGGCGGTGGTGGCGCTGGAGCACGATGTTTGCACCGGCTGTCACATGAAGGTAACGACCGCGACTTCGGTGCGCGTCCGCGGTCGTCGCGAAATCGTCGGTTGCGAGCAGTGCGGCCGCATCCTGTATGCGGCGGAGTAGGTTTGAACAGGACTAACGGTATTTTCAGGATGGCTCAAATCCTGGGCATCCTGTAAATCCTGTCTGAATTACACGTTGAAGCGGAACTCCACCACGTCGCCATCCTTGACCACGTATTCCTTGCCTTCGATGCGCAGCTTGCCGGCCTCGCGCGCCTTGGCGAATGAGCCTAACGACACCAGATCGTCGAAGTGCACCGTCTCCGCCGCGATGAAACCGCGCTCAAAATCGGTGTGAATCACGCCCGCCGCGGCCGGTGCCTTGTCGCCTTCTTGGATGGTCCAGGCGCGTGTCTCTTTCTCCCCGGTCGTTAGGTAAGTGCGTAAGCCGAGCAGATGGTAAACTGCTCGGATGAGTGCTCCGACTCCGCTGCTTGCCACGCCCAGGTCGCGCAAATATTCCCCGGCCTCCGCCTCGGAGAGGTCGACCAGTTCGCTCTCGATCTGCGCGCTGATGACCACGGCTTCGGTGGCGAAGTGTTGGCGCGCGTAGTTTTCCACGGCGCGAACGTGTTGCCGTGCGGCGTTGGACTCGTCCTGCTGTGCGATCGCAGCGAGATCGTCTTCGCCTACATTGCAGGCAAAGAGCGTCGGCTTGGAAGTGAGGAGGAAAAGCTCGCGCGCGGTAATCTTCTCCTCGTCGGCCAGCTCGAGGGTGATAGCCGGCTTTCCGGAATCGAGATGCGGCAGCATTTTTTCGATCAACGCGGTCTCGGCCTTGGCGGTTTTCGAACCAGCCCGCACTTCCTTCTGCAAGCGGTCACGCCGTTTTTGTAGCGAAGCGAGATCAGCCAGAATCAGCTCCGTGTTGATCACCTCAATGTCGCGCACCGGATCGATTGTGCCGCTGACATGATGGATGTCGCCGCTCTCAAAACAGCGGACAACTTGCACGATCGCGTTCACCTCGCGGATGTGGCTGAGAAACTGGTTACCGAGACCTTCCCCTGCGCTGGCTCCTTTCACGAGCCCGGCGATATCGACGAATTCGATCGCCGCCGGAATGACTTTTTGGGAATGGGAAAGCTGCGAGAGGGTTTCGAGCCGCGGGTCCGGCACGGTCACCACGCCCAGGTTCGGATCGATCGTGCAGAAAGGATAATTGGCCGCCTGCGCTTTGCGGGTGCGGGTGACGGCATTAAAGAGGGTGGATTTACCAACGTTAGGCAAACCCACGATTCCGGCGCTTAGCATAAAAAAATAAGGTAAAGGATGAAACCGAGGGATGAATAGAAAAGCTGGAGCGAGGAGTTTACTCCCGCTCACATCATTCATCCGGTAAAAACGTCGGGCCGGCGAGATTCGAACACGCGACCTCTTGAACCCTTAAAGAATGATACGCTTTTGGCGCCGTGCGGCACAATCGCGCACCAAGCGGCACCAACTGCACAAGGCATATAACCCGACTCATTTAAATCCGTCAAACTGCCGGAACAACCCGTCATGCTTTGGCATCTGGTTTTTTTTTCCGGGGCTGCCCTCGTCGTCGACTTTCTCAGTCAACGGGTCGACGGGGGCACGCGGCAATCTTTGGAAGGGCGTGCATCGCGAGTTAGATGAGTCGCGAGCGTTTTTCCGCTGAAGTCACCGTAGATCACATCACCTGCGCCGCGCGCCGCTACCGCACGATTGCACGTGGATGTATCACGTCGATGGACACGACGCGCGCCGAGGCCGCGCGGCCCGGGACGGTGCAGTCACGACGCATCGGAATGCGCCGCCCCATCATCGAGAGCGCCAAAAGACGATGTGCCGAGCGCCTCTCGCACGAGAGGAGCGACACGGGTTCCGAGGAGCTCGATCGCGCGGAGCAGTTTGAGGTGCGGCAAAGCAGCGACGCTCATCTGAAACGTGAGGCGCGAGATGCCGCCCAGCGACTCATTCATGTGCAGAATTTTTTCAGCGACGATCTCAGGATCACCGACGATCAGTGCGCCGGTAGGACCGAGGAGCGCGTCGAATTGCGCTCGCGTCACGGGTGGCCAGCCGCGTTCCTTTCCGATCTCAGAAAAGCTCTTCGCGTATCCCGGAAAGAAGTCGTCCGCCGCAGCCGCTCGCGTTTCTGCAACGTAGCCTAACGAGTGAATCCCGACTTTGAGCTGGCCTGGCGAATGACCGGCGCGTCTGCCTGCTTCGCGATAACCGTCGATGAGTGGCCGAAAGCGGTGAGGCTCGCCGCCGATGATCGCGACCATCA
>JBPCLK010000035.1:0-6983 GCA_051003355.1 Chthoniobacterales bacterium | reverse complement strand
TCCTCCCCCGATGCGCACGTCGCGCAGCTTTAGTTCTCCCAGCGGCAGAGCGAGGAGCGAGAACTCCCGTTTGTCGAAACGCTGCAATTGCGGAGCGATGAATCCGCAGGCCAGCGTTCCCAAAGTGCCCTCGCCATCGCACTCTAGGCCGGAGAGCTTGGCGCTAAGATGTTCGTCGATCGTGGCGCTGCCGCTGATCCGCACTGAGGCGGTTAGGAAGAGTTTCTTGGCCCGCACATGCACGACGACATCCAAAGCTCGTTCCGAGCGAGCGCTCAGGTCGATTTGCACCCTTTCTACCGTCACTCCTGGTCGGGCGGCGGCGGCTTTCGCACCGGCGAGGACAAGGGATTCGAGGTCCTCGACAGTGACTGCCACTTCCACCTCACCCTCGGCCGCATTGCATAGCAGCAGGAAGAGCTTGCCCTCCGGGCTGCGCGCCTGGCCAATCTGCACGTTTCGAGCCCAGCAGTGCAAATCGACGTCGGCCTCCTGCACGCGCACCGATCGGCCGGTGATTTCGAAATTTTCCACCTGCAAAGCCGGTTCGATGGTATCGTTAGGGAGAGCCAGCTTGGGCGGTGATTGATTGATTGCGCTGGCGCCATCCAGCGAAAATCGAATCGCAGCGAGAGCAGGATAGCTCTTGTCTTCCACACTCACCATCGGCCCCGCGGCCGGCCGCATCACCTGTTCGAGACTATTTTCCAGAGCTTCGCGCAGAGCTTGAGCATCGGGCGGCAGGGAGTCGGTTTGCAGTGGAAACATATGTGTGCGCTGCCTTATCGCGTGGTCGACTTTTTTTCAAGCCCTGTTGAATTTGGATCCTCCTCCAACGCAGCGAAGGATATTTTGCTGGCGAAATGAGTCGAGAGCGTTGCGGCAACCATCAAGAGGCTTCGGCCAGTAGGGGAGCGGGAAACCGTGCGCGGTTTAATCCATGCGCGGACGAAGTCGGGCGCCGGGAATTCCCCGACGCCCAAAGAATTCTTAAGGCGAAGCTACCTTAAACGCTTGCTCTTACTGGACCTTGTAGGCCTCGACGAGCGCGACTCCTGTGCTGCCGCCAGTACCACGTACAATGGCAGTATACGAACCATCGGGTAAAAAGGCTTCGATGGCTGCTTCGCGAGCGTCGGTCGGTGCCAAGCCCGTTGCTTTGATCTCGGTCTGCTGGCTATCCTTCCAATTATCATTAGTCGCAATAAGCGTGCCCGCGCTGTCATGGAGCTCGATGACGGGATCCATTAGTGGATCGGAGACTCCGGCGTCGGACAAGGAAGGCCCAATCGCGCGCACGACTACGGTCGTTCTTCCCAAATCGCCGACCGGTGTGCCACGGACGATAAAGCCACCGATAAGTACATGGTCGCCAGTCTCGACATACCCACGGGTGCTGAGGTTGAGCAGCTGATGGACGGAGGAGGCTTGAACGATGTATTGCGGACCGATCACCGGTGAAGCAAGGGTGGAGACGGTCCCGTTGGGCGCCACTTTGAGGATGGAGTTGGAGCCGCTATCCGCCACGAGGAGGTTACCCAATCCGTCGACCGCCACATCTGTGGGCCCATTGAGACCTGTCGAAACCAGCGCGCTGGTGGTGCCGTCGGGCGCTACCCTTACGATCGTGTCGCTACCGGTATCGGCCACCAACAGGTTTCCGGTAGCGTCAAAGGCGAGTCCCCCTGGCGAATTCAGACCAGCGGAGACGAAGGTGGATTTCATCCCGTCGGACGCAATTTTTACGATGGTGTTGGTGCCCTTGTTCGAGACGAAAAGATTGCCGGTGGAATCGAAAGCCACGCCTCGAGGACCATGGAGACCCGAAGCGAAAGTTGTTTTGCTGCCATCGGGAGCGATCTGGAGAACGGAGTTGGTACCGGAATTCGCGACGAAAAGATTGCCCGACGGGTCGAGCGCGAGGTCTTTCGGAGCGTTTAAACCTGTCGCAAAAATCGTCTGTGTGCCGTCGGGCGCAATCTTCACGATCTCGTTAGTTGTGCCGTCGGCGACATACAAGTTGCCCGCAGAATCGGTGACAGCTCCTCTCGGATTTGTCACCGAAGGGATGAGGACTTGAGTTCCGTCGCCACTAATTTGGGTCAGTCCGAGTGGGCTGGAGACAAATATATCGCCGTTGGCAGAAGCGGCGATGACGGGACTGGACATCACGGCTAATGCGGCCGCAGCCAAAAAGAAAGGGAGCCATCAGCGTTCTGGTAATTGTGGTAGGAATCATAAATACTATAAAACAGCCTTTGTCGTGCCACATTTAAGTGAAACGCGAGAAAAATCCGCGAGCTGCCGCTCCGAGGGGGCAGGCTCACCCCGTGAACAGCTTTGGTGTATCTGGGAAATTTGAGGTTCACCCCCAGATGGTCCCTCCGCAAAATTCGGTTGCGCGCCTGGCGTTCTCCGTTAACTTCCGCGTTCCTTATGGCGAAGACTTCCTGGCTCAATCGCAATGAACGCAAACGCAAGACCGTGGCGAAATACGCCGAATTGCGCGCCGAGCTCAAGGCTAAAAAGGATTATATCGGCCTCTCGCAGCTCCCGCGTAATGCCAGCCCGACGCGGGTCGTCAATCGGTGCCAGGTGACCGGTCGTCGCCGCGCCTTTATTCGCCGCTTTAAGATTTCCCGCCTGACGTTTCGCGAGCTAGCTTCCGCCGGTCTCATTCCCGGCGTGACGAAGTCGAGCTGGTAGTCCGCCGCCGCGGGCTTCGGGTGCTTTCTCGGCATCCGCTCCATGAATTTTTTATCTTTCTTTCCGACCCTCGCGACTCTTGCCGAGGGCGTCGCCGAACGTTGGGATACGCCAGGCATTCTTTTCGGAAAGCTGGCCTCGATCGGCCTGCTTGTTTTCCTGAACGGCTTTTTTGTGGCGGCCGAGTTTGCTCTGGTCAAGATCCGGCTGAGCCAGCTGGAAGCCCTGGCAGCCGACGGAAACGTTCGTGCGGCACGGGCGCAGACGGTGGCGAGCGATCTCGATGCCTATCTCTCCGCCTGCCAGCTCGGGATCACGCTGGCCAGTCTCGGCCTCGGTTGGGTGGGCGAGCCGTTTCTCGCGCAGATTCTTCAGCCGATTTTCGCCTTGATCGGGGTGACCTCGCAGACCGTGATCACTTCCGTTTCCTTCCTGGTCGCGTTTTCGGTCATCACTTTCCTGCACATCGTGATCGGCGAACAGGCGCCCAAAATCCTGGCCATCCGCAAGGCGCTGCCGACGGCGCTGATGGTGAGCGGGCCGCTTCGGCTCTTTTACCTCATTTTTAAACCAGCGATCTGGTTCCTCAATGCATCATCCAACTGGGTGCTGAAAAATGTGCTCCGCACTGAGCCGGTGAAGGAGGGAGAGCTGGCGCACAGCGAGGAAGAGCTGCGGCTCATCCTCGATGAGAGCGAGAAATCCGACGAGGTTTCCTCCATTGGACGCGACATCCTGGTCAACGCGCTCGACATGCGCCGCCGCGTCGTGCGCGACATCATGACGCCGCGTGGCGAAGTGGTCTATCTCGATATCGAGCAAACCTTCGACGAGAACGTGCAGAAAGCGCTCGAGTCACGCCACACCCGCTTTCCGCTCTGCCGCGGCCATCTCGACATCACGCTGGGTCTTATTCACATCAAGGAGCTGGTGCCGATGATGCGGGACCCGGCGCCCGATCTGATGAAGATCAAGCGCGAGCTCATCCCGGTGCCGGAAATGATGTCGCTGGAAAAACTGCTCAATATCTTTCTCGTTAGGCACGCGCATCTCGCGATCGTGGTGGATGAGTACGGCGGCACGGTCGGCATGGTGACCATGGAGAATATCCTCGAGGAGTTGGTGGGCGATATTCAGGACGAATTTGATGCGGAGAAAGCGGAGTTCCGCAAGATTAATGACGCGGAGTTCATGGTCGATGGCGGCCTCGGACTCTATGAGCTGCGAGATCTCGCGGATATCGAGCTGGAGAACTCGGATGTGAGCACCGTCGGGGGTTACGTGACCCACTTGCTCGGCCATCTGCCCAAGCAGGGAGAACAGGTGCCGATCGAGGATTACATCGTGACCGTCTCACAAACTGACGGGCGCCGGGTGGGCCAACTGCATTTCAAGAAGATGGCCGACGACGACGGGCAGACGGAGAGCTAAGCGCCGGCTTAGAGGCCGCCGAAGCTTGCCACCACGTTGATCCCGCCCGCGGTTGGCTTGCCATTCTCGTAAGCCGGAGTGAACTGGGCTTTCTTCATCGTGTTGTCGAGGAGGAGCCCGAGGCCGCTCCCTTTCGGATTCTCTGAAATGTCTGAGGTGCCGGTGACGGCGCCCTTTTCGTTCACTTTCACGACCACTTCCGCTTTGCCCGCCATGAGAATTCCTTTGGTGAGGGAGCTGATTGCTTTCTCCACGTCGTGGCGCAGGCCGCCGACGAGCTGCGGCTGGATGTAGTTGGTCAACTTACCCACCCGATCGCGATCGTGAGTGGCGAGCGAGACCACGATCACGGGCTGGTTATTCTGGTAGAGGAACAGCACCGTGCCGCCCACATAAACGCGCACCGGCTTTCCATCCACGGTCGCCGGGGTGAAGTGGCCCCAGTCGAGCGCGGTTTGCACGGCTGTCTTGAAGACGTCGTCTTTCCCCACCATCGCATGGGTGGTTTCGACCGAGCCGTCCTCCAGCAGATCGCAATAAAACTGAACGGCACCTTCGAGCTTGGTCGCCTGCGCCTTTCTCGGATAATGGAGATAGTGCGTGATGGACTCCGGTCCCTCCTTGACCAGGGCAGGGGTGACCGGACCCGTAATCGCCGGCGCAGGTGTTGCCTGAGGAAACGCAGCCGCCTGCGTAGGAGTCGGCGTCGCGGGTGCGGCCGTTTCCGGTTTCTTCTGGCAGGCGGAGAAACTGCCAAGCGCAAGGACGAGAGCGAAGAAGAGATTTGCCAGCTGGCGAACGGAGATGCTTTCCATGTTTGAAACTCGCTGGAAGTAACCTCTGCCTACCCGTTGCGCAAGTGGTCCGCCCAGCGCGCTGACGGAAAAAAGCGCTACCCAAGCGCGCAAAGTCGCCCGACATTTGTCCGATATGGCATACGAACTACCGAAATTACCCTACCCGAACGACGCCTTGGCCCCGCACATTGACGCCAAGACGATGGAGATTCATCACGACAAACACCATCAGGCTTACATCACCAATTTGAACAAGGCGATCGAAGGCAAATCTGATCTCGAGGGCAAGTCGATCGAGGACCTTATGGGCAACCTCGACGCGGTGCCGGAAGACATTCGCACGGCCGTCCGCAACAACGGTGGCGGACACGCGAATCACTCTTTCTTTTGGCAAATCATGGGCCCTAATGGCGGCGGCGAACCGTCTGGCAAACTGGCCGACGATATTAAGTCGACCTTCGGCAGTTTCGATCAATTCAAAGAGAAATTGGCGGACGCTGGCGCGAAGCGTTTTGGCAGCGGCTGGGCTTGGCTGATTAAGAACAAGAGCGAAAAACTGGAAATTACTTCCACCGCAAATCAGGACAGCCCGCTCATGGAAGGCAACACGCCGATCCTCGGCGTCGACGTGTGGGAACACGCGTACTATTTGAATTATCAAAACCGGCGCCCGGATTATCTCAAGGCCTGGTGGAACACGGTCAATTGGAACGAGGTTTCCAAGCGCTACGAGAAATAATAGAGCCTAAGAGCGCCAAATTTGCGCGAGGCGCGTCGTTGAAAAGCGACGCGCTTTTTCGCGTTTCGCGATCCCGCTTTTCCCGATGCAAGGCACCGGTAGCGGGTTGCACTGGCTGGATCAACGCTATCGTACACATCATGCGCCGTGGACTATCGCTTGTGCCTCTCAGTCTCGCGCTCATGCTGCTGACAGGCTTGTCCGCCGAAGCACAAGACTTCGTCGGTAATGATCTTCGCGATTCCTTCTCGGGAGAAACCCTCTTCCCCGAGTTTGCTCATCCGCAGAAGGATGCGACGGAAGCGCTTAAAAACGGCGATTTTCGTTTCATTGCACTCGACCGGAAACATCGGGACGTTCCCGGCTTGGAACGCCGCGCCCATTTGAAACGTCGCTACGGGACGAAGGTCATTCGCCAGCATCTTCATCTCTTCCTGAGCAGCTCACAGCGCTTTAGCCTAAGCCTTCGTGCTCGTGCCTATGCCATGAAATTCAACCAAATCCTGCTCGCGTTTCTTCTCAAGCAGCCGCAGAAAAAGTGACTGTGTCTCCTGGAAATTGTGTCGTGATCCGGCCACTTGCGGCGGCGGATATCGCGGACGCGGCCCTTCTCTTCGAGATGCAACTCGCAGAGCATGAAGTGCAGCGTTCCCGCACCGAAATAGCCGCCAGTCTGGCGACCCTCCTATCCGCGCCCGAACAGGGTGTCGTTTTTGTCGCATTCTCGAACGCAAAGGCATTGGGCGTTGCTTTCGGGACGCGCATCCTGAGTCTGGAACATGGAGGTTGGAGCGGATGGCTCGATGAACTCTACGTCCTGCCGGATTGGCGTGGACAAAAAATCGGTTCCGCCTTGCTCGACGCGGTCGTGAAAGAAGCCCAGGCACGCGGCTGGAAGTCTCTCGATCTGGAAGTGGATGCCGCGCATCACCGCGTTATCTCCCTTTACGACCGCAATTGTTTTCAGCCCGTCTCGCGTCGACGATTCGTGCGCCGGATCGCGGAGGAATGATGTTGCGTTTTCCGGTTTTCCGACGGCATCCTTCTCTTCCCCAATCAGAATAATTTTATGTTAACGCTTGATCGTCTCTTTGAAAAAAACAGGGCCTGGGCGGACCACGTTCGAGAACAGGAGCCAGACTTCTTTGTCGACCTTTCCCGTCACCAATCGCCGGAATATCTCTGGATCGGCTGCGCCGACAGCCGGGTGCCCGCCAACCAGATTGTCGATCTTTCCCCTGGCGAACTATTCGTGCACCGCAACGTCGCCAACCTCGTCGTGCACACCGACCTGAATTGTTTGTCGGTCA
>JBPCLK010000034.1:0-14199 GCA_051003355.1 Chthoniobacterales bacterium | reverse complement strand
CGGCCGCTTTCATGCCCGCGGGCAATCCGCTGGTGATGTATGTCTGCGCGCAATTGGCGTGCTTCTCACCGGTCGCGCCGTGATCGACGTAGCAGGCCATGTCCACTACTTCGCCGGTCACCTTTTTCATTTCGCCGCTCTTCCCATGCTCATCGCCTTCATGAGCGAACACGGGGGTGGCCGCGAGGGCAGCCGCGGCTGCGATTCCTAACAGTGCTTTCATTGTCTTCATTTTTTTCTTTCTGTTTGTGTTCGGATTATCTCCGAACGGGTTGTTTACTTTTTGATGACACCACAGGTGAGCATCTCTTTGCCGTTGTAAGGGTTTTTGATCTCAGTCGAGGTCTGGACCCAACTCTTCTTTACCATCGGACATTTTGCCACGTAGTAGCCCCCCTGACCTTCGGCCAGGGTCACGGCGCGCTCGCTTACTTTGCCGAATTCGGCGCGCGCGGTTTCGAGGTCTTTAGCTGTCGCGATGGCTTGGCCTTCATCGCCGAGTTCCGTTCCAGCCATTTTAGCTGCCGCCATATCGTCCTTCGCCAGCGCGGGGTGGACCTTTTCGTAGGTGCTCAGGAATTGTCGATCCGTGGCGTTCAGCTCGGCGGCACGCGCGTAGCCGGTGGCCGAGACGACTGCACAAAGAACGATCGCGAGGCCGAGATGGAATCGAGAGGTTTGGTTGTTCATCGGTGAAATTTGTGGGTTGAGATTGGATTGAATTATTTCGTAACGGGACGAAGGCCGGGGACGCGCGACGGATTGCGCCGTCGGCGTGAGGAGAGAAACGAGTCCGCGCGATCCGCCAAGGGCGGGTGCGAATTCGTTAGGCGAGCGAAGGCGGAGCGTGCGCGAGCAGGCTCTGCTGGAGAATCGATTCGGCGAAGGAATGACCCGGCGGTGGCCCGGTATCAAGTTGCCCCGTGGGCACCGCGTGCGCTGCCTCAAGCAGCGACGCGGTCGAGATCAGATAGTCCTGAGTGGCGAAGGAAAATATGTCGTAAGCGACCAGATTTTTCGCCAGCGCGCTCGCGACCACGGAGAGCGACTTGCAGCAATTCTGGCCGTCGCATCCGTTATCGTGCTTCTTCGGTGCGGACGATTCCTGCATTGCGCAATGATCGGGCGTGGCCGCGGCCGGAGCTTTAACGAAACCGGCGAGCAGGCAATGATTGGCCGCGCCAAGCCAGCTCGCGATGAGAAGCAATGAAAGCGCCGCGCGAAGAAAGCGAGATGGCAGCGGTTGCTTCACGGTTTACTCAGTCATCTGGAATGGCGTTTTTACAAGTTCTATCTCGAGTGTTCGGGCCGATCGAGGGCCGTGACTTCGAGGTCGCGCGTCCCTAGGTTGCGCGCAGATGAGCGAGAATTTCGACTCGAGTTTGCGAACGCAGGGCGCGGAGTTGGTGCCGGGCGGGGTGCGCTATCGGACATGGTGCAAACACCGCGAGGCAAGCGTCCGGATCGTCGATCGCGAAGGCAAAGTCCTGCGCGAACTCGGGCTGCAAGCGGAGGGTGACGGCTATTTCAGCGTGCTCGATGCGCAGGGCGCGGCGGGCGATTTGTACCAATATCGTTTCGGCGGGAGCCAGGGCTGGCCGGATCCGACTTCGCGCTGGCAACCCGAGGGCGTGCACGGGCCTTCGATGGTGATCGATCCGGCAGTCTATCGCTGGGAAACGACGGACTGGTCGGCGCCGGCCATGGCAGAGCTCGTCATTTACGAACTGCATGTCGGCACGTTTACCCCCGTGGGGACTTTCCGAAGCGCGATCGAGCGACTCGATCATCTCGTTAGGCTGGGCGTGACTGCGGTCGAGCTCATGCCGGTGGCCGATTTTCCCGGCGAGCGCAATTGGGGTTACGATGGCGTGATGCTCTACGCGCCGGCGCGCGCTTACGGGTCTCCGGATGACCTGCGCGCCTTGGTGGATGCGGCGCATGCGCGCGGGCTCGCGGTCATTCTCGACGTCGTCTACAACCACCTCGGGCCGGACGGAAATTACACGGGCGTTTACCATCACGGCTACGTGAACCCGGAGCTGCACACGCCGTGGGGCGCGGCGCTCAATTACGCGGCGGCGGCGGCGCGCGCGTTCTTCGTCGAGAACGCGGTTTATTGGCGGCGGGAGTTTCGCATTGATGGCTTCCGCCTCGATGCCACCCACGCCATCGCCGATCAATCGCCGACGCATCTGCTGGCGGAAATTGCGGATCGGGTTCATTCGTTAGGCGGATTCGTCATCGCGGAAGACGAGCGGAACGAACCGAGCCTGGTGCGTCCCGTGAGCAAGGGCGGTTTCGGCCTGGATGGAGTGTGGGCGGACGATTTTCACCACATCCTGCGTGTCATGCTGACTGGCCAGCGCGACGGTTATTTCGCGGACTTTTCCGGGACCGCGGAGGAATTAGCCGACACGGTCAACCACGGCTGGCTCTATCGCGGGCAGGCGCGCTTGAGCGATGGCACGCCGCGTGGAGGCGAGACCGACGGTCTGGCGCGGCCGCAATTTGTTTACTGCATTTCGAATCACGATCAGATCGGGAATCGCGCCTTCGGCGAGCGCCTCGAGCACACCATTTCCGCCGCGGCCTATCGAGCAGTCTCCGCGCTCCTCTGCCTCGTGCCCGAGACGCCGCTCCTCTTCATGGGCCAGGAGTGGTCGGCTTCGACGCCGTTCCAATTCTTCACCGACCACAATCCCGAGCTGGGCCGCCTGGTGACGCAAGGCCGCCGGCAGGAGTTTGGAAAATTCGAAGTCTTCCGCGATCCGAAGATGCGCGCGACGATTCCCGATCCGCAGGCGCGATCGACTTTCGACAATTCGAAATTGCGCTGGGCCGAGGTGGAAACGCCGGGGCACGGGGGCGTGCTGCGTTTGTATCGCGAATGTCTCGCCCTCCGCCGGACGCAGCCGGCCTGGCGGGCGGACGCGCGCGAGGGGTGGGAGGCGCTGTCGTTAGGCGAGGGCATGATCGCGCTCGTATGGCGTGCGGCGGCTGAATCGGCCTGCCTTATCTTGTGCGATTTACTCGGGCGCGCGGCCTGGCCGGCACTGGAGGATGCGCGTTTCGCTCTCAGCGGCGAGGCGGGCTGGAAGCAGGTGTTGTCAACGAACGAAGAGCGTTTCGCCCAAGGATACGGAGGGGAAGCGCGACCCGCCCCGGCGGCTTCTGTTTACACCGCCTCGGCTGCGCAGTGAAGGGACGGAGGGAGGACCGCGCGCTCGCAGGCGCCGGGAATCATCGCGTTTCGCGGCAACGCCTAATCAGCGGAGCGGGGGGCAATTCTTTATCGGACAAAAAGCGCGGAACAGTCGCTTTCGTGATGGCCGCCTTCTCGCCGGGAGGGGCTGGCCCGCTTCCTCCGACGCTCGTGAGACGCGGGATCTCATGCGCCGAAAGTGCGCTGGAAAAGCCAAAAACCCCCCGCCGCCGCGACGAGGAGCGAGCAAGCCGGCACACCGGCCCGCAGGAAACTTTCGCGCTGGCGCAATTTCCAAATGATCGGCAGTGCGATGGCGGCGACAGTCAGTTGGCCCACCTCCACGCCGCTATTAAACGCGACCAGCGGCACGACTGCGCTCCAGCCTTGCTTCGCCACTCCCATCTCATGCAGGACGCTGGCAAAGCCGAGCCCGTGCACGAGCCCGAAAGCGAAAGTAAGGAGCCAGCGACCGCGCAAAGCGCCATCCCGCCGGACAAGATTCTCTATTCCGACGTAAAGGATCGAAGCTGCGATCATCGCCTCGACCCAACGGCTCGGGAGCGTGACCAGATCGAAGGTGGAGAGTGCGAGCGTGAGCGAGTGCGCCAGCGTAAAGCAGGTAATGAGCAGGAGCGCTCCTCGGGGTCCGCGGCAGACAATCAACAAGCCGAAAAGAAAAAGCAGATGATCGTAGCCGGTGAGGATGTGCCGGATGCCGAGCAAGAAAAAATCGAGAAACCGGGCGCTGGCGCCGGACGGGACGGCCGCATTCGAGGCGAACGGAAAAGTAACCAGGTGATCGCGTCCGCTGAGAATTTTGCGCGTCAGCGCAGTCCCGTTCGCATCGCTCGCGGCAAAGGCCTGCCGATGACCAAAAGGCATCTCCGGGAGAAGGAGCGAATCGAAGCCGATCTCACCTCCCATCTCGGGCGCGGCAAAATGATACTGAAATTCGACATTATGATTGGCGTCGACCAGCTCAGTCACAGACGTCGCCGTTTGGGCACGGCCGCCGAAGGTCAGGCGAACTGCTCCGCCGGCGATGTGGTCCAGGTTCCGCTGCGTCTCTGCGGCGTGGCGTTTTAACTCCGCGGTGGATAAACCTGCGGCCGCCGCGAGGTCTCGTTCGTTAAAGGTGAGCCGTAGCTCAGTCCCTGCGCTCGAAAGCTCCAGATTAGCGGAGCTTAACCCAGGGTCGTGGGCGTAGGCGGTAAGGGCGCCGGCGACCAGAAAGAGCGTCGCCCAAAAAGATTTGCGAGGGCAGAAAGGGACGGACGTGGGCGACTGACTCACGATTGACTCAAGCTGGAAGGGCCGATCCGGCAACCACCGGATCGGCCCACAGCTAAAACTAAACCTTGGTTTTTCTCCTACTGGATTTGATAGGATTCGACGAGCCCGACCCCGGAAACGCCGCCTTTACCGCGCACCACCATGGTGTATGCACCCGGCGCGAGATCGATCAGGACCGCAGATTCCAGATCATTCGTCGGTGCCAAACCAGTCGCCTGGATGGCGGCCTGTTGCGTGTCTTTCCAATTATCGTTCTGGGTGATTCTGGTGCCGCCTTGATAGATTTCCACCGTCGGGTCCGCCAACGGCATCCCCACTCCGGCGCCCGAGAGCGAGGGGCCGAGGGCGCGGATGAGGACCGTCGCATTACCTGTTCCCCGGACGATGACACCGCCGATGAGCACGTTGTCGCCCGTCTGGACGAGACCGCGGGTCGAGAGATTAACGACTCGCCCGGCAGGTGTGCCGCCCCCCGTAGCTGCCGTGTCATGATGGTCATGATTGCGACCATTATGTGGCGTGCCGGCATAGGGGAAGACTTTGCTATAGACACTGTCGTTCTTGCTCACGTTATCGATTCCATCGCCGGCATAGTTGATCTGAGGATTTACCGGATCGCGCAAATCGCTCAGAATGGCGATGACGGCAATGTCGAGCACGTCGTCGCCGTAGCGGCGACCGTTCGGCCAGCCTCCCGGGACAGTGCCGTTGCCGAAGAAGCCCGGCTGGACCGTGCTGGTAAGAGCATCGGGAGTGGGGCGGGCAAAGATGCCGAGCCGACTAAATCCAGCATCATCCGGATTTGCGGCAAAATTTGGGCCGCCACCGGCGAGCCGTGCAGGGCCGGTGGACAAGTCCACCTTAATCACGTCGGGGATGAAAATTCCGACGAGGTCCGTGCGATTGGTTTCGGGCGCGACCATCTGACCATTGAAGATGATGGTGTTAATTAAACGGGCGAGTTCAGGATTAAGAGCGTAGGTCTGGAAAATGGTCGCATCGGCCGAGGGCTGGGTGCAGCTGTAAAGATCTTTGTCCTTGATCGCGACCAAGCCCTCATTGAAGAGCGGGTTGCCCTGGCGCCCTACCTGCACGAAGGGGCCGGTGTTGACGGGGTCCGAAGAGCCGGTCCCCTGGGACAGAACGCGGGTGGTCTGGCGGCTGGTGGTTGCGTAAACGCCCACCACCTGCTGGTCACCGCCGAGGTCGCTCACTGGAATTTCGAGGACCATTTCATGGAGGTTGAAACCAGCCTGGCTGTCGAAGGTAGAGGCACCCGTGCGAAACTTGAGCAAATCAAAGACGGCCTGAATGTCGGCATAGAATCCGTCCTCGCGCTGGCCGGCAAAACTGCGGTAGGTGGCCGCTCCGCCGGTGAGAGTTTGGATCGATTGCGCGGTGTACTTGTCGAGTTGGGCCGGATCGTTCACACCTGGTTTTGCGACGTTATTGCCGTCGTTGCCGGTATTGTAGAAAGGGGTGGCGATGCCATGGTTATTGGGAGGGACGACGCCGGTGCCCAGCACGGTAGTCGTGGGCGGAGTCGTGCGATTATCCACCATCGTGACCGTATATCTCTGCGTCCGGTTTTGATTGGCGTCATCGACGTCGTTCACCACACCCAAATAGGATTGGAGAATGGTATTCCGGTTCTTATAGGAGGTGGTGAACCGGAACTGATAGGTGATGGTGGAATTGCCCGCGGTGCGGTCGTTTCCAATCGCCAGGTGAATCTCGTAGAGAACGTTGGGATCGAAGTCGAAAGCGTTCGGCCCGATGCCTGGTTCTTCAAATGGGTAGACGGCGAGCGATGTTTCGAGGTACTTCGTTCCTCCGCGTTGGGTTAAAAAGGCGTAGACGTCAGTCGTGTTGGCGGCCGGGTCGAGGGTGATAAGCGGCGCATCCATGTGACTGGAGGCGCGCGCCGGAGTAGGCAGGAGAGCCGCGCAAGCCAGAAGGGCCGCGCAGACGGTTGCTGCGTTTCGAATGATTTTTGGTTTCATGGTTTTGCTGTTGCTTGAATATTTCTGGTCTGTCGGTTTGTTTTTATTGCGATGAAAATTGAGGGGTCGCGGCGAGGAGCGAGGCTGTGGTCTGGCCCAAGGCCGTGCGTTCGGAGGGAAGCAGCGTCTGCTCGATCGCCCGCGCTTGATTGAGAAATTTGAGCGCGCCAGCAGTGTCATGAACGGAGGCGGCTATCACTCCGGCGTGATAAAAAAGTCTGGCATCCTGGGTCCCTTCCGCCAGGGCGCGCTGACTATTCTCGCGCGCCTGCTCGACCTGGCCGTTTGCCAGTTCTGCCCAAGCGAGCGCGTCGTAGGTAAAGACATCCTTCCTCGTCTCCAGTTCTGCCGTGGCCAAGCGCAAAGCCAGTTCCGGTTTGTCGCGCCGCGAGCTCAAAAAGAGGGCAAACGTCCGCGGGTCTCCGGCTTGCCCGGATTTTTCCAATTTCGCGTCCACCCCCGCCGCTTCGTCCGTTTGGCCGCCGGCGTGGAGCGCTTCGGATAGGGTCCAAAGATAATCGGGGAGGGGGCTGATCTTGGCAGCCTCCCTGAGGGGCTCGAGGGAGTCCGTGACCCGTCCACGAGCCAGAAGCAGCCGGCCCCGCATGAGCAGCGCGGGCGCATAATTCGGCGCCAGTTGCAAAGCGCGGTCGACGCCGTTTTCCGCGTGAGTGTAATCGCCTGCCTGTATTTGATAGAACGCCAGCCGCGTGTGGGCCCAGGCGGTCGCTTCGGGCTCACGCGGGCCGCCTGCACTGACGGCAAAACCAGCCGCGCCGATGGCGCCTAACAAATCACCTTTCAGCCAGCGCATGTAAGCCACGCGGCTGTAGGTCTGAAGGCAGGGTTTCAAATCCACCATCTTTTGGTACGCGATAACCGCTTCCTCAAGCTTGCCCTGCTCCATCAAGGCGTCGCCTAGCAGCGCATAATCGAAAACGAACTCTCGCTCCGCGGTCAGTTGCCGGGCAATCTTTTCCGCCGCCGCGAATCGATGTTCGGCATCGTAGATATGTCCGAGAAGCAGGAGCCCCGCAGGGGATTTCGGAGCTTTATCCAGGAGTGCTCGAGCGGATTGCTCCGCCAAATCATAGAACCCAGGGTCGCTCGAAAGCCGCGCCTTTGCGATAAAAGCCCAGCCGAGCTGCTCGAGCAAAGCTGCCGGCTGCTGGCCCTGCCGAATCTTGTCCTGCAAAGCACGAATCTCCCGGTCGGATGCGTCTTCGCCTTGCTGCGGGATCAGCGCCATCTCCAGCGGAGTCAGAGTGCGCGGGGATTTAGACGCTGCCTTCGGAGACGAGCGAGATGTCTGTCGCTGGATCAAAGCGCCCGCGATGACGAGAGCAACCAGGAGCAGCAGGAAAATTATTTTTCTCATGAGAAATCAGGCAACCCAGTGATTACGCCCTTGGCCAATGATGGGATGCATTAGATCGGAAATATCCGCTCTTGGTTGGGCCTCCTGCCGCAACAGCCCAGGAAATGGAGACAATGAAAAGGCGACCCCTTTTCTGATGATGTCTTCTTACTCCTGTGGAACAGCCGTTGCATCAGAATCGCATCGACCTTTCGCCGATTCAAAAACGCGCTGGGAGGAAATGGAAACGCCGCCGCACGCTGGCGGTGCTGTGTTTGTATCGCGAATGGCTCGCCCTCGGACGGACGTACCCTGCCTGGCTCGCAGACGCGCGCGCCTTAGCGGGTCCAGCCGCAGGCGCGATCCGCTCGACGTAGATCGGTCCGATGGCCGTTCCGTGTCCGGCGTAGGCACCGATGCGTTGACGCGCTCTCGCCAAAGGAAGAGCGCTCACCGAAAACCCCGGAGCGTCCCTTGGCACTCCGGGGTGGCAAGAATCTGACCGGCTTCAGAGGCCGATCGACGAGCCGTTTACTTCTTCTCTTTCGAGATCTTCTCGATCATCATGAGGTGCTCTTTCATCACGGGAATGGTGGAAGCGATGAACCTTTTCAGGTCTTCGTTTTTCACCGTTTTCTCCTCTTTCTGAAACTCGGCGATGTCCTCGTTGTGATCCTTGATCATGGCGGGGATGTAGGCTTGGTCGAAGTCCGCGCCGGCCGCCATCTTCGAAAACTTGTCGATCGTGGCCTGATGCTCGGCATCGACTTTATCGGGAATTTCCACGTCCATTTTTCCGGCCACTTCTTTCAACTGGTCGTTCGCTTTGCCGTGGTCGTGCACCATACGCTTGCCGAAGTCTTTCACATCCTGGGTCGCGCCTTTTTGTTCCGCGATCTTGCCCAATTCCACTTCGGTCATGCCGCCATTGGCCGCCTTCATGATGAAGGATTTTTCCGCGTCGGTTGGTTTCATTTGGGCGTCGTCTGCGGCGCGCGAGATTTGCCACGGCGCGCACAGGCCCGCGGCGATCAATACTGTGACTGCGAATGTTCTGCTTTTCATAGTGTGACTGAATCGCAGCCGCTGCGCGTTCCGGATGCCAAAGCGGAATCAGCCCTTGGCGGCGGGCTTCCCACGCGCATTTGCGCTGGCCTTTTCTCGGGCGTCGCCGCTAAATTCGCGCTGCGGCCATTGCTTGGCTGCATTCACTTCTCCCACACATGCCGGTCACCACTCACGTAGACGCCGGGCGTAAGCTCGTCGCCAATATCGCCTTCGGGATCCTTACCGATGCCGATGTCCAGCGGCCTGGCGCAGCCTCCTTGTTCACCCGGAGTTCCGCCCCTCCTTCGATCGCATCTGGGATTGCGGTGAGGTGACCCAGATCGAATTAACCAACGCCACCCTCAAGAAGCTCACCGACACCGCGCTCCTCGAACCGAACGTCTACCGCGCCATCATCTGCCGCAGCGTCGCCCCCATGTCTCGCGTCTTCGAGTTCCTCGCCCGCTCCCGTCAGGCGCATCGCCGCATCGCCATCCTGCCCACGTTGGCCGAAGCCGAGAATTGGATCGAATCCCAGCGCGAGAGTGAACCGGCCTGATTCTCGCCTCTCCGGATTTTCGCTCCCCAAAACCGGACGAGCCCATGAAAACCGAAAACAGTCGAGAGGCTCTAGCTTTCGGTCGAAGAGCCACCGCCCGCCCGCGGCCTTCGCTAGTTGAGCGAAGGTTCGGCGAGCTGGTGCCGCGGCAGATCGACCGTAAAGACGCAGCCCGAGCCCGGCACATCGCGCAGGCTCAGTGTCCCTCGGCGCTCGTTTCCTCCAATTGCAGCGTCTCGATGAGCTGATCAAGAAAGTAACTGATGCCGAAGTTTAATTCCTTATCGGAGGTTCCGCGCGCAGGCCGCCGGGCTCCCTTTACCCGGCAACGCTCCACTAAGTCCGTCCGGCTGGACACAAGGAATCCATGCATCATAACGATCGCACGCTCGCACACTTGGGCCACTTCCCTAACGAAAGCTTGCCAGTGCGGGGGGGGAAGAATAATGAACTGCGAAATCGTTAGGGAGCAGTCTCAACCGTGTTAACTTATGGGGGCAGGCGACAAGGTGCGAGCAGACGGTGGCCGATCCACATCGCCTTCCGCGAACTTGGGAACGAAAGGGGTAAATGAAGATTAATCTCACTTACGCGCGCAGGTTGTTGCTGCGGGCGGACGGAACACGGCACCGCTCGCTCAAAATCCGCGGCCCCTATGCCGACCGACAAGTGCTGCTCATGTTGGAAGCAGGCTTCCTCGAAGAAACCCTGCAGGAAGGTATGGAGAAGTCCTTCGTCATCACCCCTTCCGGTCATGCCTTCCTCGCCACCGCGCCCATGCTCCTTGCACTTCCCTCGTGCCCGGAGCCTGCGCCCGACGCCCTTAGCATCGCGCCCTCCGCTCGCTCCGCCACCGTCCTCCAAAAGTGGAGGCTTAATTTTGGCGAGCTCGACACCTCGCATCCGATGGGCAGTCTGCGAAGCCACACCGCCGAACCGGAAGAGAACGCATGAGGCCCCGGACCACAAGAACCGAAGTATTCCGCTGCCCCAACTGCAGCTTCCGGCAACGGCTCACCAGCGCCGGACGTCACTGGTGTCCGGAATGTCCACCCGGCCCCTCCTTCGAAATGGAACCCGCCAGGCGGAGCGCCTCCCTCAAGGCTGCCGGCGGTTTCACCGCCCAGCTCGAGAATCACCGCGCCGCTTGAAGAGCGTGTTTTTTTTCGCCGGCGCTAATGATGCCCGACCCTGCCGACCACCGCGGCCTTTGTATTTGCCGGTCACGAGCACCCGTAGCCGCGTGCCCGTCGTTTCGTAAAGGTAAGTCACCATTCGTGAGGTGAGGCCCGCGGTGCGGGTGGGAAAGAAGCCGATCAGCTACGCGGCCTTTTCCGTCGGCGGGGTTCCGCCGGGGAAAGCCACCAGCCGGGCCGGCGCGCCGGCTTCCATTTTCGGTGGTGTCGGGTCGAGTGCGAAAGTGAGCTTCTTTTGGATGATCTCCGTCAGCGCGATATCGGCGATCCCCATGCCGGGCGGATGTTCCACCAGCGGTCGGTGCCCCGTGGCGAGCTGCCGCACGCGCCGGGAGACGACGTTGACCAGGATTTGTTGGCTCGGGATAACGAGGGAGGCGGCGGTGATAAGTTCTGTTTTCATAAAGTTCCCCGGCGAGTGCGGGAGTGAGCCCTTCTGCGCCGAAACGGCGATTGAAGGAGAGGACTCTACGACGCCATTGCCGAATCCCTAATGGTTTGACGTGACGGAGATCTTTGATCGGAGGGTCGAGCCTATTTATTCGTTTCGCCAGTTTCCCCGTCGCTGCTCTCCACCGGCTTCGACTCCGCCGAACCTTCCTGTCGCAGGAAAATACTGAGGACAATAAACACGGCGATGACTCCGAACTCCGCCTCCCACGTCTGGAGCGTGCGGAACCAAAAGGTCGCCGAGCGAGCAAAGGCCCAGACCGAGACGAGGGGCTGGCCTTCCATCGCGTTCGTCTCGTTATATAGCCGGGCGCCGAAAACGATATGCGCCAGAAAGGTCCCGAGAAAGAGCGCGCCGAACGCGAGCGACAGCGAATTGCGATAGAGCCACGAGTTGGTGCGGCCGCCGTTCTTCTTTTTTTTGCGGACGCGGGTCGCTTTGCTTCTTCGCGCGCGCCCCTTTCCTCCGCTTCCTTTTGCTTTCGACGCCGTTTTCTCGGGATCGCCATCCGCCTTGATCGAGTGCGAGGCTCCCCGCTGCCGCAGCACCCCGCTGAAAAGAATGAGGCAGCCGAGTTGCAAGATCGCCGCCTGCCAGTTCGCGGCGATGCCGTCGAGGAAGTTGCCGGTGGCGAGGTAGCCGCTGAGATGAATTCGACCCTGCCCGTGCGCGGTCAGTCGGTCGTTATATCCTGCGAAACCTGTCCACGCCTGGCCAGCGATCGTAGCCAGAAAAAGAGTCACAAAGACGATCGTTAGGCTATTACCGCGCACCCATTGGACGATCTTCTTCATACGGGGGAATACGAAGCGAGCCCGCCTCTTGCTCCTACGATTTCCGCGATCCGGTGGGCAGGCGTCCCGTTTTTTTCACCCAGCCCGCACTTCTGCGCCGCTGGCGCTTTCCGGGCGCGATCAGCGTCCCGCTGCTCTCCGTTATGGTGGCGGCAGTTCCGAAGACCCGTTGCTCGTCCGCCGCTTCCGCCTTCGCTTTCACGAAATTCAACTCCGGTTCGGAGTCGGGATTCCTTCCGATTCAGCATCACGCGATACCACTGGGAGTCTCGCCCCCCCGGGACGTTGCTTAGGTCTGGCGACACGATAGGCTTTGACCCGTGCCACGACAAAAAACTGCCGACCAGCCGGAACCACGCTGGCAAGCTTTACTGGCGCTGCTGGCCGTGGGAGGAATCAACCTCGCGCTTCCTTCCTGGCTGAATGTCGCGCCCGTGTGGGTCTTTCCCAGCGTCGTTCTCGTCTTGCTCATCCCTACGATCGTGACTCACCGCACCCGGCGTTATCGGATCAACCATATCCTCGGGATTGTCATCAGCAGCGTCATCACACTGGCTCTGGTGGCCTCCCTCTTTCTCCTCGTCGGCGGGCTCGCCCTGCAAAAAGAAAAAGGCATGGCGCTCCTGATCTCCGGTGGCGAGCTCTGGGCGAGTAACGTCCTCACGTTTGCCATGTGGTATTGGCGACTGGACGGAGGCGGGCCGAACGAGCGCCGGCAACGGGCGCAATTTGGCAGCCGCAGCTTTGCCTTCCCGCAGATGCAGATCGAGAAAGCCGAGCGCGCCAGCTTCGGGATCGGAGCCCATTGGACGCCGGGCTTTATTGATTACCTCTTCGTCGCCATGATGCAGAGCTCCACCTTCGGGCCGACCGATGCGCCGATCCTGGCCCGCTGGGCCAAGGCGGTCACGATGGTGCAGGTGTTGATCTCGCTTACCATCGTGGTGCTGCTCATCTCCCACGCCGTCGGCGCGATCTAGCTTCCCGCGATCGGACGCCATCGTCGAAGGGAAAACGAGGGAAATGGGCGGGAAAACGGGACGCGGGCTCCGGAGTTAGCCCTCGAACCGTGCAGACGCCCCGCCCGTCAGGGACGAAAGTGACCTATTCCAGCATCTCCGCGTCGTACTCCATCCCGTGGCGACGCAGGAAAAGCTCCACCTCTTCACGGAACGAGCGCGTGCGATGGTGTTCCTCCTGTCCGCGAATATACGCCACCGTCTCCTCCACTCCCGAGACCCCAATGCTGAAAGCCGCGTAACCTTCCTGCCAGCCAGAGTTCCGCAGCTCAGGAAAGGCTTCGTGCAACCACTTCGACGAATTGCCTTTCAGCAACTGCATCGCCTTCGCCACCGACGACGTAGCCGGCAAACTCAGGAGCAGATGCGCATGGTCCGCCACGCCCCCGATCGCCAACGCTCGCGCGCCGTTCTCCCGCGCGATCCCACCGAGATAAGGCCAGAGACGGCCCCGCATTTCCGCGGTCAGAACAGGTTCGCGGCCCTTGGTGCTAAAGACGCAATGCACCAGGCAGTCCGTGAAGGAATGCATCGTTCTTTCGTCCCCTAACGAGACTTTACTAATTTCTCACACGATGACTACGACCCAGCGCTAAAGCGCTGGGCTATGGTCAAAAGGCATGATGTTTGGTTCGGGCTGTCGTCGAAAATAGCCCGGTGCTTCAGCACTGGGAACATTGCCCCAACATAGGTTCCTAGTCCCATCGGGGACGACACTATCCCTCGTTCCAGTGCCACGTATCCTCAAACGCCTCGATCTGGGCCTCGCTCGCCACGCCCTTCGGCGACTTGAAGAGCAAATTGTAATCGCGCTTCGAGTTGAACGGCGGATCGAGATAAATCAGATCGACCGACTCATCGGCAATGTGCTCCTTCAGCACCTGCAGATTATCGCCGTAGCAAAGCTGATTCATTTAGGCGAATGATCGGTCTGCGCCTGGGGCGAAGACGTGCCGGCCAACGCGCGAGGTTGGTTGAAGGCAAAGGCAAAGACCACCGCCAGGATAATGCAAAGGAACGCTGCGAGATAGTTCCAAGCCATCCTCTCGTTCAGAAAGGTGACGGCGAAAACCATGAAGACGATAAGCGTAACCGCTTCCTGAATAATCTTCAGTTGGAAACCACTGAAATGCCCGAAACCCCATCGGTTGGCCGGCACCGCGAAACAATATTCCACCAGCGCGATCAGCCACGAAACCAGAATGGCTTTCCAGAGCGGCCAAGCCTCACCGTATTTCAGATGCCCATACCAGGCGAAGGTCATGAAAACAT
>JBPCLK010000033.1:0-57183 GCA_051003355.1 Chthoniobacterales bacterium | reverse complement strand
GGACAGCGCATTTCCACGGGTCACAGCTATTGCACAGAGCCGAACTGGTCGCCGGACGGGAAGAAAGTCGCTTTCAATGTGCGCAGCGGAGGCGAATTCCAAATCGCAGTTATGGATCTGGGCGGCGGTGGTACTCGCCTCCTGAGTTCCGGCCAGGACCCCGTCTGGGGCGCTGATTCCAGACACGTCATCCTCACCAACGACGGCGCACTCTACATGCTCGACACCGTCAACAGCCGCAAAAACAAGATCGTCGACGGACTCGGCAAAATCACCGAGCCGACCTGGTCGCGATAAAATCGCGGGCCCGCTGAGCGGCTAAAAGAAGCGCGAGCGTTTTGCCCTCGCGCTGCGCGACCTGCTCGAGCGTGCATTGCCGCGGTGCTTTGTCTTTGCGCCAGCGCACAATCTTTGTCCCATGGCGGAAGCGGTCGCCGGTGAAGTGATCATAGGTCACTTCCACCACGATTTTCGGCGCGACCGGTTCCCATTCCCCACTGCGCTCGGTGCTCCAGCGGCTTGGCCCGCCCGGAGCGTTGCCGGTAAAGCCTGGCGACTTCCTGAGCGCTTCGAACTTCTTCGTGAGAGCAGCCTTCTCGCTGGCCTTGAAGGCGGAGGTAAAGCCGACGTGATGGAGCAGCCCTTCCTCGTCGTAGAGTCCGAGGAGCAGTGACCCGATGACCCGCGCGCCGCTGGCATAACGAAAACCGCCCACCACGCAATCGACCGTGCGGATTTGTTTGATCTTGACCATCCCGGTCCGCTCGCCGGAAGCATATGGCGCCTCCAGACGCTTCGCGATCAGGCCATCGAGATCGCCTCCGACTTTCTCAAACCATTTCTTCGCTTTACGCAGGTCAGTCGTGGCCGGCGAAAGCCGGATTGCCGGATCGTGAGAGAACGATTTCCCAGCCAGCTTTTCCAACTCCGCTCTCCGTTCGCCCAGCGGACGATCGAGCAGCGATTTACCTGTGGGCCCGGCGAGCAAATCGAAGGCAATGAAGAGAGCCGGGTGAGCGGCCGCCAGCTTCTGGACGCGGCTGGCCGCGGGATGCAGACGGAGCTGTAATTCATCGAAGGACAACGCGCCGCCGACCGGGATGACCAGTTCTCCGTCGAGCACGAACTGCTTCGATTTCAGTCCACCCATGGCCCTAACGACATCAGGAAAATAACGCGCGAGCGGCTGGCCAGATTTCGATTGCAGAAAAATATCCTCGCCATCCCGGAAAGCCAGGCAGCGGAAGCCGTCCCACTTTGGTTCGTATTGCCAGCCATCGTCGCCCGGAATGTCGTCCGCGGAGCGTGCCTCCATCGGCGGGAGCGGCGGTTGAAAAGCGAGAGACATCAGGTGTAACGACGCGGCGTCAACTTGGGTGGCCGCTTACCATTTCGCACCGCGCCCTGGAGTGGGATGTAATCAAGCTCCGTCCCATCCGCTGCGCACCGGAGTAGCAACCCGCCGCGGCTCATGTCGCCGCGACCCACGAAATCGGCCGGAAACCAGATCCTCTCACCGAGGAGTTCAAGCAGGATGCTGACATATTTTCCCGTTGCGATGCTGCCCAGCAGGACGACTTCGCAGGGCCCGGAAAGTTGCCTAACGAGAACGCGGAGATCGCGGGCCAGCGGCTTCCGGTAGCGCGGATCGTCCTCGTCGATATCGACCTCCGCAAATTCCCGCAGGTCCTTCAGGGTGACCGGCGTGGTCGCGGCCATCAGCCCCCGCGTTGGCGTAATGACCAGGACTCGCGAAACACCAGGCCGCGCGAAAGCATTCGCATAGGCCAGCTTGCCGCGGAAATACAACCCGCTCAGAAAAGTAAAGACTTCGCCTAACGACGTCGGAGCGCCTGCACGCATGCGCCGCGCGAGGTCGAATTCACCGCGTCCGCCGAGGAGCATCTGCGCGCGGCGTCCGCCGGCATAGGACGGAGAGAGGAGAAAGGTGCGGGTCGACATGGTGTGATCGGAGCCTTACACCAGAGTTGTTCGTTCTACGGCCATCCTGTTCATCCTGTAAATCCTGTCTAAAATTACCATCGGTGAAACCGGGATTCCTCGAAAAGCTTATCGGTCGCCTCGGCCGGATCGGCCCGGAAGAGGTCCAGAATTATCTCCTCCGCCTCGCCCAGGAGAAGGGCTTTCTCGAGACGATCTTCAACTCGATCCAGGAAGGCATCATCGTGACCGATTCCAACGGCCGCATCACCTACCTGAACGACGCAGCCTGCGACACTTTCGGGCTCGACGGCGAAAACTCGATCGGCAAACCGCTCGACGAACAGGTGCGCGGGCTCGATTGGAAATCGCTTTCGCTATCGACCGCCGCGATGAGCCGCGACATGGAGATTTTTTATCCGGCCAACCGTTTCATCAATTTCTACGTCGTGCCGCTGGTTATCGAGCGCCGGGTAGCCAGCGATGCACCGGGCGATTCCGTGGCGGAGGCCGTGGGTCACGCCATGATCCTGCGAGACATCACGGAGGATCGGCGATCGACCGAACAGACCATCGAATCGGAGCGACTCTCCGCGCTCACTTTGCTGGCCGCCGGCGTGGCGCACGAGATCGGGAACCCGCTCAATTCTCTGCATATCCATCTGCAATTGATGGAGCGGACAGTAAAAAAACTGCAGGCGACCGAAGACAAACGCGAACTGCAGGAATCGATCGATGTGGCCCGGGCCGAGATCAGCCGGCTCGATTCGATCGTCACCCAATTTTTGCGTGCCATCCGGCCTTCCAAACCACACTTGCAACCGGAAGATGTGAACTCCCTCGTGCAAGAAGCGGTGCGCTTCTTCCGGCCGGAAATCAAGGATCGCGAAATCGTGGTCGAAACTGAGCTGCGTTCCGATCTGCCGCCGCTGGAACTGGATCGCGACCAGATGAAGCAGGTCTTTTATAATGCGATCAAGAATAGCTTCGAAGCGATGAAGCGACGCGGCCTCTTGCGCATTCGCTCCGACCGCGACGAGACGCATGTCAAAGTCAGCTTCACCGACACGGGTGGCGGCATTTCCCCGGAAGATCTGAGCCGTGTTTTCGAACCATACTTCACCACGAAAAGCGGCGGCTCCGGCCTTGGATTACTTATCGTTAGGCGCATCGTGCGGGAACATGGCGGCGAGCTGGCCATCGAGAGCGCCGAAGGCCAGGGACTCACGCTGACCATTCGCCTGCCCGTGCTCGATCGTCGGGTGCGGATGCTGCCAGATAAAGAAAGGATGAAGGATGAAGGATGAAGGCGTGGCTCAAGTTGTCGGCGACAGCTTTTGCGCCCGGGGACGTCGGTCGCTGCCCACTACCGCGAGGCGTGCCGAGTTAATCCAATCGCGATTTCGTGAACAAACTCGAAGGCGGCCTGCAAGAACTCGACGAGACTGATCTGTAGCTGCAATTACTGGAGATGCCGGAACTATCAACCCATCACGCATCGAGGCCGACCGGCTGACTGCCATCTTTGTGACCATGATCCTCAAAGTCAAAAATCGGTCTTAACTCGTCATCCTTCTTTCTTCCGCCTTCATCCTTCCTTTCCATGCAGCCGACCATTCTGATTGTGGATGATGAGAAGCACACCCGGGAGGGTCTGCGCACGCTGCTGGGCGACAAATACGATACCTATGTCGCGGCGGATATCGCCAGCGCGCTCGATGTCTTGCAGCGCGACCAAATCGATCTGCTCCTGACCGATCTGCGCCTCGGCGGCGAGGACGGGATGACCTTAATCGAACGCTCCCTCAAACTGCCGCATCCGCCCGTGTGCATTATGATGACGGCCTACGGCTCGGTCGACACCGCCGTCGAGGCGATGAAGCGCGGGGCCTACGATTTTGTGACCAAACCGCTCAACCTCGACAAGGTTGAGATGCTGATTGCCCGGGCCTTGGGTAGTCGCCGGCTGGAACAGGAAAATCGCGTGCTGCGACAGCAGGTGGATGACCGGTTTGCGCTGGAGAGCATTCTCGGAGAATCGGCGGCCCTGCGCGAAGTCCTCGACACCATCCGGCAGGTCGCACCCTCCTCCGCCAACATTCTCATCGAGGGCGAGAGCGGCACGGGCAAAGAGCTGGCCGCGCACGCAATTCATAACCTGAGCCGCCGGCACAAAGGCAAGTTCGTCACCGTGCATTGCGCGGCGCTTTCGCCGCAACTGCTCGAAAGCGAGCTTTTCGGACACGAACGCGGCGCCTTTACCGGCGCGCACGAGCGGCGCATCGGACGTTTCGAGCAGGCGAACGGCGGCACCATTTTTCTGGACGAGATCGGCGAGATCGATGCGACCACGCAGGTGAAACTCCTGCGCGTGATGAGCGAGGAACGAGCCTTCGAACGCGTGGGCGGTTCGCAAACTTTGCATGCGGATGTGCGCCTGATCGCCGCGACGAACAAGAATCTCGAGGAGATGGTCAGTGAGGGAAAGTTCCGCGACGACCTCTATTTTCGCCTCAACGTGGTGAAGATCACGATGCCGCCCCTGCGCCTACGCAAAGAAGATATCCCACTGCTCGTGCGCGCTTTCCTGCGGCACTTCTGCAAAACGAACGATCGGCCGCTGCTCGATCTGACCGCGGAAACCATGAATACCCTGATGGCCTACGATTGGCCCGGCAACGTGCGCGAGCTCCGCACCGCGGTGGAACATGGAGTCGTCATGGCGACGGGCTCCAAAGTTACTCTGCGCGACCTGCCCATGGCCGTTCGGAAAGCCGCACCGGCGCCCGGCGCGCGCATCCGCTCATTTGATGAAACGACGGGCCCGCTCGATCTGCACGCGACGGAAACGCGCCTCATCACGCAGGCGCTCGCCGCCACCAGAGGCAACATCACCGCCGCCGCGAAAAAGCTTGGCATTAGCCGCCGCACCCTTCATCGAAAGATCAACGAAATGAATGAGGAAAAATCCGAGTCTCAAAATCCGAAATCCGACGGAAACTCCAATGACTGAAATCGTAAATCTGAAACGGCTCGCTGCGGATGGCCGTTTTGAGTTTCGAAACTACGGATTTTTTTTGGATTTCGAACTCTGGATTTCGGATTTACCCTCTGATGCCGGGCGCCGCTGACGCGATCCAGCGCGGGGTCCACGCGCTGGAAGTAGGGGTGGCGCGCATCTGGGTCCGACGCGCGCTGCTTTGCACGCTGATCGCGGGACTGGCGGTTTTCTATTTGCTCCACGAACACCGCGGGCTCGCCACTTCGCAGGCGATGGACCAGGCGCAGATTGGTCGCGAGATGCTGCATGGGCGGCTTTGGAAAACGAAGTTTGCGCGCCCGCTCGCCATCGGGCAGCTCCAGCGGCACGGCCGCAACGTGGCCCAGAAGATCTGGACCGATACTTACAATGCGCCGCTGCCTCCGCTGATCGACGCCATCGCTCTTCTGCCGGTGCGGTCTCATCTCGGGCTGCCCAAAGATGCGGTTTACCTGGGCGACCGGATGATCGCGCTCATGGCGATGGTTCTCTTTGTCCTTTCGGTCGCGGTCCTCTTTTTAATCGCACGGCGATTGTTCGACCAGCAACTCGCTTTAGTCGGGTGCGGCCTCGTCCTGTTGGGCGACATCTTTTGGCAGTACTCGCTTTCGGGGTTGCCCCAAATGTGGCTCCTGCTGCTTTTCAATCTCACGCTTTACGCACTCATCCGGGCCATCGAGACGCAGGCGGAGGGTAAGACGGAAGCTCGCTGGCTCGGCCTGGCGGGAGCGGGTTTTGGTCTGCTGGCCCTTTCTCCTGCCCTAACGATCTGGGTTTTTCTCGGTGCACTTTTTTTTGGCGCCTGTTTTTTTCGTCCCCGGCCTCGCGCGCTGCTCTGGCTCCTCGGACCTTTTCTTTTTCTCTACGCGCCGTGGCTGTTGCGGAATTCTCTGGTCTGCGGCAATCCCGGCGGCCTCGCTTTTTACGCAATTTTTGATCAGCTCGGCAGCAGCGAAGCCGGCCTGATGCGGCACACGACCTACAATTGGCACGCGGTGCAACTGGGAGCGTTGATCGGCAAAGTCAGCGACAATGTCTTCGCCCAGTCCGGCCGGATTTTTCAGTATCTGGGCTGGAGCGCGGTCGCTCTTTTCTTCTTTGCCTCGATCCTGCATCCATTTCGACGCGCGGCCACAGCGGCCACGCGCTGGCTCGTGCTGGCACTCTGGGTCGGTGCCTTTTTCGGCATGGCCGTCTACGGAATGCCGGAGGAACAAGGCGTAGCCGCCAATCAACTCCACCTTCTTTTCATTCCGATCATGACCTGCTTCGGCCTGGCCTACCTCCTCGTGCAATGGAATCGCTTCGGAATTCACAGCCGGCTGGCCCGCCTGGCCTTCCTCGCCCTGCTTTTTCTCTTGTGCAGTTGGCCAATGGTTTTCAACCTGCTCCTGGCGCGCCCTAAAGGCAGTGTCCGCTGGCCACCTTACCTGCCGCCACTCATTGCTGTGCTCAATACCTGGATGGACCCGAACGAAATCACATCGACCGATATGCCGTGGGCGGTCGCGTGGTATGCGGACCGTCCCGCGATCTGGCTGCCGGAGTCGATGCCCGTCGAAACAGAATTGAGCGATTACGGCCTCCTGGGAGCGCCGATTAACGGTCTTTATCTCACCCCGATTAGCGGCAGCCAGAATTCGTTAGGCGAAATCATGAAGGGCGAATACAAGGATTGGTCCGGCGTGATTTTGCGAAACGTGAATCTGCAAAAATTCCCGCTCCGTTGGGGCACTCTCCTCGGACCGGACAACGAGTGCGTCTTCTTCAGCGACCACAATCGTTCCAAGAGGAGCAATCAGAAATGACCGCAGCAAAGAAAATCTTCGGGACCGACGGAGTGCGAGGTCGGGCCAATGTCGAACCCGTCACGGCGGAAACGGCGCTCAAGCTCGGCCGTGCGGCCGCGCACGTCTTTACCGCGCTCAATCCGCAGGAGCACCCGCCCGGTCTGCGTCCGAGGATCGTCATCGGCAAAGACACGCGCCTCTCCGGCTACATGCTGGAGAATGCGCTGGTCGCCGGTATCACTTCGTTAGGCGTGGACGTGCTCTTGATCGGTCCGCTCCCCACCCCCGGTGTCGCTTACATCACTCGTTCCCTGCGCGCGGACGCCGGCATCGTGCTCTCCGCTTCGCACAACTCCTACGAGGATAATGGGATCAAGTTTTTCCGGCACGACGGCTACAAACTGGATGACGAGATCGAGCGCCGGATCGAGCAGCTCGTCTTCACTGGCGAGATCGATTCTATTCGCCCGACCGCACAAAAAATAGGTCGGGCCACACGCATCGACGACGCGCTTGGACGCTACGTGGAATTCGCCAAAGCGAGCTTCCCGCGGGGCCTGACCCTGGAGAAAATGCGCATCGCCGTGGATGTCGCGAACGGCGCCGGCTACAAATCCACTCCCTGCATTCTGCGCGAACTCGGGGCGGAATTGATCGTGGCGCACAATCAGCCTAACGGCACCAACATCAACGCGCAGTGCGGCAGCACTTATCCGGAAGAGATCCAGCGCCTCGTGCGAGAGAGTGACGCCATGGTTGGAATTTCCCACGATGGGGACGCGGACCGCGTGCTCCTCTGTGACGAGCAGGGCGAAGTGGTGGATGGCGACGAGATTCTGGCGATCGCCTCGGTGGATTTGTTAGGCAGCGGCCAGCTCGCCGACAATACGCTGGTCGCCACGGTCATGAGTAACCTCGGGCTCGATGAAACTCTTGCCGCGCAGGGTGGCAAAGTGATCCGCGCAAAAGTCGGCGATCGTTACGTTATCGAAGAAATGGTGCGACAGGGCCTCAACCTCGGCGGCGAGCAGAGTGGGCATCTGATTTTCCGCGACTTCACCACGACCGGCGACGGTATCATCAGCGCCCTGCAAATCCTGCGCATCATGCAGGCGACCGGGCGGCCATTGAGCGAACTCAAGAAATGCCTGACCAAATATCCGCAGGCCCAGCGCAACCTGAAGGTGCAAGAAAAGCCGCCGCTGGATTCCTTGACCCAAGTCATGCAGTTGGTCAGCCAGACGGAAAAAGAACTGAACGGGAAAGGCCGTGTCCTGCTGCGCTACTCCGGCACGGAGCCGAGGATTCGACTGCTGATCGAAGGCCGGGATTTGGCGCAAATAGATCGCCAAGCCAATCAAATCGCACAAGCAATCGAAGCGGCCATCGGGATGAATCAGGAAAGCGGGAAAGCAGGAATGGCCCTGGGGAAAACCCAAGGATGAAGGCACCTTCGGATTTTCTTTTTCCTGCTTTCCTGCTTTCCTGCTTTCCTGATTCGTCAAAATGAATCTGTCCCAAGTCGTCGAGGCGCTTCTCATTAGCGCGCAGAAGCCGCTCACCGCGCGAGAGCTGCTCGCGGCCATCAAAGGCGCCGGAGCGGAGGACGAACTCAACCCTAACGAATTCGCTAAAACCAACGAAGCCGCCGTAGCCGCCGCGCTGGAGCAGCTCAAAATCGAATACCTCGAACAGCAGCGCGCGTTTCAGCTCCTGGAGAAAGCGGAAGGCTGGCAACTGGCCAGCGATCCGCAATATGCCCGCTGGGTGCGGCAGCTTTTTCCCGCGGTGAAACCGGCGCGCCTTTCGCCGCCCGCCCTCGAAACACTGGCCATCATTGCCTATCGGCAGCCGATCACCCGCGCCGATGTCGAGGCCGTGCGCGGCGTCGCCATCGATAGCGTCCTACAAACGATCATGGAGCGCGGACTGGTCAAAATCGCCGGGCGCGCCGAAATCCCGGGTCGGCCTTTACTTTACGAAACGACCGAGTTTTTCCTCGATCATTTCGGCCTGCGCAATCTCGATGAACTTCCAAACTCTGAGGAACTGAAACGACGCGAACTGCCCAAGGCGCCCGTTCCAGCCCCCCCTGAGCCACTGGCTCAGACTGACGACACCGCGCCCTCCGAAGAGACGATCGTGGCGGCAGCCGATCCGCAAGGCGGAAATAGCGAGTGACATTCCCGCCAATGCGGTAATGGTTGCTCACCGAGGAACCAACTATGAACAAACTTGCTCTCCGATTTGGCGGTCTGCTCTGCGCCCTGTTCGCTGTCTTCAACCTGACCGGCTGCGGCAGTTACAATAAGCTCGTCACGCTCGAGAATAACGTGAACAAGAAATGGGCCGACGTGCAGTCCGTCTACCAGCGAAGGGCGGATCTGATTCCGAATCTCGTCAGTACTGTGCAGGGCGCGGCAAATTTTGAGAAATCGACTCTCACCGAAGTGACCAATGCCCGCGCCAGCGTTGGGCAGGTGAAGATCGACCCAACCAAAGCGCCAACCGACGCGGCGCAACTAGAACAGTTTCAAGCGGCTCAAGGGCAGTTAAGCAATGCGCTCTCCCGCTTGCTGGTGGTGAGCGAGAATTATCCCCAATTGCGGGCTACCGAAGCCTTTCAATCGCTCCAGGCTCAGCTCGAGGGTACCGAGAATCGGATTTCGGTAGAACGTAATAATTTCAATGCCGCGGTGCAGGAGTACAACACCGAGCTGCAGAAATTTCCCACCAACATGCTAAACAAGATGTTCGGCTTTAAGATCCGTCCTTTCTTTGCCGCTCAGCCAGGCAGCGAAAAAGCGCCGGCGGTGAATTTTAACTTTGGAAGTCCGGCTCCCGCGGTGCCAGCCGCCACGGCGGCCGTGCCCGCTATGACCCCGGCCGTACCGGCCACCACTCCGATCCCGACGCCGTAACGACCGCTCTCGTACCGAGAGAGCACAACCAGTCGAGGCATTCTGTGAAAGCTGAGATTTCGCGAGGTTACCCTCCGATAGCGCCGGGAGCCAGGGGAGGACACGCCCTTTTACTGTTTCTCGCGCTCTTCTTCGGGCACCTCGGCATCGTCCGGGGCGAGACCATGCCCTCGAAGCCAGATCGCTATTTTAACGATTACGCCCAGGTGGTCGATCCTACGGCCGCCGCGGACCTGAACGAGCAGCTTGCACAATTCGAGCGTGACACTTCCACACAAATCCTGGTCGCGATCTATCCCTCGATGCAGAGCGAGTCTTCCATCGATGATTACACCCAAAGGATCGCTCAGACTTGGGGCGTAGGTGGGAAGAAGAACAACAACGGTGCCGTCCTCTTCGTCTTCGTGGCGGATCGAAAGATGTTTATCCAGACCGGTTACGGCGTCGAAGGCGCCCTTCCGGACGCGACCTGTTTTGACATCACCCACAACGTCATCGCTCCTATTTTCAAGAAAAACGACTATACCGGCGGCCTCAAAGCGGGCGTAGCTGCGATGATGCAAGCGGTTCGCGGTGAATACAAAGGCACTGGGTTGACGACCAGGGAATCGCAAAAAGGGAAGGAAAGCGGCGGGTTGCCCATCGGTCTGATTATTTTTTTCGTCATTCTGGCAATCATCATCATGTCGAGTCGATCGAGGCGGCGAAAGGGCCGGCGCGGTTACGGTTACAACGGCGGCGGTGGACCGTTCTTTGGCGGTTTTGGCGGCGGCGGCGGTGGCTGGTCCGGCGGGGGAAGCTCCGGGGGCGGCGGCTTTAGCGGTTTCAGTGGCGGGGGCGGCGGTTTCGGCGGAGGCGGCGCAGGGTCGGGCTGGTAAACGATGAAAACAAAGTCATTTCTCGATCAACTCGAGCATGCGCGCATCGTCGACGCGATCGCCGTGGCAGAGACTAAAACCTCCGGCGAGATCCGCGTTTTCGTCCAGCACGGCGAAGTCAACGATCCGATGGAAGAAGCGAAAAAACAGTTCGAACGCCTCGGGATGACTGCGACCCGCGAACGCAACGCCGTTCTCATCTTCGTCGCTCCGCGCCTGCAAAAGTTTGCGGTGGTGGGAGACGAAGGCATCGACCAGCGCTGCGGCTCCGAATTCTGGCTCCGCCTCGTGGAGATGATGCGGGAACAATTCGCGGGCGAGCATTTCACCGACGCTCTCGTGCAGGGAATCAGGGAATGCGGCGAGATGCTGGCGGAACACTTTCCGCAACGATCCGACGACCGCAACGAATTACCCAACACGATCGAAGAAGGTTAGCCATCTCGCCCTCTTTGCCGACTTGGAAGGGAAGATTCGAGGACGAGCGCGAATAAAAGCACGGCGGCCTTCCCGCTCACTTGCAAAGCGCGGGCAATAGTGTTCATTCCACGTCCCGCTGCGAGTTTTTAAACATGTAGCGCCGTTGGTCCCTGGGTTTTCCATCGCTGATGCAAAACCACGCTCGCCAGGGGGAACCCGGCGCTTTTCTGAAAGGAAGAAGTCAGAAGGCAGAAGGATGAAGTGTCGTAGGCACCCAACCTCTTAATTCATAATTCTTCATTCATCCTAAACATACGTCAGTTCGTTACGGTCGGTTTGAAATGCCGAAGACCCTCTCCAAAGATGAGGGTTCTTCTACAGATATTTACGCGAAATTCGTAGCCGAGCCCTTCGAGGCCGGCTACGGCCATACGGTCGGGAATTCGCTCCGCCGCGTGCTCCTTTCCTCGCTCGACGGCGCCGCCATTACCGCGGTGCAAATCAATGGCGCCCAGCATGAATTCGGCACGCTGCCCGGTGTGGTCGAGGACGTGACCGACATCGTGCTCAATCTGAAGCGGATCAAATTCAAAGCCTCGGATCACGAGGCCCGCAAGCTCGCCCTCAACGTGAACAAGGAAGGCGAAGTGACCGCCGGTGATATCACTCTGGTGCAGGGTTACGAGGTGCTCAATCCGAAGCAAATCATCTGCACGCTCGACAAGAAGCACAAATTTGAAGCCGAACTCGACGTGCGGGTCGGCCGCGGTTTCGCCACCGGCGACGAAAATAAGCGCCCCGATCAACCAATTGGTCTCATCCCGATCGACTCCATCTTTTCGCCCGTCACCCGAGTGAAATACGCGGTTGAGAACACGCGCGTCGGTCAGCGGACCGACTATGACAAGCTCATCCTCGAAGTCTGGACCGACGGCCGTCTCACCCCGGATGATGCGCTGCTCCAAGCCTCCGCCATTTTGCGCCATCACCTCGATGTCTTCGTGAACTTCAACGAAGAAGTGATCGAGTTCGACGAGACACCGGCCGGAGTGAGCGAGGAGAACGTCAAGCTGAAGAAGCTGCTCAACATGAGCGTGAACGAAATCGAACTCAGCGTACGCGCGGCGAATTGCCTGAACAACGCCAACATCACCACGGTCGGCCAGCTGGCACAGAAGACCGAAGCCGAGATGCTTAAGTATCGGAACTTTGGTAAAAAATCACTCAACGAGATCAAGGACAAACTTCTCCAGCTCGGCCTTGGCCTGGGCCAGAAGTTCGATCCGGGTCTGGTGGAGATTCCGCTCAACGTCGATGGCGCCAATGGCGCGGACGGAGAATAATCGTTAGGGGAAATTTGCGGGAAAAGCAGCTATGAGGCACCAAAAGAAAACCGTTAAACTGGGACGCACCGCCGAACATCGGAAGGCGTTGTTGGCCAACCAGGTCTGCAGCTTGATCGAACATCAGCGGATCAAGACCACTCTCGCGAAAGCGAAAGCGGTCCGGCCCCTGGCCGAGAAAATGGTGACTTTAGGCAAAAATGGTTCACTTCATGCCCGTCGCACCGCTCTCGCCGTGCTGCGGCAAAAAGATGCGGTCAAGAAATTGTTCGACGATATCGCGCCGCGCAGCGCCGATCGCAAAGGCGGTTACACGCGCATCATCAAGCTCGGCCAGCGTAAGAGCGACTCGGCTTCGGTCGCGTTTCTCGAATGGGTCGATGCGGCCGAAGTGGTCGAGGAGACTCCTGCGACCACCGAGAAAGGCAAGAAGCGTAGCAAATCGCCTAACGACGAAGCAAGCGTGGAAGCTGGTTCCAAGCCCGTGAAGAAGGCGAAAAAAGCGCCGGCGGCTGACGAGAAAAAGGACGCTAAAGAATAGCGCGGTTCAGGTAGTTTCTGCCGTCCCGAATTCGGCACAATTGTATCCCGCCGACGCGACAATTATGCGCGTGACGGCGCAGGCTTCACATTTGTAAATGACTGGTTTACGGTCATTTATAGAAAGTGAAGTGATGTGGCACAGCCGATGCATAAGGAAGTGGCGTTCAAAAGAAAGGACATCATGACCACCAACCAATGCCACCACGAAACCGCTTACCAGATGCTCGTCGAGTCCGAGGAAAAAGAGCGCGACTTCTTCGAGGTGCTCGTTTACCTGCTGCTCATCCTCGCGACCGTCGCGACCATTTGGCAGTTCGGGCGCGAGCCCATCCGGTTTGCCGATATCGGCATCGATCACCTGCAGAAGATCGCGACCTCGCTGTAAGCAAACGAAGCGCTGCGATCTCAGCCACGCGGACGTGAATTGCGAGAATCGACCCGTCCGCAGGGCGCGCCGCGGAGAGTTTAGATCCTCGTTAGGCGCCAGCTCAGCTGGCCGTCGCTCTTGATTTCGAGGTTGGCGACGCTGGCTGGCGCGCCTCGATTGGGCCGGGTCACGCAGCCGGGATTGAGAAACAGCACGCCTCCTTTTTTTTCCTTCCGGGGAACGTGCGTATGAGCGTGGAGAACGACGTCGACCTTCTCCGGCACACGTTCGGGCGGAATATGAACGAGCCGAAAACGGACGCCGTTCCGCTTCAGATCCACCACCAGGGGCCACTCGTAATTCCCGTCGCAATTCCCGCGCACCAGCGTGACCGGCGGGCCAAAGTTCGCCAGGCGCAGGAAGAGGCTCGGCGCGCAGACGTCCCCGAGATGCCAAATCTCATCGGCGCCCTCTGCCAGACTCTCGAGTTGGGCTGGGAAGCGGTCGTGTGTATCTGCGAGGACGAAAATCCGTCGCGCCCTGGATTCCATGGGGCATCATCCTGCGCAATCGAACCATGCCGGCAAGTCAGAACTGCCGTTGCTTCCGCGCCTAACCGAATTACTGTTCACGCCTGTGTCTTTCAACAACTTCGGGCTTTCCCCGGAAGTCGTGCGGGGAACGCAGGCGATGGGCTTTTCCGAGCCGACGCCGATTCAGCTCCGCGCATTTCCAATCATTTTATCGGGCAAGGATTTAATCGGAACCGCGCAAACCGGGACTGGCAAGACTGCGGCCTTTGCCCTTCCCATCATGACTTTGCTGGCCCAGCACGGCGATTTTCGCTGCCTGGTGCTCGAGCCGACGCGCGAACTGGCGGCGCAAGTGGAGACGGCTTTCCGCGACTACGGGCGCTTCACCGATTTGCGTGTCTCGGTCGTCCACGGGGGCGTCGGCTACGGCAAACAGCGCGAAGAAGCCGCCGCCGGGACGGATATTGTCTGCGCCACGCCGGGCCGCTTGCTCGATCTGCTCGAACAACGCGCTCTGAGTTTCCGCAACGTCAATATTCTCGTGCTCGACGAAGTCGATCGCATGCTCGACATGGGATTTCTTCCCGACGTGCGGCGAATCGTGGACCAGATCTCGACGGATCGTCAGACTCTGCTTTTCTCGGCGACTTTACCGCCCGAGATCGAGCGGCTCGCTTCCTGGGTCCTGCGTGAACCTGAGGTGATCGAGATTGGCGCGAGCCGCTCCCCTGCGGAAACCGTCACGCCCGCGGTCTATCCGGTCGCCGCCGAGCAAAAATTCGATCTGCTCATGGCCCTGCTCGAACGCACGAATTTCGACAGCGCGCTCATTTTTTCGCGCACCAAACACGGGGCGGATCGCATCGCGCATCAGTTGAAAACCGCGCGCCATTCGGTTGCCGTCCTCCACTCAAATCGAACCCAGCGTGAGCGAGTCGAAGCGCTGGAAGGTTTTAAATCCGGCAAATACGAAGTGATGGTGGCGACCGACATCGCCGCCCGCGGGATCGATATCGCGGGCGTCAGCCACGTGATCAATTACGACGTGCCCGAGCATCCGGAAGATTATGTGCACCGCATTGGCCGTACCGGACGCGCTCAGAAAGTGGGCGACGCTTTTACCTTGATGAATGGCGAGGAACTCCCGGCTCTGCAGGCCATTGAGCGCTTTATCGGGCAAAAGATTCCCCGTCTTAAAATCGAAAACTTCCCCTACATCTTCACCGTACTCTTCGAGCCGGAATCGGCGGCTGGCGGCAAGCGGGCCATCGGCGGCGGACGCACCCACCGCGGATATTCCTTCGGCCGGAGACGTCGTTAGGCGAACGAAAAACGCGTCCTGTCGGGAGGGGAGTGCGTCGTCCCAGCCACGTTTGGCTCGTCTTTACGGAAGCCCCAACCCAGGCGCGGGCTAGAGCTGGACGGTACCACTCCCGCGCTCGATCCGGCCGATGATTTTCGCGCGTAACTGCGTGGCCAGAGCGCGGGCGTCTTTCGGACTAACGATGGCCACCATTCCGATGCCCATGTTAAAGACCTGATACATTTCGTCGCGTGGCACGCGTCCACGATCCTGGATGAGCTGGAAAATCGCCGGCACCTTCCAACAGGCTGCATCGATGACCGCGTCACAATCATTAGGCAAAACGCGCGGCAGATTATCGAGCAACCCGCCGCCGGTAATGTGCGCCAGACCTTTCAGCTTCCCAGGTGCAACTCGGCTGAGAAGCGGCTGATAATTCCTGTGCGTTCGCAGCAGCTCTTCGCCTAACGGCAAACGCAACTCTGGCAATGGTGCGTCCGGCTTCAGGCGTGCCTGCGAAAAAAGGACTTTGCGTGCGAGCGAATAACCGTTGGTGTGCAATCCATTCGAGGGCAGACCGAGAATCAGATCGCCAGGCTTGATTCGGCTGCCATCGATCATGCGCGGGCGATCCACCACCCCGACGATACAGCCGGCCAGATCGTATTCGCCACGGCGATACATGCCGGGCATCTGCGCGGTTTCTCCGCCCACCAGTGCGCAACTACCCGCCCGACAGGCTTTGGTGAAGCCGCGCAGGATCTGGCGAAAGACCTTCGGTTCCAGTTTCTCCGTGCCGATGTAATCGAGAAAGAAGAGCGGCCGCGCTCCGAGCACGGCAATGTCGTTGATGCAGTGATTCACCAGATCAGCGCCAACCGTTTCGTGGCGGTTCAGGGCGAAGGCGATCTTCAGTTTCGTTCCCACGCCATCGATGCTGCTGACCAGGACGGGCTCGCGCATCCCGGCGAAGTTGGGGGCGAAGAGCCCGCCGAACCCTCCGATCTTGCCCAGCACTTCCGGACCGTGAGTTTGCCTAACGAGCCCGTGGATCTTGCGTTTCACCAGGTTGCCGAGGTCGACGTCGACTCCGGCGCGGGCGTAGGCTTTCTTGGAATTGGTCATCCGAAACGAAGGTCGCGAACTCGCGGCTTTCCTGAGATTGTTCGCTGCGCCGGGAATGACAACGTGCAAAGGCCCCGCAACTATTTCAATCCGGCAAACAAGGTTGGCTCCTTGTCCTCGGCCAGCGCCTTGGCTCGGCTTTCGCGTTTTTCCATGATGAATTTGTCCAGCTCAGGATCCACCGGCAGCGGATATTTACCCGTAAAACAGGCGAGGCAAAACGTGTTTGGATCTTTTCCCGTGGCGCGAATCATTCCATCCAAGTCGAGATAACCGAGGCTATCCACGCCGAGATATTCGCAAATCTCTGGCATCGTTTTTTGGTTGGCGATCAGCTTTTCGGGATCGGGAAAATCGATGCCGTAGTGACAGGCAAAACGGTGAGGCGGACAGCTTACCCGCATATGCACTTCCTTGGCGCCCGCTTCCCGCAGGTTGACTACGCGGGCCCGCGCGGTCGTTCCCCTAACGATCGAGTCATCGACCACCACGACTCGTTTTCCTTCCACTGCTTCCTTGATCAGGTTGAGCTTCACCCGCACATCGAAATCGCGGATGAGCTGGCTGGGCTGCAGGAACGTGCGCCCGATATAGTGATTGCGGACGAAGGCATGCTCGTAGGGAATATTGAGTTCCTGCGCGAAGCCAAGCGCGGCGTAGTTGCCGGAATCCGGCACCGGCACGACCAGATCTGCTTCCGCCGGAAATCGCCGCGCCAGCTCGCGGCCCATCTCGGTCCGCACCTTGGCGATGTTCACTCCGCCGATGATGCTATCGGGCCGCGCGAAGTAGACGTACTCGAACATGCAGAAAGCCGGCTTCTCATCGCGAAACGGCCATTCGGAACGAAGACCTTCTTCGCTAATGATGAGGACCTCGCCCGGTTCGATCTCCCGCACGAATTCCGCATGGATCAGATCGAAGGCGCAGGTCTCGGAGGCCAGAACGTAAGCGCCATCCAGTTTGCCTAGCGAGAGCGGGCGGAAACCAAAGGGATCGCGCACCGCGATGATTTCGCGTTCGCTCCTGATGACGAGCGAAAAGGCGCCTTCGATACGACGCAGCGCAGTCAGGATGCTGCCGCCATTCTTCGAGGGCTGGGCCAGCAGGTGGAGGATAATCTCGCTGTCGGCGGTGGTCTGGAAAATCGAACCTTTCCGCTCGAGTTCATCGCGCAGGACGTCGGCGTTGATGAGATTGCCATTATGGGCAATGGCGAGCTGGCCGCGGAAGCAATCGACCACGAAGGGTTGCGCATTTTTGACCGTGCTCGATCCGGTGGTGGAATAGCGAGTGTGGCCGACCGATCGGGTGCCCTTAAGACGAGCCAACTCCTCCTGCCCGAAGACCTGCGAGACGAGGCCCATATCGCGGTGCAACTGGAAGCTTGAGCCTGGGCCGTTAGTGGTCACGATCCCCGCGCTCTCCTGACCGCGGTGCTGGAGAGCAAAAAGCCCATAGTAGGCGAGCACAGCAGCGTTGGGATGCCCGAATACAGCGAAAAGGCCGCACTCGTGCATCGGATATGGCGGCTGAGGCAGCGGAAAAATCTCTTCCTGCGTCATGAGGGGGCAAAGATACTCATTCCGGGTTTCGCGTCATCTCTTGAGATACCAAGGCCAAATGACTTTGGCCGACCGCTGGAAGGCAACCGAAGTTAAACCGCCGACTCCGCCCCTGATTCCGCCGGAAGCTTTTTCGCGGTAGCGCGACAATCCGGGCAAATGCCATGAGTCGATCTCACGTCGTGCTGGACCTTCATGTAATCCTCAAAGGAGAGCCAGTGGTCCTCCAGGTTCACTCGCCGGCACCAGGCGCAAACACGAATGAAATTCTCGATAATCCGCAGACGTCGAAAAACCCAGAGGGTCGCAAGAACGATGCACGTGCCCAGAAGAAGAACCGCGCAAGTCTCAAACCAATATTCCTGGGGGCGGGCTGGTGTCTTCGCTGCTCCAAAATATAGGTTGGGAATATCAATGTATTCATCCAGCCAGATAATGGCCAGAACTCCCCCGAACCCGACGAGCTCCAGCAAGAGAATGAGCTTTTCGTAGACGCGCTGCTTTTTCATGGGTCGCAACCTCAGGTTCGGGCGACGAGTCTTCCGATGGCGTTGAACCAGTCATCATGAATCTCGGCCAGCGTCCAGCGGACCTTGTCTCCCGCCGCCTGGATGACGAGAGCGTCACCGCCCACCGATCCCAGACGATGCGCAGGCACGCCTCTTTCTCGAAGCAAGTCCATCACCGCATCAGCGCTGTTCGCCACGGTAGAGATGACAACACGCGACTGGGATTCGTTGAAAAGGAGTTGGTCGAGCCGCATCTGGCCGGCGGTTTCCAGATCGATCTCGGCGCCGAGACGACCGGCCGGATTGAAACACGCCTCGGCCAGGGCCACGGCCAGCCCACCCTCGCTGCAGTCATGCGCGCTCCGGACATGGCCAGCCCGAATCAGCTCCCGCAGAGTTTTGTGCAGAGTCAGTTCCTGCTCAAAATCGAGTCGCGGCGGTTGACCGATTTTCTGCGCGTAAACGACCTTGAGAAAACGGGAAGCGCCCATTTCATGACCGAAATTGCCTAACAAAATCACAGCGTCTCCCGCGGCCTTGAAGTATTGCGTGGTGATCCAATCCTCGCGTTCGATCAGACCCACCATCGCGACTGTCGGCGTGGGATCGACTACGCCGATCGGACTTTCGTTATAGAGTGAGACGTTGCCGCCAATCACGGGGGTCTCGAAAAACCGGCAGGCTTCCGCCAGTCCTTCGACGGCTTCCCGCAACTGCCAGAAGTTCTCCGGTTTGTAGGGGTTACCAAAATTAAGATTGTCAGTCACGGCCAGCGGTACGGCCCCCGAGCAGGCCAGATTACGAGCCGCTTCCGCCACCGCGATGCGGCCGCCTTCTCGAGGATCCTGCCGGCAGTAGAGGGAATTGCAGTCGGTCGTAGCAGCCAGGAACTTGTCTGCCTCGCGCAGGTGGAAAACGGCTGCGTCCGAGCCGGGCCGGACCACGGTTCCCGTTCGCACCATGTGGTCGTATTGCCGATAGACCCAGTTTTTCGAAGCGATCGTCGGATCGCGCAAAAGTTGACGAAGATTTTCCACCACGGAGTCCGGGGAGGGCACCGAGATTCTTTTTAGTAAATCTTCCTCCGAGATCTCGGCGTCCTCTGCGGTCAACTTTCTCGCCTCCCGCGAGTAGAGTGGCGCTTCATCGGCCAGCGGCGCCGCCGGGATTTCGGCCGCGATCGAGCCATCGTCCAGCACCCGCATCATGCCGTCATCTGTCACCCGCCCAATCTCGGCGCACGGCACATCCCATTTTTCAAAAACGCGGCGAACGATTTCTTCCTTGCCCCGGTGGGCGATGATCAACATGCGCTCCTGCGATTCGCTCAAGAGCGTCTCGTACGGCGTCATGCCGGACTCTCGCTTCGGCACTTTGGCGAGATCGATCTCCACACCCGTGCCGCCGCGGCTGGCCGTCTCGCACGTGGAACAGGTCAGACCCGCCGCGCCCATATCCTGGATGCCAGCGACCGCATCGGTAGCCAGCAGCTCGAGGCAGGCTTCGAGCAGCAGTTTTTCTTTAAACGGATCGCCGACCTGCACGGCCGGACGATCTTCGCGCGATTCCTCAGTGAGTTCCCGCGAAGCAAAAGCAGCCCCGGCCAGGCCGTCACGGCCGGTTTCCGCCCCGACATAAAAGACTGGATTGCCCACGCCGCTGGCCGCGCCGCGGGCAAGTTGCTCGTGACGCAAAACGCCGAGGCAAAAAACGTTAACCAACGGATTCCCCTCGAAACTTTCGTCAAAGTAAATCTCCCCACCGATTGTCGGGACACCGATGCAATTCCCATAGTGAGCGATGCCAGCGATGACTCCGGCAAATAGCCGGCGATTCGCTGCAATCTGTTTGTGGCCGCTGCCATTCTGAACGGCGGAGGGTGCGAGGGGTCCGAAACGCAGCGAATTAAGCAGGAATTCGGGCCGCGCGCCCATGGTGAAAATATCCCGGATGATGCCCCCGACTCCGGTAGCCGCACCTTGGAAGGGCTCGATCGCGCTTGGATGATTGTGGCTTTCGATCTTGAAGGCGACCGCCCAACCGTCCCCGATATCGACCACCCCAGCGTTCTCTTCGCCCGCTTTGACCAGAATATTAGGGCCGGACGTGGGGAACTTCTTCAGCTCTTTCCGGGAGTTTTTGTAGGAACAATGCTCGCTCCACATGACCGAGAAGATCCCGAGCTCCGTAAAGTTCGGCTCCCGCCCCAGAATTTTCTGGATGCGTTCGAATTCGTCGGGAGTGAGCCCGTGTTTCGCGATTTGCTCGGGTGTGATTGCAGGATTTGAAGCAGCAGCCATCGGTGCAGGGACGTTAGTCGATGTCCTGCGTCCCTCAAATCAGCGATCCGAGCGAAAAGAGGAAGAAAGTTGACCCTTTTGCCGTGACAAGAACGCTACTCCTTGGGTAGAAGCTACTTTCAAATGATGGAAGCGCCGAAAATCAAAAGTTCATGAAAATATTTCTTCGTATCGGTGCCCTTGTCTTGGCGATAGCCGGATTGGGCTGCCTCGCAGTATTTTTCCTCCAAGGAGGTGGCTCAGGAAAGCTCGTCTGGGACGATCCAATCGTGCGCAAATCGCTCATGACGTTCGCCTACAAAATCTATGGCAACCCTGCCGCGCAGAGTGGGCGCTACTTCCTGAGCAAGATCGTCTTCCGCAACGAGGGCAAAGGAGCAGTGCATGATCTTTCGGTCAGCTATCAGATTCCCGATTACACCACTTGGACCACGCCGAAGACCTATTCGGAGGTTCCCGCTGGCCAGACGCTAGTTGAGGTCTATTACCCCCAACTGCCAGCCAAGGTGACTCAGCTCAATTCGCAGACCAACGCCACCCTGGAGACCAAGCTCCGCTGGGCCGATGAAGAAGGGAAAATGAAGGAGCAGATCTTGCGTTCCAACGTCATCCTGCGCGGAGTGAACGAGATCGAATACACCGATCTCCCCGCCACCGAGCTCCTGACCTGGTACGACATGTTTGCCACCTCCCCTTTCGCGACGGCCATGGTCACGCCTAACGACCCTGTGGTGAAGGAATTCGTGGCCGAAGTGACCAAACGCACTGGTGGAACGACTGCGGGTATCGCGGGCGGACCGCAGGAAGTCGCCCGGGTCATGAAAGCGCTCTACGACTACATGTGCGATACCGGCATGCGCTACACCAGCGACTCCGGCGTCCCCGAGACCATCGGCAACGTGCAGACGACCGTCCAGACGGTCCGCCTTCCCAGAGACGTCATTATCAGTAACCAGGGCCTTTGTATCGAGTTGGCCATTCTTTGGGCTTCCGCCATGGAGCATCTGGGCCTGCCGAGCTCGCTTGTGTTTATTCCTGGTCACGCACTCACGGTCGTACGTTATGGACAGGGACCTACCGACGTGATCCCGATCGAGTGCACGGCCATCACACCGATGGCCGTGGGCGAGAAAGAGCCCGTTTCTTTCGATAAAGCGGTCCAGATGGCTGTCGGGGAACTTTTCCCAAAAGATGAAAGCCGGACGCCTCCACAAATCTGGGTCAACGTCCGCGATTATCAGAAAGAAGGCTTTCGCGCGCCAGAGTTACCAGACGTTGAAATCGACAAAATCAAAAACATCCTCAGCCAGCGGTCTCAACATACCGCCGCTGCCTATGCGGAAAATGCCGGCACCGGTAACAGTGGCAACAGTGGAAGCAATGCGGAGAACACCGCACCCGCCGCCGACACGCAGGTGCGGCCTGGTTATTACCGTTGGCTAGGCGCCGACAACACCGTCTCCGTCGACGTGCCACAGGGCTGGGCGCGAATGGAGAACGGCCCCATTCCAGGAATGGTTTTTACCGCACAGGACATGAAGACATCGGTAGCCCTGAACGTGTTCCACTATCCCGATCTCACCTCGCCCGGGGAGGCGATGCAAAAGGCGCGCAAAGGCGTCGCCCGAAATGGCGGCCGCGTAAAAATCCTCAGTCAGGAGCAGAAAGGGAATTCGATCGTCTATACCGGCACTACCTCGTATGCAAACGGGTCCAACCAGTGGGTCGGAATGTTCGGTCCAACCGGAGCAGGGGTCGTGGGACTCTTCGTCGGCGCAGCCAAGGGTCAGTTCGAAAAGAATCAGCCAATCATTCAGGATCTAATTAGCTCCGCGAGGATGGGGATTGGCGGCAATCAAAATGGAGGAAGCGATGATAACTAAAAACAATTATCCAACTCGTAGGGTTTTCCGAATCGCGGTTTTCGCTCTCCTTTTATCAGCGCCCGCGCTCAGTGCACTCCGCGCACAGGAAACGATTCGCACACTCGAGCGCGTCTATACGATAGATCCCAAGGGCGATGCCCAAATCGAATTCAATTTCCAGCTCGGCGCACGACAGTGGGCCATGTGGAAAAATCAGTTCGGCGATCACCCAGACTTGATGCTCAGAGACGTAAAATATCAACTGGCGGCCGCGGTCATCGACGAGTTTTCTCTGACTAAAGATGACGTTCATCGCAGTGCCACCACCAAGATGAAAGCGCGAGCCTTGGCGAGTTACTTGGGAAATGGTCAATTCCAGCTCCAGGTTCCCAAAGAGATGAAAATGGTCGCGAACACAGGAACCGAATGGGTTTTCACCAGCAGCGAGTTCGAAGAGGGCGGCTTGGTCAATATCACCGATCGAGCCAAACTGCCCTCCGGTGCTCACGATGCTCATTTGACTACCGGAAACGACTTCAACCAGCTCGTCTATTCGCTCGACGTTTCTCCTTCAAAGCCGAAGACGTTCTTCTATCTAGGCCTGCTATTGCTTCTGGCCGCGATCGTCATTGGAGCGCTATCTTTTCTCGGGAAAAGTGACAGCTCTCCGCCGCCTATACCCATCTAAAACAATAAGACAGTTGCGCATCGCCCTTCGGTGCCCGTCAGATCAATGAGCACTAAGCTGCGAAACACTGGGGCCACTCGCATCCTTTAGGATTGACTTCCACCCTTTATCCCCAAGAGCCATCTGGTAAACAGTAAGATTTTTTTCCTTGGCCGACTGTGCTACGAAGAGAATTTGCGAGTCATCCAGCCAGCATCCTTCAATGGCGATCTTTCCTTTGGGGGTTATGCGAGTCGCCTTCTTGGTATCCAGATCCAAAGTCCATAGCGCAGGCGGCGGTCCCTCCCAGTCAGGCAGGTTTGCTTCTTCCTCGTCCATATCGATATCGAGGAGTAGCTTCCGCCCTCCCGGCGCCATCGAAATGCTCGAGCCACTGTTCATCGAGCCTTTGGGGAAGAGTGAATCCAGTTTCCACTTCTGCAGGTCTTTGCCATCCAAATCAAACTGGTAAAGGTAAGTCAGATCCTGCGCGTAGAACGACTTCCCGTCGCCGGCCCAGCACGTGGACCAATAGGAGTTATAATTCGGGGCCGCTTTGCGCACATAGCGAAAGCCCGAGCCGTCTCGATTGATCATCGCGATATGCCAATCACTCTCTGTCCAAATATGAAAGAGAATCTTCGATCCGTCGGGCGACCAGCGGGCGTGCTGACAGTTCTCGCTCGGAATTTCTTTCCTAAAAACGGTTACCCTTTTTGTTGCGACATCAACCATTGCGATCTGGCGGACCAGAGACTTTTGGGAGGCCCTATCCGTGTGAAAGGCTATCTTTGTGCCATCGGGAGACAGGTCAGGTCCGGAGCCTCTCCCTATCTTGCGTGCGCTCGTGCCGTCGACATTCGCAATCCAAATCGCCGCTCCCCGTTCGAAGGCTATTTGCGGTGGAGACGCGCCTGCCGCGCTGAGACATGAGACCACCACGGCGAAGGCGGTTGCAACGGGAATCATCACCTGATTATAGGGAGTTGTAAGCCACGAGGGCAAGCTTGAAAAGGCCGTGGTGGAAATCGCCCATGAGTATTCCCAGATTCCTCGTTCTTTCGCATTGCCTTGCTCCGTCACGTGCCGTCGAACCCAGCGCCTTTTTCACAAGAGACTTTTCGGTATTGCAATCCCCGCGCTGGATTGGTTAATCTTCTCCGCGTGAAAAAGATTCTATTACTCGTGGCGGGATTGATCGGACTGATTGTGATTTTCTTCGGGGTGAAACAGATGAGTCGAGGCGTTCACGAAATGACCGGAGCGAGCTCTCCGCCGCCCCAGGAATTGGGCGAGACCTATACCTCGATGCAAAATGGCTACTCCTTTCGTATCCCAAAAGGCTGGGAGACCAAATCGGGGTCTCAGCCGGGAATGATGATGATCTCGGCGCCAAAGGATAGCGGATTAGCCAGCAACATGGTGACGACGAGCGATCCCTTTAAGGGGTCGCTTACTGACTATATCGAGGCCAATAAGGAAGCTCTGCGCAAGGATGTCCCGACTGCCAAGATTGTGAACGATACCGCATACGCGACCGAGGCCAAGGTGACTGCACATAAAGTAAAGCTGCAGAACAAAGTGAATGAGATGGATCTTGTCCAAACGATGTATTTTTTTGAAGGCCCGGAGGGTCGTAAGGTAATCGTGACTTGCACAACACCAGCGAAATTCGACGGACAACTAGAGTCACTCTTTGATCAGAGCATGAAGACGTTTGCCTTCGCCACTCCCTAAGTGTGAGCGGAGTCATAAGCACGTTTTACGCGGGCCGTAATTGGGAGTGCTGAATGGTGCAAAGTCCCGGAAGTATCGAGTCAGGCGAAAGGAAACCGCAGACGATTTTCCGCTACGGACCGAGTGCCTGGCTTTGGCGCATGCTACTGGCTGGAGCCCTTCTCGGCGCCGCCGCCATGCTAGGCCTGGGCATCCATTTGGGTGCGCCGGTCTTCTTTCTTATCGCCCTCATCCTGGCTGCGCCGAGCCTGTTTTTTGGCGGCGCGGTCGCCACCCGGATCGATCAAACCGAGAAGGACCAGTTGCGGGTTTGGACACTGCTTTTTTGGCAGCGGCGGCTTACTTCTGACCAACTTGGCAGGACGCGACTACGCCAGCAATATCACGACGAAACGGGATCGATCTACGCCCCCGCACTTTGGGTTCGTGTGCCCAGGGGTTTGCCGATCTATCTCGATTTGCTGGCCACCATTCCCGACCGGGGCGCCTTCGCCCGCACCTTTCACCTGCCCTTGCGGGAAGTTCCGGGTCAAGCTCAAGAGGAGGCTCGTTAGGCAAGGGCGACAGCGGTTTTAATGACCGGGCTGCTAGATTGTCGCCAGCCGGGTTTTGATTTGGTATAAACAACGGATGGCGGATTCCACTTCAGACTCGTCCCCACCCCCACGGCAGAGTCGCGTTCGCGCCATCGGTGGTTACGAGATCGAAGGCGAGCTTGGTCGCGGCGGAATGGGCGTGGTCTATCTGGCTCACCAGCGTAAACTCAACCGCCGCGTCGCGCTTAAAATGCTGACTGGCCACTACGGGACCGACGAGCTGAAACGATTTCTCGATGAGGCAGAAACGGCGGCCGGGCTCCAGCATAACAACATTGCACATATCTATGAAGTTGGAGAGCAGGACGGCGCACCTTTTTACTCTCTCGAGTATGTCGAGGCTGGCTCATTGGCCGACCGTTTGCGAAAAGAACCATTCCACCCGCGTGAAGCGACCCAGCTATTAATCCAGGTCGCGCGCGCACTGCATTTCGCCCATCAGAAGGGTGTTGTGCATCGCGATATGAAACCGGGCAATGTCCTGCTCGACGCGGATGGTGTCCCCAAAGTCGCTGATTTTGGGATCGCTAAGAGACTCAAGGAAGACACCCACCTGACTGTGTCCGGAGCGGTTATCGGCACGCCCACTTACATGGCGCCCGAACAAGCCAGGGGAAGCAGCCGACACGTCGGTCCATCCGCAGACGTATATTCGTTAGGGGCGATTCTCTACGAAATGCTGGCCGGCCGGCCCCCCTTCCTGCCCGAAGAAAGTGAAACTGCCCTGACGGTCCGCGTGTTGACCGAGGATCCCGTCTCGCCGGCCTGGCACCAGCCCGACATCCCGCGCGATCTCGAGGTGATCTGCATGAAATGCCTGGAGAAAGAACCGCGCGACCGCTACCAGAGTGCGGCCGCTCTGGCTGAGGATCTGCGACGTTATCTGGATGACGAAACGATCGTCGCGCGGCCGCCGACCACGGCCGTGCGCACCGTAAAATGGGTGCGGCGACATCCCTGGAAGTTTGTCGGCGCGACGGTCGCTCTGCTTCTAGCCCTGACTGGTCTCGGCCGCCTCGCCCAATGGGAACTTTACCAGCGATTACATCTCGAGTACGCCACCCGGGTGGACTGGGTCCGCGGCGGCCTCGAGCCCGTGGCGAAGTTAACGCAGGATCACGTCGCGCACTGTGCGGCCTATCTCCGACTGACCCGTCGCGGATGGCTCGGTCCGATCATCAAAGCGGAAACGCTGAATGCGCGCGGGAATCCGGCTGTCCTTCGTCGGTTTTTCATTGATGAGATGATTCCGATTTACATCGAAGGTGTCGCGAACGCGCAGCCTTACTCGGAGAAAACCGGCGAAAGCACCACAGTCGACTTTGTTTTCGATGGTCGAAACGCCATGGAAGCCACCAGCCGGAACCGAATTGGCTCCGTGAACTGGCGCATTCTTTACGATCGCCAGGTCGTCTCTGATTCCTCGAACCGGACCGCCGGGGCGCGCTTCGTCAACATCCGCGGCTTTGACGCCATCAACCTCAATGGCGCATCGCATATGGAGTTCGAACGCGACGCCCAAGGGCGTGATTTACAAGTAACTTTTTTCAATGCCGCCGGCCGGCCGGCGGCCAATGGTGAGGGCGTTTATGGCTATAAAATGGAGCGCGACGAGATGGGTCGCGCAGTCCGGCTGGTTAATCTGGGACGCGACGGCCAACCCGCTCCTAATCGGCTCGATCAGATCGCCTACACCACGAAGTGGGGCAAGGGGTTTCGACGCGGCGAACTGCGTAATGGAAAAGGGCAACCGGCCGTTTGGAATGGAATTTCCGCGGTGTTGACTGAACTGGATGAGGCGGGCAACCCGATTCGCATTTCCCAGCTTGCTCCCGACGGAAAGCTGGCGCGCGCCGCGGCGACGGAATGGTCGATCGAGGAGATGAAGCGCAATGAGCGCGGAGAGCTCATCCAGTCCAGTTTCTTCAAAGCTGACTCAAATAACAAGCTCAGGCAGGTGAGTCAGATCAGGGTCAGTTACGATGGGTTTGGGCACCCCAGTGATATTGAATTCAAGGGTCAGACCCCCTGGCGCAGCGCCCTGCGCTATGACCAAAATGGAAATGTGCTGGAAGAAAAATACCTCAATAGTAAGGGGACACCGGTGGCGAACGATAAGGGTTATGCCATCAGACGCTTCGACTACACTAATACCTCGCAAGGCACGCGGACGGAGGAAACGTTCTTTGATCCCGCAGGCAAAAAGACTTACAACACGGCCGGTTATCATCGGTTGATTACCGAATTTGATCCTACGGGGATGCTGCGGCGGCAGAGCCTGGATGAGCACGATCCCGCGCGTTACAAATACTACCGCTATGTCAGCGAACCGGAACATGATGCACAGATGCGGATCCGGCACAGTGTGGATCGCTTCGAGCAGGCAGACGGAAAGCTCGCGACCAACGCCGATCTTCTCTATACCTCTGCGGAATATTTCTATGACGAGAAAGGCCGCATCACGAACGAATGGAAGATGGGCTGTAACCCCAACGAATGGGGCGGGGGCACTGTCCTTCACATTGAAACTGAATGGCATTCCACCGGCACGCAAAAGCGATGGTTCCGGCAGGTGTGCGATCGGAACCGCAAACCGCTCCCTTTTATTTCAAACGGCGCCCCGGCCCGTCATGAAGAGGAGTTCGATGCGATCGGGCAGAGGGAGCGAATTTATGAAAGTGGTTTTGACCAGAAGCTCGTCGGGTTCTTTACGCGGGAAGTAAAGTATGCCGGCGGCAAATTGCAAAGCGTCACCCACACGCGCAGTGACGGGACAGTCCTTAATTCGGTGCGAGTTGTTATTACGTCCGTTCAACCCGAACAACCGAAAGCGGCGGAATTACAGGCGGGCGACCAGCTAGTCGCTGCGAACGATAAACCCGTCACCACGGCTTACGCATGGGTAGAGGCAGGGACTTTCCCAGGCGGTTGGATTGAAGTGTTGAGGGATGGCCAGCGCGTCCGCATAGACGGGTTTCAAGAGGGACCGCTCGGCATTACACTGGAGGATCGTGCGCCCTAAAAAAGCGTGCTCCACCCGCATGCTTGACGTTACCCCAGGATTTTCTAAAGATGGCCCGCAGGCCTAATTATCATGTCTGCTTCCGCCAATAACCCAGCCGAATCCAACCCACCCGCCAAAGACGAAACGGGTTTGCTCGAAGTGCTGCGACTCCTGCTCGAGACCGAGAAGGCGCGCACCACCGCCGACCTGCTCAAATACGCCACCCAATACAATGCGCCTGACGCGGAAGAGCGGTTACGCGTGCTCGACGCGGAGAAGATCCCGGTCGACCTCGCATTTGATGCGCTCAGCGTGCATCTGCGCCTGCTCGCTTACAAGAAGAACAGCGCACTGCTGAGTGGCTGCCGCGGTCAGAAAGCAGGGCTCATTCTTCCTCTCCCGCCGCATGTCGTAGAACTCTTCGTGCCGGTCGCGGAAGTCACTTTCCTGCAGCCCGCGGAAGGTGGGGTGCACGGAATGCTCCACGAAGTTTCGGAGCGGGCGGTCAAAGGTGCCCGGGCCGGCCGCGCCGAAGCGCAGAAAATGGAGGTCCTCGTTTTTGAAGCGTTTCGTAAGGGTGCCGAGGTATTCGTCGATACAGTCATCGCCGACGTCCTGGAGCCAAAGATGCTTCCGCCCGGTATTAAACTGATTGCGCACCTTCGCCCCCATCGAAATCCACAGGATGTCATAATCCAGCTCAGCGAGGTGGCTTTTATATGACCTATCGATCGCGGGCGTTCTCTTATCTCGCCGCCGGCCTACTCTTCCTTGTCCTGGCTCCCCTCCTCGGGGCGGCGGTCGTCGCGCCCGAGGCAAACTCCGCCACGCTCTCCAACTCCTGGCAAATGACGCCCGCGGCCGGCCTTCTCATGCTGGTCCTTCTCTTCACGGCGTTCTACGCCATGACTCGCTACGATGTGCCGCTACCTCTCGCCATGAGCTTGGTGAGTCTCGCTTTCCTGGTGATCCAATGGGAGAGCGCACCGGTGGTTTTGCGGACTGGCTTTGAGCATTATGCAGACATTACGGTGCTCTTTACGGCCGTCGCGATCCCCGCGCACATGATCGAGCGTTCCCAGGGATTCAAATGGGTGGCAGCCTGGCTTGGCCATCAACTCGGCAAGGTGCGCCTGCGCTATCCCCGCCTCACCACCCCTCTCCTGGTAATGACCCTACTTTTGACCACTTATGTAACGGCCGGGTTGATGCACAATGTGACTTCCATCCTCATCATGACACCGGTCATCATTCGGCTCTGCGCCTCCTACCAGGTGCCATCACGCTGGATTCTGAGCGCCGCTCTGGTCGCGAGTAACCTGGGAGGCTTTTCCACCCGTTGGGGTGATACGCCTAACATCATCGAGTCAGCCACCTGGGGATTGCGAGCCGGTGATTTTATGCGCGAAGTGCTCCCGGCCAATCTCATCGTTGTGGCCGTTCTCATCCTGGTGGCCACCGTTCTGACTCAGCGCAGCATCAGCCAGCGCAGTCGTGCCGCTGGCCAGACTCAGGCGCCATTTTATACCCTCCAAGTGGCGCAGACGGCGGCCGATTGGAAAAAGGCCAGGTCAGACCTCGCGATTGACCGCCGTTTGCTGACCATCGGTCTTGGCCTGCTGACCTTTTTTATCATCCTGCACGTGACTTTCCCCAACCTCGCGATCGCCTTCGGTGCCATCACCATCGTGACGGCCGTTATGCTCGAGCGTAAAAGCGAGCGTTTTCACACCTTGACCTCCCTAGGTTATGAAGTCTATCTGGCCTTTGCGGCTATCTTCATTCTGGCCGGGTGCGTTTCCCATTCCTGGATAGGAAATGCCTTATATCATCAACTCATCGCCGCGCAGGCGGCCCCTTGGGTCATCGCCGTCACGGGGTATTTCGGAACCACCTTCACCGAAGCAGCCTCGTGGGCCACTGCCGTCTCGCATCCGATTCAGCACCTGGACCCCTCCCACGCCGCGGCTTGGGCTCTGGGCGGAGGAATTTGCGCCGGCAGCAGCTCTCTCGTCACGGCCGCTTCGGCGGGAATTATTCTGGCCGAGGAAAGCCAGCGCTTTAACGATCCCGAACACGCCATCACCTTTCGCCGCTATCTCGCTTTTGGACTGCCCTTTTCGCTCTTCATGCTCGCTTTCTACAGTCTCTACTTCACGTTTGTTCGTTAGGTAGCTGGCATGACTGGATCAAAGAGACCCTTACTCGGTGACGCTGGCAGTCTGTGGGGACGTCGGAAACAAATTTGGCGCCTCGTTCCTCGCGCAGATAAGATCGGCTTCTTCACCGGCATCTTGCTGATGGCAATAGTCGCCGGTATCGAAACCGGCATCGCTCTCCTGATCGGTTACTTCTTCAATCGAGTCTCGTCCTTTGTCGGCCGTCCCATGGCTGAATGGCAGTCCATCGTGATCTGGGCGCTCGCCATTCTCGTTGCAGCCTACATCCTGAAAGAGACTCTTAATTTTCTGAGACGCTGGATAGTGACCCGCACGACCACCCGAATCGAGCGCAACATGACCGTCCGTCTCGTGAGTCATCTCTTGAAGGTCGATCTGGGCGCACTCGCCCAGGAACGCATCGGAGCGCTGCATGGGCGCATTTCTCGGAGCGTGGAGGGATTCGTGAAATTCCTGCGAGTTACTTTTAGCGATTTCATTCCGGCTATTCTGACCGCTCTCTTCGCACTGGGTGCTGCCCTCAAACAGGAGTGGCGTATTGGCCTCGTCATGCTGTGCGTTGTCCCAACTTCCGTCCTGATCACCATCTGGCAGGTCATCTCGCAGAAAGGAATACGTATTTCGCTGTTGCAAGCCAAAGAAGGGCTGGACGCCACTGTGGTAGAGCAACTGGGCGGCTTGGAATACATCCGCGCCGCTAACACCTATCCGCAGGAAGTTTCCCGGGTAGAGACGGCAGCCGGTTCGCGACAGGTTCGGGAGAACAAACACGCGGTGGCGATGGCCCGGTTCGAGTGGATGAAAGCGGTCAACGAAGGGATTTTTCATGTCGCTATCATCGGGTATGCGATCCTCCTCGCGGCTCACGGCGAAATCCGGTTTGGCGAGGTCCTGACCTTTTCCCTCCTCTTTCTTAACGTCATGCGCCCCCTCAGGGACGTTCATCGCATCCTCGATGAGACTTACGACAGCAGCATTCAGGTGAGTGTGCTGTTACAAATGTTAGAGCAACCACTCGACTTATCCTATGGAGTGGTCACCCTCCGTCCGCCCAAGCTCGATGGAAGTCTCCCCTTAATCGATTGTCAGGATTTAGTCGTCAGCTACGAGACGTCGGAAGGTGGCACCCGTCGCATTCTCGATGGACTTACCCTCGATATACGTCAGGGACAAACCATTGGTATTGCGGGCCGCTCCGGCTCTGGAAAATCGACCTGGCTCCGCTGCGTGCTTCGCCTCATTCATCCCGCCTCCGGAGAAGTCTACGTCGGCGGCGTTCCGGTTGGGGTGCTTTCCCGCGAGGACATTGGCAGGAGCATCGGCTATGTGAGCCAGACCCCGTTCGTCTTTGCCGCCACGGTCGCACAAAACATCAGTTACGGTTGCGGCCAGGTGACTCCGGAGCAGATACACGATGCCGCGCAGCAGGCTCATATCCATGAGGAAATCCTGCAAATGCCAGAGGGCTATGACACTCAGCTCGCGGAGCGCGGGGCCAATATCTCCGGCGGACAACGGCAACGAATTGCGCTGGCTCGGATGTTCCTGAAAAATCCCCCTGTCCTCATTCTTGATGAAGGAACGTCGGCGCTGGATAACATCAGCGAGCGACGCGTGCGCGCTGGCATTGATCACGCGCGCACGTCACACACGGTCATAATGGTAGCGCATCGCCTCACCACGCTCAATCAAACGGACCGCATTTTCGTCTTCGATCGCGGTCGGGTGGCCGAAGCCGGTCCTTTCGATGAGCTGGTGGCCGGGGACGGTGTATTTGCCGAGTTGGTGCGCAGCGCTGACGCTGTCTAATCATATGCGCACCGTTCTAACTCTCTTACTGTTGTCCGCTTCGCTCCTCTTTGCCCAAGGGGAGGATTTGCCTTGGAAGAAATATGCCAACGCCCGCTTCGGGTTTGTTTTGACCTATCCGGCGACTCTGGTTGCAGAAGAGGAATCCATGAACGGCGACGGGCGCACCTTTCACAGTCCAAACGGCGACTTCCAGCTCACGGCCATGGCGCATTTTTTCGTGCCGGATAGCGGAGATTCATTTGAAGGACGCTGGCAGGAAGAGCTAAAAATACCCAACGTCAACATTACCTATAAGAAGAAGACCCCTAGTTGGTACGTCGTCTCGGGCGTGACTCAGGATGGAACTGAGTTCTATCACAAACTGATGCGCAAAAGCGCAAATTGGGTGGCGTTCCACATCACTTATCCGCATTCTAAAAACAAAATTTACGATCTCTGGGTTACTCGGATCACGCAGCGATTCGTTCCATTCCGCGATGGAGATTTTGATCGACTTGAGTAAAGGCCGCCTGGCTTTGGACGGCGCGCTTCAAATCATGCCATGACCGGCTATTGGAACGGCTCACGCTAAGATGGACGCAGAACCAGTGACCTTTGTCTGGCCGGGAGATCTTCATCTCGAAGCAGAGGATCGACCCAATTACAAAGTAGCGCTCTGGATGGCCGATGACGTGAATGAATTGATCCGACCCGACTTTGTCCAGTTTGCGGGCGACAACGTGCAACACGCGAAGCAAAACGAGTGGGCGCTCCTAAAAAGTGTGACAGACAAACTGCAAATGCCGTTTCACGCGCTCGTCGGCGACCACGATGCGCACCATGACCCAGGTTGCCGCGCGTATCAGACTCGACTGGGTCCTACTTACCACGCCTTCACCGTCCGCGGTTATCGTTTCATTTGTCTGAACACGATGCAGTCTCGGCCGCTTGGATTAAGCGCTGAGCAGGTGATCTGGTTTCGCTACGAGGCGGATGCCGCCCTAGCCCGCGGCGAACGGGTGATCGTTTTCCAGCACCACTATCCCTTCCAAGTTTGGGAGGACTTCGCCGGGCCCGGGATCGAGGAATGGCGCAAGGTGGTACAGACCCGGCCGATCACCGCGCTTTTCGCCGGCCATACGCACTACGGCCAAATGGCAAACGATGGCCGGAATTTGTATCTTGCGACTCGATCTATTGGCGACCCGGAAGGGGGCCCAGCCGGTTACGCGATCGTCCACCTCGACGGTGAGGAACTGGCCACGACTTACCGTCGCATGGAAGATCGCGGCCCGGTTGCCCTCATCACCCATCCGCGCCGCGTGATTCTTGCCACCAAACCCGCTCACATCATCACCGGACCAGGCGAGTGCCGGGTCCGCGGATGGTCATTGGCCGAGGTCAAGTCAGCTCAAGGCCGCATCGACGAAGGTGACTGGAACGACCTGCGCAAAACCGGCGACATGACTTGGAGCTGCCCAATTCCCGGGGACACCCTGGGTAAAGGCGAGCACAGCTTGGAAGTCCGCCTGACGGATGACCAGAACCTTATCGGCTCGGACAGAATCACTTTCGCCTGCGACCTTTCCGGTCGATACAACGCCTACCCCATGGTCGAACCAGTGGTGAAAGAAACGAAATTCTGCTGAGTCGTCAGTCGGCGCTAACGAACAAACTACATTTTTTCTTCCCAGAATTGCCGGCATCGCAATAATCAACGATGGAAGATGATGGAACGCATTCGAGTTGCTTCGCTGCAATATTACATCCGGCCGGTACAGACGTTTGATCAATTTCGCGACCAGGTGAGCGCCTTGGTGGAGACAGCTGTTGACTACAAATGTCATCTTCTGGTGTTTCCGGAATATTTTACCGTCCAATTGCTGACTCTCGGCAATCTTCGGCGTCCGATCCGGGAACAGATCATCGATCTCTCCCGTCAGGTCCCTCACTACATCGAGCTCTTCAGCAAGCTGGCGCGAGAACATAAGATCTACATCGTGGCTGGCACCATCCCGGTCTTCGACGAGAGCCGCGATAAAATTTACAACGACTCACACTTCTTTAGCCCATCGGGCGAACATGGCGTGCAAGGCAAGATGCACATGACCCGTTTTGAGGCAGAGGAATGGGACGTGAGCCCGCGGGAGAGATTGAAGGTTTTCGACACCGACTTTGGGAAAGTGGCCATCGCCATTTGTTATGACATCGAGTTTCCCGAGATCTCGCGCGCGGCCGCCCATCAGGACGCACAGATTATCATCACGCCGAGTTGCACAGATGATCGGCAGGGATTCTTGCGTGTGCGCTATTGCGCCCACGCCAGGGCGATCGAGAACCAGGTCTACGTCATCCAGTCGTGTACGGTCGGATCGCTGCCTATGGTACCGGCCGTTTCACTCAATTACGGTCAGGCTTCTATCCTGACTCCAAGCGATTTCTCATTCTCGCGCGACGGCATTCTGGCCGAGGGCTCCATCAATCAGGAGATGATGGTGATCGGCGAGCTCAATTTGAAAACGATCCAGGAAGGACGCGAAACCGGCACGGTGCTGCCGTTGCGTGACAGTAAGCGCACCCAGGACATGCTGGCCCAGACCGAGTTAGTGAAATTGTGAGCGAAGCAAAAGCGCCTAACGAAACCCTGCCCGAGATCGAGGTGCGCAATACGCGTCCGGGGGATTTCGCGCAGATCATCGAGATGACGCGCGAGGTCTACCACGCGAGCCCGTCCTGGTCGGCCGCCCAGCTCGCTTCGCATTTGGAAGTTTTTCCCGAGGGGCAATTCGTCGCGGTCGAAGAAGGAAGCGAGCGCGTCCTCGGGATGGCGGCGAGTCTCATCGTCTCCTGGGATGACTACGACATGACGACGAGCTGGCGCGATTTTACCGACCACGGGACCTTTCACAACCACAACCCGATTGGTCGCACACTCTACGGCGCCGAGGTTATGGTGCGACCCGAGGCGCAAGGCCTTGGCATCGGCAAGAAAATCTACAAGGCGCGCCGCGCGTTGGTGCGAAAACTTGGTCTTCTTCGCATTCGAGCCGGTGCGCGCTTGTGCGGTTATCATCTGCACGCCGACCACCTTACTGCGGAGCAATACGTCCTCCGAGTGATGGCGGATGATCTCGGCGATCCGACGTTATCATTTCAAATTAGCCAGGGCTTCGTGCCGCTGGCCGTAGCGCCGGATTACCTGCATCATGACCCGGAGAGCCTTGGTTACGCAGCCGTGATTGAATGGTTGAATCCCGAAGTAGCGTCGGCGGTCGATTTCAACACCCGGCACGCCAGCTTCAAGCAGACCTAACTCGCCTAACCAGTCCAGCTCTGGCTGCAGGATAGACACGCCTGTCTTTCAAGGGCTGGGGCAGGATCACCCGAGTTGTCCTGCTTTTACCAAGGGCGGCTCAGTTCTACCAGATGGCAGCGCGATCGAGGTTCATGGAGTATCACTGATTATGGAACTCGATCTCGAAGGAAAACATGCCGATCGCGCCTATGCGATGCTGGCTTCGCTCGTCACACCACGGCCGATCGCCTGGGTCACTTCGCTGAGCCCAGAAGGGAAACTCAACGCCGCACCGTTCAGTTTCTTCAACGCGCTCGGCGCGAATCCGCCGATCATCGGCTTCGCTCCAGGAGACCGCGATGAGGGCGGTCCGAAGGACACTGCGCGCAATATTCGCGCAACCCACGAGTTTGTCGTGAACCTGGTCGATGAGGCCGTCGCGGAAGCGATGAACCTGACCGCCGCCTCGCTTCCGCATGGGGCAAGTGAGTTGGAAGCTGCTGGGCTAACGATCAAAGCTTCTTCGTCAGTCGCCCCGCCCCGAATTGCGGAAGCTCCGGCCAGCCTGGAATGCACAGAATGGGGCACGCTCCAGATCGGCGGCAATCGGCTCATCATCGGCTTGGTCAAGCGGGTGCACGTGCGAGACGAGCTGATTGATCCGGCAAATCTGCGCATCCGGAGCGAGCGCTTCCGCGTCATCGGGCGAATGGCGAGCCCGAACTGGTATTGCCGCACCGGCGATCGGTTCGAAATGGTGCGGCCGGATTGAAGAGTGGGGAAACGTTTTCGGGCCCGGCCACGCAGGATCGAGGCAGTCCCCAAGACTAACTCTCAATTCAGAAGCTGGTCGCTCCGCGACGCCGCCGCCGGCACGCAGGGCTTGCGCCATCGGTTGGGCGGTCGCTTGATGTGTTTTGGTTCGATCATCCTCCTGATCGTGCAATTTATGGTTCCGCCAGCCCTCTTTGTCTGGATCCTCCTCCTGGCGGTAGCCGCCTTGGTGGTCTGGGCTTTCTATTATTCCTGGTGCCACGCCAAGACGCTGGAAACGGAGCGAAAATCTCCGCTTGCGATGGACGAATCCGAGCGACGGTCGTGACGCTGGGAGAGCGTGCGCTTTCGCTGTGCGGACCTTAACCCGGGTGTTCCTCGACTTTAGGCAGATCCTTGTTTTCCAGCTTGCCTTCAAACGCCTTGATGATGGCGTCGCGGAAGACATTGAGCACGGTCGCCAGAATGGCCGGCTTCGGATCGTCGAAATTTCCATGCACTGGCACCCGGGTCCCGAACCGGTCGGTAGGATGGTTACGCACCAGCCTCGTTAGACCACCCACGATGGCCTGCCAGACAAAGCTGATGGGATTATCGGAGTCATGCGACGGACTGAAGATCTGCATGTGCTCGAAGACGGGCTCGACGTAGCCGTCGAAGTCCCCCTTCTGCGCGTTCATCTCGGTGGCCAGCCGCAACGTGCCCTTTTCGAAAGTGATGCCGGCGTAAGCCTTGGCGAAGTCGTTTAATTTCACCAGCGGCACTTCCTTCAGCTCCGTTTCGAGATTGAAGGTGGGCTCGGCGGCGTATGGGTCGAGGTCGATCTTGGCCCGGATATCGCCTTGACCGAGTGGACGCGCCTGCATCTCGACGTGCGCATTGAGGGTCTTCGCCAGCTTATCGCTATTCGTTAGGTTAGTCGCCACCAGACGGAAGCGATCGAAGATGACTTGTGATAGTCGCGGAAATGCACTTCGCCACCGTCCACGGTGAGACGATTGATCTTGAGTGGGAAAAGTTTTCTCACCTTCTGCGTCCATGATTCCTCCAGACCGACCTGCGTATCTTCCTCACTGGGTGCGTGGACGAAATTGACCTTCGGCTTCACGAAATTTATCTCGCCCACGAGAGCTCCATGAAAGAGAGCCGCCCATTCGACCGACAAATCGATGAGCGGCGCGGTAAAGAGCGGCACCGGCACGTCACCGCTTCTCTTCACGATCTTGATTTCGCGGATTTTGTAAGCGCCGCGCCAAAGCGCGAGATCCACCTCTTCGACATGGCCGCGATAATCCTCCAATTCGTTCAGCGTCTTGTTCACGTAATCGCGCACCCAGAAGGGCAACATGATCCGCACGACGATTAGGACGACGGCCAGCCCGATAAAGAACCAGAATAGTTTGAAGCGATGAATCGACCTCATCGCAATAAGAACGAAACGCCGTGCTTGCTTGGCCGTCCAGATGACTCGGCCTTTTGAAACAAGGCTTCCGATAGTCACGCGAATTTGCTTGGAAACTTAAAATACCAATATAGTTTCCAAAGTATTGGATCATGCCTAAGCAAAGAAAACCCTCGATCAAAAAAGCTGTCTCCGCTCAGAAATCCGAACCCTCGACGCGCCGTCGCATCCTGGAAGCGGCCCGCGTTCATTTCTTCCGCCACGGTTTTCGCACGGTCACCATGGACGATCTGGCGGCCGAATTGGCGGTGAGCAAGAAAACCCTATACGCCAACTTTCCCAGCAAGGACGCCCTGCTCCACACGGTGCTACGGGACAAATTTCAACGCATTCGCTCTACCCTGGCCCAAGCCTCGGCCGGTCCAGACGTTCAGTTCCCGGAGGCGCTTCACGCCCTACTGGGAGGCCTGCGCGCTGAACTAAACGAATTGCAGCCACCTTTCCTGCGCGACATGCGCAAAACTCCGGAGGCTTTTCGGGCGCTGGAAGAGCGACGCTCCCGCCTGATCCGAGAACACTTCGAACGCCTCTTCCGCCGGGGTCAATCGGACGGCCACATTCGTCGCGATCTCCCGGCAGTTTTGATGATTGAGACGCTGCTGGCGTCGGTGCAAGCCATCATGAATCCCGAGAAACTGGTTGAGCTCGGGATGGCACCGAAAAGCGCCTTCGCGGGACTAGTCGATCTGCTCCTGCACGGCGCCGTGATCAGAAAGAAAGAGTCGCGATGAAATTTTCGCTTCCCTCACTCCTGCCGGGTGATGCAGCAAGCAGTCGTCTTCGGCCCCGCGCTCCACGTGAGCAGCGACGACGCGAACGCCCTCGAGCGCGCCACCGCTCTCTATCGGCGCCTCCCCTACGACTGGCGGCAAATTCCTGCCGGCCTGGCGGACGCGTTCATCAATTTAATGCAGGAATCGGCCGATAACTTGGTTGCCTAACAATATGATACCTAACGACTCAACAACCCACACTCGCTGCTGCGTGGTGGGCGGTGGTCCCGCCGGGATGATGCTCGGTTTCCTGCTCGCTCGCGCAGGCGTGGAAGTGACGGTGCTGGAAAAGCACCGGGATTTCCTCCGCGATTTTCGCGGCGATACTATTCACCCTTCCACCCTCGAATTAATCTCCGAGCTCGGGTTCCTGGAGGAATTTTTGCGGCAGCCGCATCAGGAGGAAAGCACGCTCACAGTCGACGTTGGCGGGACTGAATTGCCGGTGGTCGATTTCACACATCTCCCAACCCGATGCCAATTTATGGCCCTCATGCCGCAGTGGGATTTCCTCAATTTCCTGGTCAGCCACGCTCAGCACCTTTCGACCTTCAAGCTCTGCCTGGAACACGAGGTCCTCGATCTGGTTTTCGATCAGGATGATCGCGTCGTCGGGGTGCGAGGGAAGAACCCCGACGGCGATTTTGAGCTCCACGCCGACCTGGTAGTCGGGAGCGATGGACGCCATGCGACCACCCGCGAAAGCGCAGGATTAAAAGTGATCGATCTTGGCGCCCCGATGGACGTCCTCTGGATGCGTGTCGGCAAAGGTCGCGACGCCGGCCGACGGGTCGCGCTCGGGCACGCGGTGCCCGGTAGCATTTTTATCACTCTTGATCGCAGCGATTACTGGCAATGCGGCCTCGTCATTCCGAAAGGAAGCGCGGAGACGGTGAAAGCGCGCGGCCTGCCTGCGTTGCGCGAGGAGCTGGTGCGCATCGTGCCGGAACTGAGCGACGGCATCGAAGTGCTCGACTCGTGGGAGAAAGTGAAGTTGCTCACCGTGGCAGTAGACCGCCTCGCGTCCTGGCACCGGCCGGGCCTTCTCTGCATCGGCGACGCCGCGCACGCCATGTCCCCAATCGGCGGAGTGGGAATTAATCTCGCCATCCAGGATGCCGTCGCCACCGCCAACCTGCTCGCGCAGCCGTTATCCGAAAAAGGGCGCGTTCTGGCCGAGGAAGAATTGGCCGCGGTCCAGCAGCGGCGCGAATGGCCGACCAAGCTGACACAACGGATGCAGGTCTTCCTCCAGAATCGTATCATTCGTCAGGTGCTCGGGCAGGAAACAACGACGAAGTTTTCGATCCCCTGGCAGCTGCGCCTTTTGCAATATTGGCCCTGGCTGCGACGCATTCCGGCACGCGTGATCGGTCTTGGCTTTCGACCTGAGCATGTGCGCACTCCCGAAGCCACGCTGGAGCAAGCGTGAAAACCCAGCCGCACTTTTCCTTCCAGCGCCTGCGCGGCATCATCGCCAAGGAATTCACGCAGATGCCGCGATCGGCTCAGCTTTCCCATGATGCTGGGATCCCGCTCATTCAGCTGATTTTTTGGATGCGCCATCAACGCCGACCCGCCCGAGGTAGTAACCCCAATACAACATCGTTCCCGGCCTCATGGGAGTGATCCTGACCATGACCCTGATTCTCATCACGGGTCTCGCCAGCACGCGCGAACGCGAGCGCGGGACGATGGAAAACCTCCTCTCCCTGCCGACGCGCCCGAGCGAGGTATTGATCGGCTAAATCGTGCCTTACATCATGGTCGGCTACATTCAGGTCGGCGTGATCTTGCTCGTCGCGCATTTTCTTTTCCATGTCCCGATGCAAGGCAGCATCACTCTGCTTCTGCTGGTCGCCCTCGTCTTGATCGCGGCTAGCCTTGCCCCCTGGGCATCACCTTTTCGACCGCAAAGAACCAGCTCCAGGCGATGCAGATGACCTTCTTCGTCTTCCTCCCCTCCATCCTGCTTTCCGGATTTATGTTCCCTTTCCGCGGCATGCCGCCATGGGCGCAGGCCATCGGCGAGGTCTTTCCCTTGACTCATTTTCTCCGTATCGTGCGCGGCATTTTGCTCAAGGGAACGCCTTCTCCGACGTCCTTCTGCAACTCTGGCAGATCTCGCTCTTCGCCTTCGTCGCCCTGACCATCGGCGTCAAACGCTACCGCCAGACGCTCGACTAATTCTGCCGGCTTGGAAGCCGGCCGACGTGCCGCTATGATGATCATCCACCCTCCTGGAACCAGCCCGACGATGACATGAACGCGCCCCTCGCCTTTGCTCTTAAAAAACACTTCGGTTACTCCGCCTTCCGGCCCCTGCAGGAAGAGATCGTGCGAGATGCGCTCGCAGGGCGCGACGTCTTCGCCCTCATGCCGACCGGCGGCGGTAAATCGCTCTGCTTTCAACTGCCCGCCCTCCTCCGTCCTGGCCTAACGATTGTCGTTTCGCCCCTGATCTCGCTCATGAAGGATCAGGTGGATGCTCTCCAGGCTAGCGGAGTGGCGGCCACGTTCCTGAACTCCGCGCTCGCCGGAGCCGAGGCGAGAAACCGGCTGCGCGGACTTTATGAGGGCGAGTTCCGTCTCCTCTACGTCGCACCCGAGCGGCTCATGCTCGATTCTTTTATGGAGAAAGTGCCGGAGTGGAACGTGAACCAAATCGCGATCGACGAGGCACATTGCATCAGCGAGTGGGGCCACGATTTCCGTCCGGAATATCGCGCTCTTTCCCGCCTGCGAGAGCTCTTGCCTGACGTGCCCATGATGGCTTTGACCGCGACCGCGACCGAGCGCGTGCGCGAAGACATTCTCAAGCAACTGAACCTGCGCGAACCGCGCACCTATGTGGCGAGTTTCGACCGGCCCAACCTGACCTACCGCGTCGTGCCCAAGGCTTCGCCTTACGACCAACTGCTCGAGTTCCTGCGCGACCGGCCTAACGATAACGGCATTGTTTACTGTGCCAGCCGTAAAACTGCCGACTCGATTGCCGCGAGGCTAAATGCCGACCGCATCGCCGCCAGGCCTTACCACGCCGGCCTCGAGGCGATGGAGCGTGCGCAAAACCAGGAGGCATTTTTGCGGGACGACGTGCGCGTGGTCAGCGCGACGATCGCGTTCGGCATGGGCATCAACAAGCCGAACGTTCGCTTCGTGGTGCACTACGACCTGCCGAAGAATATCGAAAGCTATTACCAGGAAACGGGCCGGGCCGGGCGCGACGGTTTACCGAGCGATTGCGTGCTCCTCTTCAATGCCGGCGACGTGGTGAAACAGACGCGTTTCATTGAGGAAAAAAGCGAAAGCGAAGCCCGGATCGCCCGCGAACAACTGCGCCAGATGGTGCACTACGCCGAGACACGGGCATGCCGTCGCACTACTTTGCTACACTACTTTGCGGAGGAGCGGCCTAACGAATCTTGCCACGGTTGCGACAACTGTCTCAATCCACCAGAAACCTTCGACGGCACCGTGGCGGCCCAGAAATTTCTCTCCTGTGTCCTGCGCGTGCAGCAGAAAAGCGGCTTTGCCTTTGGGCTCAATCACATCGTGGAGGTGCTGACCGGTGCCGATACCGAAGCCATCCGGCAACGTGGGCATAACGAGCTCTCGACCTACGGCATTGGCCGCGAACTCAAACGCAATGTCTGGCAGGGAATCGGGCGGGAACTGCTGCGCCTCGATCTGGTTGAAGTCGCGCCGGGCAAGTTTGCCACGCTCCAGGTGACCGACGCCGGACGGGCCGCGCTGCGCGAGCGGGCGCCGATTACCCTGACCAAGCAGGCCGAGAAACCGGATGCAAAAGTGAAACAACGCGCTGGGAACATCGAATGCGATGAGGCGCTTTTCGCCCTTCTGCGCGCGACGCGACGCCTGCTGGCCGATGCGCGCAACGTGCCCGCCTACGTCATTTTTTCCGATGTGGCCCTGCGGGAAATGGCTCGCTCCTACCCGGAGACGTCCGCCGAGTTTCGCCGCATTCCGGGCGTCGGCGAACAGAAGCTCAAGGATTTTGCGCAACCTTTCCTGGCTGTGACCGCGGAATATCTGGAATCGAATCCGCGCCAGTCCTTCGGTTCGCCTAACGAACCTGCAAAGCGCAAGACAGGCTTGAACGAAAGTGAAAGCGAAACCCTGCGGCGCTTCCAGGCTGGCGAATCGGTGGAGACGATCGCGCGCGCGCGCGGATTCGTGCGCGACACGATTCTTGGCCATCTCACGCTGGCCATCGACGGCGGCGCTTCGCTCGGGGCCGACCAATTCTTCAGCCTCGCGCAGCAGGAAGAAATAGCCGCGGCCTTCGCGCACGCCGGCGCGCGCAATCTCACTGGTGCTCGCGAGCATCTCGGCAGCCGATTTGCGATTGCAGAACTGCGCATCTTCCGCGCCCTGTCGGCCGTTGCGCCAAACCAGCGGGCGGTCGCCGGCCTGACGTAAAATTTTTCGGCGTGGAATAAAAAACCTCGTCATCACTACGCCAAACGGTTAGAACGTTCTCTACGCATCATGAACAGAAGCATCTTTTACATCATCGGAGTTATCGTCGTCATCATTATCGTGCTGAAACTTCTCGGGGTTTTCTAGCGCGCACCGCTCCTCCCGGAGAACGAAACAGGATCTCGACGAATCAGCTTCGTCGCGGGCGTCGCTCGCGAACCTGTTCTGATCGTGACATGCCGATGTTGACATGGATTTGATGCCCGTGCGCGACCCCGCCGCTTCGCGCCGCGTGGGCTACGCCGCGGCCATCGGGGCGGTCATCCTCGCATTCTTGCTGAAGATTGCGCTGGGTTCTTTCCTGGGCGCCAACTCATCTCTCGTCTTCCTTTTCGCCGGGGTTCTCCTCGCGGCGTGGTTTGGCGGGCTCGGACCTGGCCTTTGCGCAACTGCGCTCGGCCTCCTGGCCGCGCTCTACTTTGCCTATGATCGACAGACGGGAATGCCGTCCGACGCCGCATCTGCTTTTCGGCTTGGTATTTTCGCAATCGAATCGGTGGTCGTCAGCGTCCTCTGCGGTCGACTGCGGACGCGAGATATCAGGCTCCAGGAGAGCCTGGCTCACAAGGAACTAAGCGCCAGCTCGCTGGAGGAGCGCGCGCGCATCACAAGGCTGGAAGCGGAGATCGGCCGGCTCCTCATGGAAGCAGAAACAATCGAGCAAGTGTTGCAGGGTTGCGTGGAAGGGCTCGTCCGGAACGTAGACGCGGCGTTCGCCCGCATCTGGACTTTCAACGAAGACGACGAAATGCTCGAGTTGAAAGTCAGTGCCGGTCTTTACACGCACATCGATGGTCCGCACGGACGCGTGCCGTTAGGCCAATTCAAGATCGGTCTGATCGCCTCGGAACGGAAACCGCACCTCACGAACGAGGTCATCGGTGATCCGCGCGTCAACAATCAGGAATGGGCGCGGCGCGAAAAAATGGTGGCTTTCGCCGGGTATCCGCTCCTCGTGGGCGAGCGGCTCTACGGAGTGCTGGCCATGTTTTCGCGCCAACAGCTTTCCGAAGCGACGCTGAGCGCGCTAGCGCTCGTCTCGCAGGGCGTGGCGCTCAGTTTGCAACGACGCGAGGCCGAGACCGAACGAGCACGGCTCCTGCACCAAGCCCAGGCGGCGCGCGAAACCGCAGAAGTCGCCAACCGGGCCAAGGACGAATTCATCGCGACCGTCTCGCACGAACTGCGCACCCCGCTGAACGCCATTCTCGGCTGGGGGCGCCTGCTCGAGACAGGAGATCTCACGCCTGACGAAATCGGAGAGGCTGCCGCCGTGATCGAACGCAACGCTCGCGCGCAGTCGCAGTTGATCGAAGACCTGCTCGACGTTTCCCGCATCGTCTCGGGAAAATTGCGGCTCGACTTACGAACCATCGATCTGCCCGAAGTCGTGCGCGCGGCGGTCAAAATCATCGAGCCCACCGCGGGAGCGAAATCGATCAAACTTACCTGCGTGCTCGACCCGAGCGCGGGACCGATCTCCGGCGATGCCGAACGGCTGCAACAGATCGTATGGAACCTCGTTTCCAACGCGGTCAAGTTCACCTACAAAGGAGGCGAGGTGCAGGTGAGGTTGAAGCGGGAAGACTCCCACGTCGAGCTCAGCGTGAGTGACAACGGCATGGGCATTCCGGCGGAGTTTCTGCCGCACATCTTTGAGCGATTCACCCAGGCGGACACAGGCAATACGCGGAAGCATACTGGCCTCGGGCTGGGACTCGGCATCACGCGACACCTGGTGGAGCTGCATGGCGGAGTGATATACGCCTTCAGCGACGGACCTGATACCGGAGCGACGTTCGCCGTGCATTTGCCGGTGCCCATTTTACACCAAGGCAGTGAAACTTCCGGAGTCCATCCCAGGGTGCCCGCGACGCCTCCCTTTGATTTCTGCTCGGAGCTCGACGGCGTGCGCGTGGTGGCCGTGGATGACGATGCCGACGCGCGCCGTCTCCTGCAAACGGTCCTGAGCCGTTGTAACGCCAAAGTCACGGCGGTGGCCTCGGCCGCGGAAGCCCTGGCCGCCGTGCGATCAGAGCGACCCGACGTGCTCTTGAGCGACATCGAGATGCCTAACGAGAGCGGTTACGATCTCATCCGTCAGGTGCGTGCACTCCCTGCTGAAGAAGGCGGCGAGACACCGGCGGCTGCCCTGACCGCTTACGCGCGAGTGGCCGACCGGACCCGCGCGTTGCGGGCCGGATTTCAAATGCATGTGCCGAAACCAGTCGAACCGAGCGAATTGATCGCGGTCATCGCTAATCTGGCCCGGGGGCGGAAACGCGAGGATAACTCAGCCTAACGCCTAACGAATCTTGGCTCAGGTCCTGCGGCGGTCCGGTTCCTTGGCCACGCCTTTAAACGGTTTGCCATCTTTCTTCACCGCCATGAATTCGCCTGTCTTGCTGCCCTCTTTGTTTTCATTTCGCTTCACGTAGTCGCCGGTCTGCGGGTTTTTCACCTGCGAGCGGTTGGTAACGGAGCCTTCCCGAGATCCTTTGCCGGTATTTTTTGCCATCAGTTTTCCTTTCGTTGTGGTCTTCCCAAAATAAATCGGATCATTAGCGCGCGGAAGCCGTCTCCAGAAAGAAAACAATCGGGAGGAAACAAAAAGTGCTGCCGCGCCGGAACGGAAGAGAAAGCCTTTGACTGGAATGCACAATCGCCTCTCGGATAAGGGCCGATAAGACCGAGTGAGCTCTTTACTCGTCCTCCCAAGGGATCGATCTTCCGGACCCAATTCATGTCCAAGCTACTATCACTCCTATTCCTCGCGGCGGCTCCAACTGCTTCCCCGGCGACCGATCAGCCGCAGACGATCGATTTCAGTCTGGCCGGGGCCCGCACTCGTATTAGCAACTGGGTGGATGGGGCCACTCGCCTGCTGCCGAACATTGTGGTCGCGCTCATTCTCCTCGCGATCTTTTGGGGCCTCGCGCGCCTCGCTCGGAACCTCATCGTTAAATCGAGTGCGCGTCGTAAGCGGGATAATCTGGGCCGGGTGCTAGGTGGGTTCGTCAAGGCCGCTATTCTGGTTCTTGGTTTTCTCCTCGCCGCCACCGTCGTCATCCCGAGCTTGAAGCCGGGTGACCTTATCGCAGGTCTCGGCGTCAGTTCCGTCGCGATCGGGTTTGCCTTCAAAGATATCCTGCAAAACTGGCTCGCCGGTCTCCTCATCCTCCTCCGTCAACCCTTCGAGATCAACGATCAGATCGAGGTCAACGGTCACGAAGGCACCGTTGAGCGGATCGAAACCCGGGCCACGATCATGAAGACCTACGATGGCCAGCGCATCGTCATTCCCAACAGCGAAATCTACACCCACGCCCTGCTGGTGAAGACGGCGCATGAAAAACGGCGGAGCCAATATGACGTCGGCGTCGGCTACGGCGACGGCATCGGCGAGGCGTGCAAAGTCATCAAAAGCGCTCTCGCCAGCGTGGGCGAGGTGGAAAGCGATCCGCCTCCCGAAGCGTTGGCCTGGGATCTGGGGGCGAGCTGGGTCACCATCCGCGCTCGCTGGTGGACCCACAGCCGGCGGGCTGATGTGGTGAAAGTGAAGGCCGCTGTCATTCAAGCGATCAAGCTCGCGCTCGACGAGGCGCGCATCGATATGCCCTACGAGACGCAGGTGCATTTGTTTCACGATCAAACCGAATCGACCGATGGCGAGCGTGGTCGGCAGCGAGAAGGCTGGCCGGCACCGCGAGACGGGGCGCCCCCTCGGCCGCTATGGAAAGCGCGCGCAGAGGAGGAAGCCGTTAGGTCGGAAGAGAAGAAGACTAACGAAGCTGAACGAGAGGGATAGAATGAATGACAATCTTATTCGGAAAGGAAATTCATGAAGTGGCTCTTCTTCCTCGCGACTCTCTGTCTCGGAGGATTTCTCGCCTCGGCCGGACCACCGCCGGACGCACCCGCGTCGGCAGATAAGAGTCAGGATAACCTCTTACATCCCACACCGGACAACCAATTACGGAGCTTCTCCGCGGATCGCCCGAGCCAATCGACGGGCCCTTACACCGTGGACGCGGGCCACTTCTACTTTGAGACCAGCGTTCTGAGCTATCTCCTCGATGAGCCGAATGCTCATACCACCGTCCAGCAATGGAATGTGCTGCCTTTCAACTTCCGGATGGGTCTTACTCCCAACATTGAGTTGGACCTGGGCTACGGGGGCTACCTGCACGTGCACATGCGGGAGGAAGCGCCGAGAAGGAGCCAAACCCAAAACGGCTTGGGTGACTTCGTTCTGCAAAGCAAGATCAACCTTCTGGGCAACGACAGCGGTCCGGTGGCAGTCGGTCTGATTCCTTTCTTAAAATTCCCGACCAATACCAGCAACCTCGGCAATGACTCGATCGAAGGCGGCCTGAGCGTGCCTTTCCAAGCTTCGCTCCCCGCTGGCTTCGGGCTGGGACTGCAATCGGGCGTCAACTTTGTGCGCAACAGCGCCGATGACGGCTACGACCCCGCCTTCATCAATGCGGTCCTCCTCGGGCACACACTCTTCACCGATAAGCTGAGCACTTATGTGGAATTTTACAGTGTGGTCACCGGCACCTCCTCTGCCAGCCACGCCGCCTTCATTGACACCGGGTTTGTTTATCAAATCCTGCCTAACGCCTCGGTCGATTTTGGCTGCAATTTCGGCCTGGCCCGAACGGCACCCGATTACCAGCCCTTCGTTGGTCTCAGCTTCCGCTTTTGAGCAATGCGACGGCACAGACTGTGACAACGACGGCCGAAGGTGCGATGACCACTGAAGATAATGCCTAAAAAGAAAATGAGCGTGCAGGCGAAAGCCCGCACCGCGATGCCCGACTCCGCCAACCGTCCGAAAACCAAGGTGGCCGGTTCGACCAAGAAAAACACCCGAATGAGACCGGTTGTGAGCGATAAAAAGGCGAAGGCTGTCAAGACCAAAAAGAAGTCTCGTTAGGCAGGATTTTCTCCACCCCGGCCTTTCCCGCTCGCGGGGTTCCGGTCATCCAAAATATGAGTTAAAAATTCGATCCGCTTGAGCAGACAAACCCTGACTGAATTGACCGCTGCCGATAAGTCGTCTTGTCTCTCCCTTTACCAGCCAAACCACGGCATCATCTGAGAATCAGCAAGACCCGATTCGTTTCCGCCACCTGCTCAAAGCGCTCGAACGAGCACTGGAGGAGAAGGGCGAACCGGAAAAGGTCAATTTCGCCCTGCAATCTTTTAGCGCATTAGCCGAGGATCGAGACTTTTGGAATCACACTCTGGACGGGCTGGCAGTGCTCCGGTTCGCCCGAGTCTGTCGAGATCGATCCTGCCGCTCTCTCTGCCGAGGAGATGCGTGAACATGCCTGGCAGGTCATGGAGCCGCAGTATCGGGCTCGGCTGACGAAATAGCTCGCCAAATCCCGGGCCGTCTCGAGGCGGAAAATGGAGAAGTGAAGTCTAGCGAAACGGAAGACGATGCTGATTTGCTCGATGACCTGGGCGATCTCGTGCGCGCGCGCGGCGGCGATGTTCTGGTCATCCCCGCCAGGCAAATGCCTGCGACCACAGGTGCTGCTGCGATTTACCGCTATTAGGAGGAACGCTTCCTGGCCTGACGGTCCGCAGGTTCTTCCGGACGCCCGGCCATCTCAGCGACACTTACGTTCCGCTGGCCTCTGCATCCTCTCGGGTGAGTGCTTTTCGCGCGCGCAAATAAACGGTCTCGATATCGTTTCGATCCCGGTCGTGCTTTGCTTCTCCCACTCCATCCTCGTAGATCGCTGCAGCATGGTCCATCAAGACCTGCCGATCCTCGGGGCGTTTCAATTCGGGCGCGACCCGCGCGATCATGTCGAGCAAGCGGGTCACGACCCCGACGCTACTGCGGCCATATTGACGGATTTGATTGAGGGCGGAGTCGGCGATACCAGGGTAATCGGTCACGTCGGTGACGAGGCGCAGCTGACTTTCCTCATCGTAGTGCAGAGCCGATGGAATCTTGCGCCGGCCCACCTGGATCAAGGCAACCCCAAGCCACTCGATGCAGCTCATGGCGGTAAAGGGATCGTTGATTCCCGGCGACAACGCACGCACCGCCACCTCGACCAGCTGATCGATGGCGTATTCGATGTCTTGATTAGGCGTCCGGTGCCATCCGAAAAAAAAGGCTTCGTAAAATTCCCGGATGACCTTCTCGGAGATCTTGTCGGCCGGCCATACCGTCGCCAGGATTGCTTCCTCTGCCACGAAATCACCCGGACGGCGAGACAACCGGATGACGAGGCCCTCACGTGTCGCCAGTTTGAGCAGACGATCTTTGTCGATGGCTTGAATGAAGCCGCTTTTCTGCGAATCGATCGATTGCGCTTCCTCCGCGAATTTTCCTGGCAATTTGCGGTCGATGTCTTCTTTGTGCTCGCGCGGTTCGTTGTCTAGTTCTTCCGGGTAGAGGCGCTCGACGCGGAACTGCAATTCTTCCGCAACCCGGCCGACGAGATTTTCGGCTAAAATCGAATGCGGCACGTGATGAATGAAGAAAATCAGAAAGCCGACCGAAGCGACGGCGAAGAGAATGCCGCAGGTAACGGAAAGAAAAGGAACGAAACTGGTCGCATCGGTCCCTCGAATCGTGCGCAGGATGAGGAGGCTGTAGAGAAAAGTGGCCACGAAAACGCCGAGCACAAACTGGGTCGCGCGATCGCCCATAAAGTTGCGTAGGAGACGCGGGCCGAACTGCGAGGAAGCCAGGGAGAGCGTTACGATCGTGATGGAGAAGACGACGCCGGCGACCGTGATGGTGGAACCCGCGATGGTCGAGAGAACGCTGCGCGCCCCCTCCGGCCCGCCCGCCCAAATCCAGCCCGCGGCGCGCGCCCACTTCGCATTAACCAGCGTATCGATGTGGACGGTGAGAAACGAGAGCCCGGTCGCCAAAATCGACATGATCGTCGGGATAAACCAGTAACTGCTGGAAAGATTTTCCCAAGTCGTGGCGAAGAAAGTTTTCATGACGCGAAGAAGGTAGACGATTCGCTCTGCGAAGCGCGGGGATAAGTGAGGACGCGGTGGCGGCCCGGCAAGCTAAAATCGAGACCCGCGCTTCCCACTGGGAAGCGTCTACAGGCGTCGCTCATTTTACCTAACGAATCGTCACATGCACGCCCGGCAGCACCTTTTTCCCGAGATCAAGTGCGTTCCAGTTGGAGAGCCGAATGCAACCGTGACTGGTCGCGCGACCGATCGTTTCGGGCGCTTCGGTCCCGTGGAGACCACTGCCTTTGTGGTTAAGCTCCATCCAGACAATTCCGACGGGATTATTGGGCCCCGCAGGGAGTTGATAGAAGTCTTTACTCCGCTCGCCGGAATGCAGCATCGCCTCGTCCCAGCGGAAAGTCGGCATCCAGGCGAAGCCCTTCACGAACCATTCGCCCAGCGGCGCCGGCAGCGACTTGGAACCGGGCGTGATGGGATAACTGCCGACCAGCTTGCCGCCTTGTTTCACTTCCATGATCTTGTCTTTGACACTCACAAACAAAGCAAATTTTTCCGCTTCCGGCTTCTTGTCTTCCGTCGGCAGGGTATTCGCTTTTTCGGCCTCCTCGGTTTGTCTCTTCAGGTCGATGGCTTCCTGCACTTCAAAAGGCGTAGTCACGTTAGGCACCTGCACCTGGTCGCCGGGCTTGGCCGTCTGCCAGTTAAAGGCAGGATTAATGTTTTTCAGAAAATCCTCCCGGGCATGAAATTTTTCGCCGACCAGCTCCAGAAAGCTGCGGTAGGGCAAGCTTTCCATCTTAGCCTGCGCGCCATGGCTCTCAGGCACCTCCCCGACAAACTTTTGATCGGCCTCGGTCAGAGTGTAGCTCGTTAGGAGCGGCCGAGCCTGATCGCCGGGCAGGTCAAATTGGGCCGGAGGCTTGTCGGCTAGCTCGAGAACCGTCTTACCCTGAGACTCCTCGTAACGCATGAAGGCCTTGCGCATGAACTCACCCCACTTGCCGTCGATCGCACCGGGTTTAAAAGGCGAACTATCGAGGAAAAGCTGAGCGCGCAAAACCTGGTCGTTAGGTTGAGCCGCTCCCGCGAGCGAGCTGGCGAGGAGAAAGAGAAGAATGGGGAAAAAGGCGGGGCGGCGCAGGAATAGACTAACGATCATGCTCGTGATACGTGCGTCGCCCGACGGCTGGTCCCATGCCTAACGGCAGTAAAGTTACGCCTTCTTACCCTTTGGCTTCATTTCCTTCTCCAGTATTTTTAACTGCTGCTGCGCGTCTTTATCGTTGGGCTTCAGCTTCAGGACCGTTTGCAGATCAGCGATGGCTTTGTCGTTCTGCTTCATCTCCCGATACACGTAGACGCGCCGGCGGTAGGCTTCGACATCCTTGGGTTGCGCCTCGATGACTTTGTCAAAATCCTCCAACGCTTTGTCGTATTGCTTCAGGTTGCGATAGGCAAAAGCGCGGCGCATGCGTCCTTCGATGTCCACCTCGGCAATGGTGTTGATGGCAACGTCATAGTCGGCGATCGCCTTCTTCCATTCACTCTGTTGCAGGTAGATGTAACCTCGTAAGCGTAAGGCCGGCCGGTTGCGCCGATCGATCTCCAGGGCCTTGCCCAGCTCTTCGAGAGCGTCTTTCGTTTTCTTGTCCCGGTAAAGCTGACGGGCATGGTTAGTCAAAGACTTAGCGGATTCAGGACTGAGCTTGAAGGCCTTGGCGTAGTCGGCCTTCGATTTGGCCGCTTCGCCCATCAATCGATAAGTGAGCGCACGGTTGCGGTAGTTCTTCGGGTCTTTCGGCTGAGCTTCGATGGCTTTGGTGAATTCCTCGATCGCTTTGTCGTACTCTTTTTTCTGCGCGTATTTCACCCCGCGGTTGGTGTGGCCACCCGGATCACCGGCAATATTGGCTGCCACCCCGGAGAACGGCGTTAAAAAAATGGTGCCCACAAGGGCGACGAGGAGCAGATGGAATGGTTTCATAAAATACCCTGGTTATTCTTTCGCAAGGAGAGACAAAGCTTAACCTGATTTTCGCGGGGAATCACTCGCGAATTCTTCGACTGACCCAATGCCCCGAAGAGAGATTGGCCACCGCGGCGGAGTTGCGCTTCACTAATCGAGGTGAAAGAACAAGCCGGCCCGACCATCGGGCAATCCCTTCGTGAATATGCGCGCGGTATCGCTGGCGGGCTCATGTTCAGCCTGCCCCTCCTCTACACCATGGAGGTTTGGCAGACCGGCCTGGTCGCCGGCCCGTTGCGATTGCTGCTTTGCGTCCTCGCCACTTTCGTCCTTCTCCTCGGCTACAATCATTACGCCGGGCTGCATACGGACTCCTGTTGGTCCGAAGTGGTGATCGATTCGGTCGAAGAACTCGGGCTCGGCCTGCTCGTCGCGGCCGCGCTCCTTCTCTTGCTGGGGCGTATTTCCGGAACGACGGGTGAAGCGGAAGTGCTGGGGAAGATTGTCATCGAAGCCATGACCGTGGCGATCGGCATCTCGGTTGGCACCGCCCAACTCGGGTTGCAGGGAGACGATGACGAAATGAAAAAAGAGCGTCAAAAGACTTCTGCCAAAGGCGAGGTCAGATTTGAAGGTCAGCTCGTCATAGCCGCCTGCGGCGCCGCTCTTTTTGCAGCCAACGTCGCACCGACCGAAGAAGTGGTAGCGATCGCCACGGAAAGCTCGATCGCGCAACTTCTCTTCCTCATGTTGCTCTCGCTTCTGCTTGCTCTGCTCATCCTTTACTACATCGAATTTTCCGGATCACGCCGCTTCGTCAGGCGAAATGGCCTCTCCTCCGTTCTCGTCGGCACGGTCGCGAGCTACGCCGTGGCTTTGGTCGTGGGAGCGGGCGTCCTTTGGTTTTTCGGGCGCTTTGATCAGGTCGCCCTGATCACGGCGGTGGCAGAGACGATCGTGCTCGGCTTTGTCGCGACCCTGGGCGCGTCGGCCGGCCGGCTTCTGGTGCAATGAAAAGGCCGCAAAAAAACTGGCTGGAGTGGACTGTCTTCGTCTTTTCGCTCGTTCTTCTCCTGAGCATCGTCGGCCTTTTGCTCTTCGAAGCTTTTTCGTTTGGCGACAAGCCGGCCAATCCGCAGATGCGGTTGGGAGCTGCGGAGAAACACGATGGCTATTTTGCTGTCCCCGTCTCGGTCGAAAATCAGGGCGACGCCACGGCTGAAAATGTGCATCTCGCGGTCGAGCTCCAGGTTCCGGGCCGCGAAAAAGAGCGCGGCGAATTCGATCTGCCTTATCTGCCGCGTCGGGCGACGCGGCAGGCCTGGGTTACTTTCCGGCAGGATCCAGGCAAAGGGAAACTCGAGGCCCTCGTGCTGGGCTACGAAAAGCCGTAGGGGGCGGCTGCGAGACACGCCGCTCCCGCGACCAGCTAGCTGCCCTTCACCTGCTCCTTTAATGGGCGGAGCCAGCGCAGAAGCGGAAAATTTGCGTCCTTAAACAAGCTGATCAAGCTCCGAGGAGCGATTGGAAAAGGTATGTTCTTCCAGGACTGGGCCAAATTGGGCCGAACGCTTTTGACCGCGCTACTCGCCTACCCGGCCCTGGTTGTGATGCTGCGCATCTCGGGCAAACGCACGCTCTCGAAGATGAATGCCTTTGACTTCATCGTCACGATTGCGCTCGGTTCAACGTTTGCCACGATCATTCTCTCAAAAGATGTCTCGCTCGCGGAGGGTTTACTCGCGCTTGGGTTGCTCGTCGGCATGCAGTGGAGCGTCGCCTGGCTCTCAGTGCGTTCGGCGACTTGGCGCAGATTGGTTAAGAGCGAGCCCCGCCTGCTCGCGCTGCGGGGTCAACTAAATCAAACCGCGCTGCGCGACGAACGCGTGACTGCCGCTGGCGTCGAAGCCGCGCTCCGTAGTGCAGGTCACGCTTCCCTGGCGACCGTTGAAGCCGTGATCCTGGAGGCCGATGGCAGCATGAGCGTGATCGGGCGGAAAGCCGACCGAGAAGAGAAATCAGCGCTCAGCGGTTTGCGGGATTTCGAAGCGTAAAGCGACCCATCCCGATGGCCTCCGGTAACTCAGAAGACTTGCCGGTCGTCCATCTCCATAACCCCTCACGGAAGACGGTCCTAGCGGGGAACCTCCACTTAGACCGGAATATCCCGCTGCTAAGTCTCTTCGTCGGCTGTTTCGCGCGATTTCCGGACCGCTTCGATCGAGGACATCACGCCGTGCGCAACCATGCCGCAGCCGAGGAAAATCAGGATGAGCGAGCCCGCCATCCGGTTTTGCAGAAATCCAAGCGCACCACTGATGCCTCGCACTTCTCCAGACGAGCGAAAAATTCCCGCCGTGATCGAGAAAGCGCCGAACAAAATGAGCAGCAGCGCGTAGGTGCTTCGTCCGTAGAAGGCGATGCAGAAGGCCCACAGCGGCAATTCCTGCTTCTGGAAAGCTTTGCTCAATTGGAATACCCCCGCGGCTACGATCGCAGCGCCGATCAGGCCGAGAATCCAGCGACCCTGAGGTTGCGCTAAGACCAGCGCGGCCCATTCCGAGGAGCTGCTGCTGCGGTCGGTCGAGGGCCGAAAGGCCACGCGAAAGGCAAATACCCCGATGGCGCCATCAATCAAAACGCGCAGCAAACCCAGACTTTCGCCTAACCACGCCTCTTTCCCGCGCGAGCGAAGAACCAGGACAGCCTCCAGAACTCGCGCGAGTGCGAACGCCGCCAACCCCAGGCCAACACAGGCGCAAAGGACACGGCCCAAGGGCGCCTCGGTAATCGTCTGAAAAGCGCCCGGAAAACCGCTTGTCTCCCAAGCGGAGTAAGCCAGAGCGCGGAAAGCCATGCCCCCGACGACAAAGTAGACAAACCCGCGGGCGCTGGCGCCGAAGAGCGTTAGCCGCTTCAGCCAGTCGGCAGTTTCATCCTGGACAGCATCTTTTTTTGTCTTGGTAGCGCGGCTCATTTCCCTGCACCACCGCTCGCCGTAATTCGCGTGAGAAGCGATTACAATTTCGCCGAACCCTAACGGCCGTTCGTGGTCCGCGAAAAAATCAAGGCGGCGACACGGGCGCATTTTGTATTGCCATGCGCGGCCATTCCCGCTCTGCTCTTCGAATTCCGATTTGGAGGAGCCGTTGATGTCGAAAGTAGATCCAAGAAATCCGCCTAACGAAATGCCAGACATCGTCGGGTCTAAACCCTCCAATCCGCTGGCGGCCAATTACAAGCCCTACATCCCGGCCAGCGTGCAGATGCGGGAATTGACGATCATCCCGCTCATCGTCGGCACTCTCCTCGGCATCGTTTTCGGCGCGTCGTCGCTCTACCTCGTCCTCAAGGTCGGCCTCACAGTCAGCGCTTCCATTCCGGTCGCGGTGATCTCGATCACCCTCTTTCGGCTTTTTTCCAAGATGGGCATGCGCGACGCCACCATCCTCGAGAATAATATCGTGCAAACCGCCGGCTCGGCGGGCGAGTCGATTGCCTTCGGCCTCGGCGTGACCATGCCTGCGATCATGATTCTCGGGTTTGATCTCGAGATTACGCGCGTCATGCTCGTGGCGGTGCTCGGGGGGTTGTTAGGCATTCTCATGATGATCCCGCTGCGACGGGCGCTAATCGTCGAGCAGCATGGTCTCCTCAAATATCCGGAAGGCACCGCATGCGCCGAGGTGTTGAAGGCAGCGGCTTCGCGCGAGGGGATGGAAAGCGGCGGCGAGGGCGCGGATGAAGCGGCCAGTGGCGGCAAAGTGATTTTTAGCGGCTTTGGAATCGGGTTTCTCTACTACGCGGCGATGGACGCCTTCTATGCCTGGAAGGAAATACCTGAGAAGGTCTTCGGCGCGCCCTTTAGAGCGGGCTCGCTGGCCATGGAATTGAATCCGGCGCTGCTCGGCGTCGGCTATATTATCGGACCCCGTATCTCGTCGATCATGTGCGCTGGCGGTGTGCTGGCGTATCTCGTTCTCATCCCGGCAATCAAGTTTTTCGGAGGTCTCGGTAACGGGATCATCGCTCCGGGCGAAGTGCCGATCAGCCAGATGTCGCCCGGCGACATTCGAGGCGCCTACGTCCTCTACATCGGCGCCGGAGCGGTCGCCGCCGGCGGTATCATTAGCCTTTTTCGATCCCTGCCGACGATTTGGCACGGACTTAAAGGAGGCCTCGCCGATCTGAAAGGTCGCAGGGGCCAAGTCAGCGCAGCTCCGCGAACTGATCAGGATTTGTCCATGAAGCTGGTCGTGGGCGGCTGCATCGCCTTACTCGCCGCCATCATGATCGTGCCGCAGCTGAACCTGCAGGGGAACATCCTCGGTGCGCTGCTCATCGTCGGCTTCGGCTTTCTTTTCGTCACCGTTTCATCGCGTCTGACGGGCGAGATCGGGTCTTCTTCGAACCCGATTTCCGGCATGACGGTGGCGACACTTTTGCTGACCTGCCTCGTCTTCCTCTTCATCGGTTGGACCGGGCCGCACTATTTTGTCACGGCGCTTTCCATCGGCGGTATCGTTTGCATCGCCTCCTCGAATGGAGGCACCACGTCGCAGGATCTAAAAACCGGCTTCCTGGTGGGCGCGACTCCCAAGTTTCAACAGATCGCAATCCTCGCGGGAGCGCTCGCTTCCGCCCTCGTGCTGGGGCCGATCCTGCTTAAACTCAATGACGCTTCCACGGTCTATGTCCCGGCGACGACTTTTCAAAAAGTCGAATTGGGCGCCAACCCGCCGCGCGTCCAGGCTGGCAACCTGCCGGCTTTTCACGAGAAGCTGAAACCCGATACGACCGGCCAATACCGGATCCTGCATAACGAAAAAGCAGGTGCGAATTCGGTGATTCCGGGTCTCGATCCCGGCGACTACCTGGTCAACGTCGCCGGCGAGGTCGTCTACAAAATGGAGCATAATTTCCCCGCAGACCTGCGCGCGCCTAACGGGGCTGAGCTCGGACCACCGGAAAAGCTCCTGGGTGCACAAGGAAATCTGAACCCTGAGATGTATCGCTCCTGGCA